>NZ_CAJSYK010000017.1:0-59606 GCF_910574135.1 Anaerostipes faecis | reverse complement strand
AAAAAGTTGACAGTTTATTCTCAAGGATTTCATAATAAAACCAAGAGAATAAGGAGGTATTCAAAGTGGCACGTAAATATGACCATGAATACAAAGTACAGGCAGTAAAACTTGCCAAAGAAATCGGAGGCGCCAAAGCGGCTAAAGAACTGGGAATCCCTGAAGGAACCATCCATACATGGCTGAAAGCCGTAAGAGCTGGCAAGTTGGATATTGGGGAAGGTTCCCATACCCCTGCCAGCGCAATGAGCCTGTCAGAAGAGATTACCATGCTGCGTAAGAGGGTTAAGGAGCAGGATAAAGAAATCCGTCGCCTAAAGGAAGAAAACGAATTTTTGGAGGAGGCCAGCGCTTTTTTCGCCGCCAGCCGTCGGAAGTCAGTAAAAACCAGAGAATGATCTTTTTGGCTTTGAAAACAGAGGACGGCAGGATTACCGGGAAAATTTCATTTTATTGCCGAATGCTTGGTATCAGCCGGCAAGGCTTCTATAAATATCTTGAAACCAAAGATCGTCCCTGGAAGTACCAAGACCTGGCGGATGCCATGAAAGAAATCGCCAGCGAGGATGAATGTAACGATACTTACGGACGGATTCGGATGTATCAGGCACTGTGCCTGAAGCGGCCGGAGGGAGTGTCGATTCCCAGTGAGCGGACCGTATACCGGGTCATGGACCAAATTGGCCTGAGCCATCGCCCCAAGCGAAGACCGAACGGGATCACAAAGGCAGACCGGGAGGCTATGAAATCAGATGATCTGCTGAAACGGGATTTCCATTCAGATGCCCCATTAGAAAAATGTATTACAGATATCACGGAAATCCCGGCGTCCAATGGGAAACTGTATGTATCTGTGATTTTCGACTGCTTTGATCTTAGCGTCCTTGGTCTGGCAATGGAAACAAACATGAAAGCAGATCTGTGTGTCCATACACTGGAAAACGCCCTGACTGCTTATCCTGCACTGGAAGGCGCTATCATCCACAGTGACCGTGGAACACAGTACACCAGTGAGGTCTACCGTCAGGCCATTCGGAAGTATCACATCCATCAAAGCATGAACAATGCCGGAGGACGCTGCCATGATAATGCCCGTTGCGAGAGCATGTGGGCCAGAATGAAGACAGAACTTCTCTACGACCGCTATGAAACAAAGCAGATGACTGTAGAGGAATTAAAGGTACTCATTTGGAGATACTTCCTCAGCTACTGGAATAACCGGAGGATATGCTCTGCCAATGGCGGGCTTCCACCTATGATAAAACGCAGGCAGTATTATGAGGATTTGGAACTGGCCGCATAGTCAGTGATATGCTTGAGAAAAATGTGTCAACTAATATTGACAATATCAAAATGTATTCAAATGAATACCCTTATCTAAAAAAGTTTTTATATGAGGCAATTTTTCAAAAAGGCACGGAAACTCTTCTGCCAAAGGAAATCATCGATGAACCAGACTTAAATATATACATAGAGAACTTTGGAAAAGAACACGATCATTGTCTCTGCGCCGAAGCAAACGGAAGAATCATAGGAGCAGTCTGGACACGGATCATATCCGGATATGGGAATATAGATGACGTGACTCCCGAATTTGCAATTTCCCTTTACAAAAAGTATAGAGGAAAAGGAATCGGTACAAAAATGATGCAGGAGATGCTGTCTCTTTTAAAATCAAAAGGATACAAAAAGGCTTCTCTGTCAGTACAGAAAGAAAATTATGCATTTAAAATGTATCAGAATCTCGGCTTTAAAATTATCGATGAGACAGAGGAAGAGTTTATTATGATGTATGATTTGACAAAAACAGTTATTTAGCCGCTAGTGTAAGGAGGAATCAGGTTGATGAGAGAAGAAAAAACATCTCCAAAAGAAGCTATCAACGAACTATCACTGCTTTTAATGTATCTAACAAGATTCAGCCACCAGGATAGATTTTCATTAGAAGAAAACAAAGCCTGGAAAGGGTATCCCTTTCATGCCTTGGATGATCTTGAGGAAGAAGGGCTGATTGATCAGGGAAGCCATCGCTCTAAATCTGTACATATTTACGAAGAAGGATTGGAGAAAGCAAAAGAATTACTCGTCAAATATAATATAAAAGACTGGGATGAATGAGCAGACAACAAGCAATATTTAAGAAGAGAAAGGATTATGGCATGCCTATCAAATTGGAAGACACAACAAAAGCGAGAAAACTGTTCGGAGAATGGAAGGAAACTTTAATCTGGTCCTGTCTTCAAAAGGTCATGGGAGACATCTATGTGGACAATACTTCAGATCCACAGTCCGCTATGGCTGTTCTTGGTGATTTCTGTTTTTTTGCCGGAAATGCAGAGGAAGATTTAGTCTCTTATAAACCGGAAAACTGTTTCCAGGACTTTATTATTATGGTGCCGCAGTCTGAGGAATGGGCAGAACTGATCGTCAAAAAGTATGGAGACAGAGCAAAACCAGTAACACGTTATGCCATAAAAAAAGAACAGAATATTTTTGATAAAGATACTTTAAGGTCTGCCGTCAATTCATTAAAGCCGGGATATACCCTGCGAATGATTGATGCAGACCTTTTTGCGCTATGCAGATCAAGTGCATGGTGTCAGGATCTGGTCTCACAGTTTGAGGACTATGAGACATATAAAAAGCTCGGCATAGGAATTGCCGTATTAAAAGGAGAATCGCTCGCAGCAGGAGCTTCTTCTTATGCAAGATACAGAGAAGGAATTGAAATAGAGATTGACACGAAGGAAGAGTTCCGGCGAAATGGACTGGCTTATGCTTGTGGAGCAAAGCTGATACTGGAATGTCTGAACAAAGGTCTGTATCCGAGCTGGGATGCCCAAAATCAAGCATCCGCTGCACTTGCAGAGAAATTAGGATATCATTTTGACCATGAATACAAAGCATTTGAAATAGGGGGATATTAAATGGAGATCAGGTTATTAAACGAGGAAGATGACATTGATGCAGTCTGTGGTATCTATGCGGCCAGTTGGAAAAGTACATATAGAGGCATCATTCCTCAGGAGTTTCTGGATAACATTGATAAAGAAAAATGGCGTGAGGGAATTCAAAATTCTGAATTGATTTCATTAGTCATGATGAATGGTGAAAAGATGATCGGCACGGCCTCCTACTGTGCTTCCAGATTCATCAGTCTTAAGGGGTTTGGGGAAATCGTCTCGCTCTATTTGCTTCCGGATTACTATGGAAATGGATATGGCAGACAGCTTTTGCAGGCGGCAGTTGACGGGCTGGCTGAGCTGGGATATACATATGTCTTTCTCTGGGTTTTAGAAGAAAATATGAGAGCCAGAACCTTCTATGAGAAGTTTGGTTTCCAGAACAGTGGAGACTGTCTCACGGATCATATCGGAGGAAAAGATTTAAGAGAACTGCGTTATATCTATAAAATAAAGTCAGAGGTGTGAATATAATGGGATTTTCAGAAAAAGTTAAGGAAGAAGCAAGGAGAAGATCAGGTTTTAGGTGCGTCATCTGTCAGGAACCATTTGTTGAAGTACATCATATCATTCCTCAGAATGAGGGAGATGAAGATACGATTGAGAATGCTGCGCCCCTTTGCTCCAGATGTCACGATCTATATGGAGACAACCCTGCAAAAAGAAAACAGATCCCTCAGATGAGAGACTATTGGTTTGAAGTCATGGAGAAGAGAAATAAAGAAGGTTTGGATGCGTTAGTACCGATCGCGTCCGATCCCGACAGAGTGAATGCCCTGCGGGACAAGGGGATAGCCATCCAGCATACTGTTTTTGCAGAGAGTAAAGGTATAAAGGAATTTATTCTTTTATTTACGATTTCTTTCTTTTTTCTCACACAATACATTTCTATTTATCTTACAGAAAATTTCCATAACAGCAAATTCATAATGGATCAAAGGGCTGAGAAAAGCCCGCTTTTAGTAAACGCAGCTGCGGCAGGGGTCATTGGCCCGGCGACCGAGGAACTTTTATTCCGCAGATTTCTGTACGAAGGATTAAAACCGATGGGGAAAGAAAAGTCGTCTCTGATTTCCAGTGTTATTTTCGGGCTGTGTCACAGACATGTGATCCAGGGGATCTATGCAGCATTGTGGGGGAACGTCTTTTACTTCGTGTATGAGAAGCATCACAGCTTAAAAGCACCTTTTTCAGCTCATATGATCAGCAATCTGCTGTCCTTTTTACCGATCCTTTGGATCAGCCTGAATCATTGTGAAAAAGAGGTATAAGGGATGCATTCTTCCTGTCTTATTTATGCCCGTATCTGTAAATCACTTCTTTAACATTCGCCAAAGCGTACTCCGGCTGATTCCAAGCCTCTTAGCGGCTCGTTCTTTATTTCCGGCTTCCTCCGTAAGCACCATATGGATGATCTGGTCATTGATCTCATTCAGTGTGCCGGTAAGATCCAGACCGGAAATATCAGCAGAAGGATCGGCGGAGGGTTCGTTGTCCAAAATTTCTTTTACGTTTTCATACGTAATATATGGAGTGCGGGTTATAACCACCAATTCTTTGATTATATGGTGCAATTGATCGAGGTTGTTAGGCCATGAAAAAGCAGTCATCAAATCCATAGCTTCCGCCTCAAAGCCGATAATCTGCTTGCCGGTAGCGACATTCATACGATGAATATAAAGCGTGGCAATGCTCGAAAGATCCTGAATGCGATCTCGAAGCGGCAAAAGCTTCAAAGTCATGCAGGATAATTTGTTCTCGAGATAATTTCGACATATTTCCGTCTGATCCTTTTCTGAGGAATTCAGGATCAGCGAAAAAATCAGCCGGTTCCTTCTGGCGAGCTCTGAATTATCAATATAAGAAAAAAGCTTGTCCAATTGATTTTTCGAAAGCGCTCCCGGATTTTTGATATAGATGTTTGTATTCACATTTGCGAATGGCGAATCTGAATTATTGATCAGGGCATTCCATTTTCGTTCCCCCATAAGTTCACAATTGATGATATATAAAGGGGAAGAATTCCCGGAGCTGTTGGAATATAAAAGCTTTGCAACTTTATCTTTCCCTGTTCCGGATTCTCCTATAATCAGTACCGGCTGTGTGCTCTTTGCATACGCTTCGATAATATCGGCCGTACGTCCCACTTGGTGAGAGCCGTTGTATTCATCGGCGAAATCTTCTGAGTTCGAATCCAAATGATTGTAAATAGTAATTACTGAGTCTTCTTCGGAAAAAACGGCATGTTTCTGTTGGATGGTTATTGCTGTATATTTCTGGTCTTCATAGAATAAATGCCGGTTTGTAAGGATGAAGATTTTATCGCGGATCTGTCTGGTGACTGTCTGACCCGAAACTTTCAAAAAAGCCCGAAGATAAGTCTGTACAAGATTCATAAGGACTGTATTGCTGTCGTTATTTGGAAGACTGGAAAACCATAAGGCTCCGGCTGGATTAAAAATCAGAAATTCCCGGTCTTCATTGGTCAGAAGAGCCTGAAACAGATCTTTCTGTTTGTGAACATGAGCAGAAGACGCCACGAGTTTGACGGCTTCATCAATTGCAGAAGTGATACTTTCGCTTCCGGAAGAAAGAAGGATAGAATTCATCCCCAGCTTCCTGGCTGCATTTAAACCTGTCATATCACAAAGAGCCAATGTACAGCCGTTCTGCTGCGCCTTCCTGATTGCCGGCAGAGCATCCGATTCGTTGGTAAACGTTACAATATCAATATCATACTGCAGTAGGTCGCAGAGCACTTTGGCGCAGTTTGTGATCGAAGAAAATCCGGCGATTATAAACTTGCCAGAATAGCTTTCCACAAGTTTAATTGTGCGGAGCACATCATATACGGAAATCGGGATATCGATTACCGGGAGCTCGACGTTAGAACGTATCAATTCGGCAGTTCCGCCTCTTGAAATAATAACGTCATAATTATTATGTGCCAGTTCGAGGGCGATTTTTTTGCCGTTATCCAAATCGCCTGTCTGTACCGTCATGCGGATATCGTCTCTTGTCTGTGCGATTGCAGATATGGCATCCGCCATTCCTTCATAAGGAGCTACTGCAAGTATCTTGGTTTTCTGCATATGGATTTCCCCTTTGTAAAAAATGGATTTTTATCGTTGAGATATTCGCTTTCATATAGATTCATTATATACTTGAATGTATCAAAATGCAACAAAAATTAAGCTGGATGTTTCAAAATAAAACGATAAAATGAAATTGTGCAATTGAATAACGAGGTTTTAAGAAGTAATATGTTAAACAAGAAAAGCAAAGAAACACAAAATATTTCAAAACGAATCAAAGGAGGAAAGAAAATGAGTTATCAGATTAAAATTCCGTCATATATCTGCGGAGGGGAGGGATGCATTGAAAATGTAGCTGCAATCATCGAAAAAGAACATGCAAAGAAGATTATTGTATTTACAGATAAAGGCATCAGACTTACAGGACTTTTGGATATACTGACGAAAATACTTCATAAAACAACGGCCGAATATCAAGTATTTGACAATTTGACTCCGGAACCGGCATATCAGGATGTAGAAAGAGTCATGGATGAGGTCGCGTGCTACAATGGTGATTTTATTATTGCGATTGGCGGCGGAAGCGTTATGGATGCGGCAAAGCTCTGCAGTATATTAAAAGACGCTTCTTATACGATAAAAGATCTTCTGAGAGATCCTGCAATTGCTGAGAAACAGATTAAGACCCTGATGATTCCTACTACTTGCGGAACCGGATCGGAGGCAACATGCAACGCTATCGTAGCCATTCCGGAAGAGCAGTCAAAGAAAGGAATTGTGAACGATAACATGATTCCGGATTACGTATTTCTGGATCCGCAGATGATCAGAAAGCTTCCAAAATCTATCATTGCAGCAACGGGCGTGGATGCGCTTGCCCATGTAGTAGAGTGCTTTACCTCAAAAAAAGCGACTTCGTTTTCCGATACGTATGCAATGGCCGGTGCAAAACTGATCTTTCATAATATCAGAGAAGCTTACAATGATGCAGATCATATGAAAGCAAAGGGTAATATGATGCTTGGCGCGTTCTATGGCGGAGTCGCTATCACAGGAAGCGGTACAACGGCTGTACATGCGCTGTCATATCCATTGGGCGGAAAATACCATATTGCGCATGGCGTATCCAATGCAATCCTTTTTGCACATGTAATGGAATTCAACAAAGACGCCTGCAGGGAAAGACTTGCGGAATTGTGCGACGGAGTGTTCCCGGAGCTTTTCGAAAAAAATGTGGATGAAAAGGCGGACTATATGATCGAACAGATTGTAGACATTGTAAGAGTGACAAACATTCCAACAGACCTGAATGAATTCGGAGTAAAAATGGAAGACCTTGATTTCCTTGTAAAGGCAGGAAGCGATCAAAAAAGACTTTTGGTAAATAACATGAAAGAATTATCACTGGATGATATCAGGGGTATTTACCTGAGAGTTCTGAAATAAAACAATTATCAAAGAAAGGGCAGTAGAAATGGAAAAGAAACCAATTATCGGAATTACAATGGGAGATCCCTCGGGAAATGGATCTGAAATCTCCGTAAAAGCACTTTCAGACCCGGCTGTGTACGAAAGATGTAAGCCAATCATTATTGGAGATGCGAATTGCATGAAAAACGCAGTGGAGTTTCTTGGGAAAGGCAATGAAATCCGGATCCATGCTGTAGAAAATGTAAAAGATGCGGTATTCCAACACGGAACGATCGACGTCTATGATATGAAACTGGTCGATATGAAAAAGCATATATACGGTAAAGTTTCAAAAATGTGTGGGGAAGCCGCATTCCAGTATGTTGTGAAGGTGATCGAGCTTGCAATGAAAAACGAGATTGATGCAACTGTAACTAATGCGATCTGCAAAGAAGCCATTAACATGGCAGGGCATCATTACTCCGGACATACAGAGATTTACGCAGATTATACACATACCGGCAAATACACCATGATGCTCGCCCATGGCGATCTGAGAGTTGTACATGTGTCCACGCATGTTTCTCTTCGTCAGGCATGCGAGAGGGTAAAAAAAGAACGCGTGCTGGAGTGCATCAGAATTGCCAACGATGCATGTAAAGCGATCAGAATTAAAGAGCCGAAGATTGGCGTGGCAGGCCTGAATCCGCACTGCGGGGAGAACGGAATGTTTGGTACGGAAGAGATTGAAGAGATTCAGCCGGCTATTGATGCGGCGCTGGAAGAAGGGATTCATATTCCGGAGAAGAAGCCGACGCCTCCGGATTCCATTTTCTCTAAAGCAATCGGGGGCTGGTATGATATTGTCGTTGCAATGTATCACGATCAGGGACATATACCGCTTAAGGTAGAAGGATTCAAATATAATAAGGAGCAAAAGAAATGGGACGCCGTATCCGGCGTCAATGTAACGCTTGGCATTCCAATCATACGCGTATCTGTAGATCATGGAACCGGATTTGATCTTGCAGGAACAGGAAAATGTAACGAATTAAGCCTTGTAAATTCTATTGATTATGCGATCCGCCTTGCAGAAAACAAATAATAGCGGGAGGAAAACGACGTGGTAAAACTGTTGATTATAGCCGATGATTTTACTGGTGCTTTGGATACAGGAATCCAGTTTAAAAAACGTGGCATCAGTACACAGGTTTTCACAAAAACAAAGTTGGAGAATAGTGAAATCAGACCAGACACAGAGGTTCTTGTGATCGACAGTGAATCAAGGCCAATGCAGAAAGAAGACGCGTATCTGAAAGTAAAAAAGATTACAGAGTGGGCGATTGCCCGCGAAGTACAGATTATTTTCAAAAAAACAGATTCTGCGCTCAGGGGAAACATAGGGGCCGAGGTAAAAGCTGTCGCCGATGCAGCGGGAAACGGCAAAGTGTTCTTCCTTCCCGGTTATCCGGAAATTCACAGAGTTACAAAGAACGGGACTCATTATATAGACGGTGAATTGCTGGAAAACAGTGTATTTGGAAAGGATCCATTTGAACCGGTAAATATGTCGTACATACCGGATATCATCAAAAAAGAGAGCGATGTTGCCGTAGAGGTGTTAAAGAGAAGCGAGAAGATTCCTGAACTGGCAAAAGACCAACCGGAGATTATCGTATGTGATACGGTCAGTACAGAAGACATTGATAACCGACTGGACGAGCTGATTGAGAAGAACGCTCTCGGGCTGTTGGCGGGGTGCGCAGGACTGGCAGATCGTCTGGTAGAAAAAATATCTTTCAACCGGCAAGGAGAGATGGCATTTCACAAGACTGACGGGATGTATGTAGCATGCGGAAGTCTGAACAAGATTACAGAACAGCAGGTTTCGTATGCGGAAAAGAACGGCGGATTTACAAGAATCCATCTGACAATGCATCAGAAACTGATGCCGGAATATTATGGGACGGCGCAGGGAAGATCATTTACACGCGAAATAGCGGGACTCTGCCAGCGCAGGAAGAAAGTGATTGTTGATACATTTGATTCGGATGACAGCAAAGAACAATTTCTGAAAGACCACAAGATAGAACAGGAATCTGTCAGATTCAGAATCTCAGATTCGCATGGCTGCATTGTCAACGAACTGGTAAACCAGGGGCTGGATCTTACGATCCTGATGACGGGCGGGGATACGCTGATGGGATATATGAAGCAAATTGGATGTACGCAGATCGAACCAATATGCGAAATTGAACAAGGCGTTGTTGTATCAAAAATTAAATGCGGAGGCCATTCCATACAGGTAATATCAAAATCAGGTGGATTCGGAACAGTCGATATCCTGTGCCGAATCGCAGAGAAAGTGCTTCATAAAAATTCAAAATTGAAAGGAGAACGCATCATGAAAAAAGTTGAACTGAAGGGAATTATCACACCAATTTTAACACCGATGAAAGCGGATGAAAGTATGAATACAGAGGAACTCCGCGCACAGATTGAACGTCTGATTGACGGCGGTGTGCATGGTATTTTCCCGTTTGGAACCAACGGGGAAGGTTATATCTTAAGCGAGAATGAGAAGGTTGAAGTGCTTGAAGCAACGATCGATCAGGTAAAAGGACGTGTACCTGTATATGCAGGCTCCGGATGCATTTCCACAGCAGATACCATCCGTATGAGCAGGAAAGCGGAGGAGCTTGGGGCAGACGTGCTTTCCATTATTACGCCAAGTTTTGCGGTCGCATCTCAGAAAGAACTGTATGACCATTATGTAGAAGTTGCAAAACATGTGGACACGCCGATTGTACTTTATAATATTCCGGCACGCACAGGCAACAAACTTCTTCCGCAGACGGTCGCCAGGCTCGCCAGAGACGTAGATATTATTGTCGGGGCAAAGGATTCCAGCGGGGACTGGGAGAACCTGAAAGCATATATTCATCAGACTCAGGATCTTGACAAAGATTTCTTCGTATTATCAGGAAATGATTCCCTGATCCTTCCGGCATTAAAAGAAGGGGGAACTGGCGGGATCGCCGGATGCTCCAATGTATATCCTCATGTACTTTCTTCTATTTACAATCTTTTCAAAGAAGGGAAACTGGAAGATGCGCAGGCGGCGCAGGATTCTATCGCAAGTTTCCGCGCAGTGTTCAAATATGGGAATCCGAACACAGTAGTTAAGAAGGCCGTTGCGATGCTTGGATATCCGGTAGGAGACTGCAGAAGGCCATTCAACTATCTGTGCGATGAAGGCGTAGAAGCGCTTAAGAGGGTTTTAAAAGAGAACGCTGATAAGGGTATGAACTAAATAAAAGATTAGAAAGAAGCGAGGAATAGAAGATGAAATTTGTAATGACACAGGCCGTGTGCCCGGAAGGGCTTCAGATGCTGGACGGAATCGCGGATGTTTATGTTGCAGATAATCAGGATCCAAACAATTATCTGGATGAAATGAAGAATGCAGACGCTCTGATCGTAAGGATTGCAAAATGTGACGGACATGCCATCGAGAACAGCCCGAATCTGAAGGTTATCGGGCGTACAGGCGTAGGATATGATTCCGTAGATGTGAAGACAGCTACAGCGCATGGGATCCCTGTAGTTATCACACCGGGAGCCAATAACAGAAGCGTTGCAGAGCATGCGGTGGCGATGATGTTCGCACTTTCCAAAAATCTGGTGGAAGCTCAGACGGAAATGTGCAAAGGCAACTGGGAAATCCGTGGAGCTAAAAAAGCATTTGAGCTGGAAGGTAAGAACGTTGGGATTCTTGGACTTGGGGCAATCGGACGTGAAACTGCAAAGATCTGTGAAGGATGTGGAATGAAAATAGCAGCCTATGATCCGTTTTTGTCAAAAGAACAGGTAGAAGGTTACGGCGCAGAGTACTATGAGAACTATGAAGAGCTTTTGAAAATCAGTGACGTAGTATCCATTCATGTGCCTCTCACCGAGGAAACCAGAAATATGATTTCCAGAAAGCAGCTCTCAGAAATGAAGAAAACGGCACTGATCATTAACTGCAGCCGCGGCGGAATCATCAACGAAGCAGATCTGACAGAGGCGTTGAAAGCAGGTGAAATTGCAGGGGCAGGAACGGACGTATTCTGCAATGAACCTCCAAAGACAGATGATCCGCTTTTGAATTGCCCAAATCTGATTGTAAGCCCTCATTCGGCGGCACAGACAAGAGAAGCGGTCATTAAAATGGCTCAAATGTGTGTGAAAGGCTGTCTGGCAGTAGCAGAGGGAAAGAAATGGCCATTCGTAGCAGACAGGTCGGTATATGATCATCCGAAGTGGAAAGACGCGGAGTATGCAGAAGTATAAGAAGCCATAATAAAGGGCTGAACTCTTATATATGAGTGTATAAAGTTAAGTTACAAGAAAAACTATGTGGGGAAACGGAGAAAAAACTATGAGTTCAAGTATTATAGCAATTATAATTGCAGCAATTACAATTGTACTGTTCATGTGGAATAAATTGCCAATGAGCGTTGTGGCTATGGGAAGTTCCGTAGCAATGGGAATTCTGATTCCGCAGATGGAACTTTCGGAAGTATATGCCGGATTCAGCGCTCCTGGCTGGGCAATGGTCGTCGGGATGTGTATCGTAAGCGCGGCGCTCTTTGAGACCGGCATGGCTCAGAAAATCGGCGACAGAATTGGAAATTCATTTTTAGCAAAGACGGAACGCAGATTTATCGTAACAGCAAGCGCTGTATGCTGTTTGATGTCAGCGTTTATGAGCAATAACGGAACAGTAGCTATCTGGATGCCTCTGATCGCTGTTGTAGCGGCTGGATCAAACGGACGGATCCGATCTAAGATGGTTATTTTCCCGGCGGGAACTGCAGCAGTCATTGGGGGGGCATGTACGCTGGTCGGGTCTACATCACAGCTTGCGGCGAACGCGGTGCTTCAGGGATATGACGGATATAAAGATGGACTTGGAATGTTTGATATGACAAAAATCATGCTTCCGGCATCTATCGTGCAGGTTGTCTTCTGGGGGACGATCGGATATACTTTGCTGAAGAAAGTTCTGAAACCGGAAAGTCCGGACTTCAATGTGGGAAACATGTATGCAGATGCCCCGGCAGTTGAAGAAAAAAGCACAAATGATCCGGCGGATGGCAAGAAAGGAGCTATTTCAGTATTTACAATGCTTCTGTGCATTTTCTTATTCGTGGCGAGTGGATTTGAACCATTTAAAAGCCATTTTACAATCGGCGTTATCGGTATGTTAGGTGCAGTTATCGTTCTTGGAACAAAATGTATTCCGGTCAAGAAAGCTTATGAAGAGCTTCCTTGGGATGTACTGATTACAATCGGCGGTATCGGCGGACTTGGAGCGGGACTTGATAAATCAGGCGGCGGAGCTTTGATCGCAAACGCAGTACTGAATCTTTTCGGAGGGAAAAACGCTTCCGTAGTAGTTCTTACAATTGTAATTGCAGTTTTAACAAGCGTACTGACGAATTTTATGTCGAACAATGCAACGGCGGCTATGATCAGCCCAATTGCTATCGCAATGGCGCTTGGTCTTGGAATCAGTCCGGTTCCGTGGGTTATCGTAATTGCGGCGTGTTCGAATCTGGCAATTGCAACATCTTACGGAACAGCTGTCAACATGCAGATTTTACCGGCCGGATATAAATTCTCCGACTTTGTCAAGATTGGCGGGCCATTGCTGATCATATTGATCGCAGTAGTTACTGTAAGTTCAGTAGCATTCCTCTTCTAAAGTTAAAAAATAAACCGCATAGTAGGAAGTATAGTGGAATTATAGCAGATGTTATAATGAAACTGTACTTCCTGTTGTGCATTGTTTTCGCGAACAGTACATCATACAAATATACTTGCAGATTATACGGCTGCAGACCACCCCACGGGTCTGCGGCTTGTGCCGGCCAGCAGCCGATGGAATTTATATCAGTAAGGAAAAGTAAAATGTCAATAAAATCAGATTATAAGGATTATGAGGAGCATCGGAACAGAATTGCAGGTAAAAAGACGGGAAAATTTTTTATTAATCAGGAATTGCGCTATGTAAAACCATTTCAAATTTATGGAAATTTATACTATGTTGGTGGTAGCTGGGTCTGCGTGCATATTGTGGACACGGGAGAAGGTCTTCTTATGTTTGATGCTGGGAATTGTGGAGCGCAGGCAGTGCTGATACAGTCAATTTGGGAAATGGGTTTTAATCCGGCAGACGTAAAATGGATTATTTTATCGCATGGCCATGTTGATCACTTTGGCGCTGTAAATTTTTTTAAAAACATGTTCGGAACCAAAATCTACATGGGTGAACCGGATGTAAAAATGTTTCGGGAACATCCGGAATTGACTATGATTCAGGAAAGCGGCAATTGCATGGATACATTATTTCATGTGGACGTTGCAGTCAAAGAAGGGGATATACGGACATTTGGCAATACGACCGTTGAATTTTATCTGGTTCCGGGACACACGAAAGGTTGTATCGTGTGTTTCTTCGATATTACGGACGGAAAAGAGAGAAAACGCGCAGGATATTATGGCGGCTTTGGCTTTAACACCCTTCAGTCGGATTATCTGAACGAAATTGGAGATTCTGGATTTCAAGCGAGAAAAGATTATCTGCACTCGCTGGAGAAGGTAAGGAACCAGAAAGTTGATCTGTTTATGGGAAATCATACGTCTAACGTTGATTTGCTGAATAAACACGAATACATGCTGAAACATCCGGATGAAAATCAATTTCTTGACGACAAAGCATGGAAGAATTATCTCGATCAAAAGAAAAAAGAATTAAAGGAATTGTAACAAAAAACAAAGGGGCTGCAGTTTCACAACACTGACCGGATCTGGAAGGTCTACACGGCGACGTTCGCGAATTCGACGGTTATTGATGAGATCGTGCGGCAGGCCGACGAGGAGGTTATGCTCTTTACGTATCATCCGGTTACGCCGATGCCAGGTCTTGTGAATGGATATGCCGAGATCACGGAAGAATATTTGCAGAAGATGAAGGAGCAAGAGTATTTGAGAAATACGATCAAGAGAGATGTCTTGGAATAGAGAAAATGAGCTGTAATAA
The DNA here is from genome assembly GCF_910574135.1 of Anaerostipes faecis. Taxonomy (NCBI): domain Bacteria; kingdom Bacillati; phylum Bacillota; class Clostridia; order Lachnospirales; family Lachnospiraceae; genus Anaerostipes; species Anaerostipes faecis. Next base: position 45,108 of record NZ_CAJSYK010000017.1, on the reverse strand, counting down.
CAGGGCCTTGAGCATCGGATAAAGAAGATGTTTACGAGGTCTGCTGGTGGCAGCGTGAGAATGAGAAACGAAAGACACCGGGACAATTTATTTTGACAATCGGTAAAAATATCTGCCAAAGAAAGCTGTTTGTATGTTATCATATAGGTGCAACTCCTTTTTTGGTGATATTGCTAATTGTTATTTGACATCTCAATTTTACCATAAATCATTGAGGAGTTGTTTTGTAGCAAAAAGAATGCCGTATTTATGCGGATTCCGGCGTTTCGCAAATGCCTATTTGTTATAATAGAAATAGAGGAGTACAATATGACAAAAGACAAATTAGCGTTGGAGATCATAGAGAGGCTGAAAAAGGAGTATCCTGATGTAGGGTGTACTTTGGATTATGACCAGGCATGGAAACTGCTGGTGAGCGTGCGTCTGGCGGCACAGTGTACAGATGCCAGAGTCAATGTGGTTGTTCAGGATTTATATGAAAAATATCCGGATGTGAATGCTCTGGCAGAAGCAGATCCGGCGGACATAGAGGCGATCGTCAGGCCGTGTGGGCTTGGACGAAGTAAGGCGAGAGATATCAGTGCCTGTATGAAAATATTGAGAGACGAATACGGCGGCGGAATTCCGGATAACTTTAAGGCTCTGATGAAACTTCCGGGGGTAGGACGTAAGAGCGCCAACCTTGTGATGGGCGATGTTTTCGGAGAACCTGCAATCGTCACGGATACTCACTGCATCCGGCTGGTGAACCGCATGGGACTGGTGGATCAGATCAAAGATCCAAAAAAAGTAGAGATGGCACTCTGGGAGATCATACCTCCCGAAGAAGGAAGCGACTTCTGCCACAGGCTGGTATTTCTCGGAAGGGATATCTGTACTGCAAGGACAAAGCCACACTGTGAGGTATGCTGTCTGAAGGATATATGCCCCAAAGAAGGATTATAGTGTCGGGACAGAGGACTGGGAGGAGGAGCCGGCATGAAGAAACAAAAGTTATTCAAAACCAATGCTGCAGAAAGGTGTATCGGGAAGGTCTTGTCAAAAATCAGGTTGCCATGTATGCCTTTTTCCTGTTGGATATTGATAACTTTAAGCAGGCCAACGGCCGGTTCGGCCATGTGTTTAGGGATATGGCTATTAAAGAGTTTATAACAGTTATACGAGGGCATATCCGTGAAAATGATATTCTGGGGCGGAACAGACTTTGTCTCGCTGTATAATCATGCGGATGCGGTTCTCTACAAGACAAAGCAGAGAGGAAAAAACGGATATACAATTTCTGGCCGATCATAAACTGTATGGAGAAGGGAGTAAATCGTACTGTGATTTACTCCCTTATTTTAATGCTTTCTTTTGCTCAGAAGAGAAAGAGGAAATCGTTTCCTGAAAAGGGGAAGGGACTTTAACCCCACGGGTTCTGGTTTCCATCTGGCATAGAGCGTGTAATGCTCCGTGCTTCCATGGGGGATCATATTTATCTGTTTTCCGCCGAATGGATCGTCATACCATCCGAGGAAGGCAAGGCCCGGAAGTTCTTCCGGAGGATTCAGGATGAGATCAGGTGAATCTGTCGTATAAAAAACTGGGTTGGTGTTTGAGGATTCCAACAGGTTCTCATAGCGTATCCTGAAACGGACGGGAGCCAGCAGGACAAAAGTTCGGTCAGGATTTAGACGGAATTCCCAGCCGTTAAACCCGTGGGACGGCATCCGAAATTTTTCGGCGTCCGAAGGCTGAAGACCGAAATATTCGGATAAAGGGGCACAGATGACGATTGGATTTCCTTCCTTGTTTGGAGAAATATATTCGGAATTCTCAAGACGGATACATGCATTGGGATGGAGGGTGTTCTGCAGGTAGAGATGAGTATCCGCATCTTTGAGGAAAAAGCCGTCATATAAATTTGGTCCTTCCTCAAGAATAAGAGAACTGCCGCATTCAAGAGAGATACCGACTCCTGCTTTCTTGGCAAGGTTTTGTGAAAGCCGTGTGGTGCCTCTTAAACTTACAATATTGCCAAAGCCATGGGACAGGATACCGCCGCCGTACCCAAAACGAGCCGTATTGTCCTCGATGATACAGTCATATAGGTTTGCATCCGCAGCGCCTTCTTTGGAATCAAGAAAGATTCCTCCGCCTGATCCTGCCTGATTTTTGATAAACTCTGCCGATGTCAGGGAGAGATTTTTTGCTTTAGATGAAGACTCAGACAGAAAGGCCAGCCCGCCGCCGGATTTTTTTGCGGTGTTTCTGGAAAATGAAGTCTGTGACACATTGACAATGCCGCTGCCGGATGAACTCATGGCAATACCGCCGCCGTCAGAAGAAGAAATATTTTCAAAAATCCTGCTGTCTGTAAGATGAAAGGAAAATTCTCCGCTGCCTGCACTAAAAACAATGCCTCCGCCGCAGGAAGCCGCCCGGTTTCCCTTTATATCAGAATTCATCAGTGCCAGGCGGACAGATTTTTTTGAAGAACGATTAGTGAGTGAAATGCCTCCGCCCTGTCCATCGGCTTTGTTTTTGGAAATAGAACATTCATTTACTGTAACTGAGGCACCTGTTTGGGAAACCAGGCAGAGACCTCCCCCGTTTTCTTTTGCACTGTTTTCAGAGAGGACAGAGTCCTTTTCGATATCCAGCTGATCTTCCTCACTGCAGCCGAAGAAGTAAATACCTCCCCCGTAAGCAGAGGCATTTCCGGAGATCCTCACATTACCTGACACTGTGAGGGAAGAAGGTATTTCAGCATCTTCACGGAAGCCTGAGAAATTGATGCCGCCACCGCATCCCAGGGCAATGTTATCAGTTATGGCTGCCGAGTCAGAAACGGTGAGGATGCTTCCCGCCCGCTTTTCAAAAGAGCGAAGATAGATCCCGGCGCCGTGGGCCGCAGTATTGTGGGTGATCAAAGCGCGTCCCAGGATTGAAAGTTTATCATCGGGATGTTTGACAGCGGCCATAACAGCTCCTCCGCAGAGTCTGGAGGAGCAGCCCGAAATCTGCGAATCTTCGGTCATCAGGAAATTGTTTGGAAGGGAACCGATGCCTGAAAAATAAACGCCTCCCCCTTCTGTATAGGAATGGTTGTTTCGGAGAACTGTACCGTGTTTCAGAATGAGCGTACCGCCCGAAATCAATATTAAGGAACGGTTCATAGGATCTCTGCCGGAATGGAGTTCCTTTTGACCGTCTAACACAATGTTTTGAAGGGTGAGGCTGCCTCCTTCTGAAACATGAAACATAGCAGAGGGAAAGGAAGCATCCTTATAAAGGGAGACCGGACATTCATCGGAACAGCCAGTGAGTGTCAGGGAACAGCGGACAGTGATCTGTTTGGAGACTGTGAAATCTGAGACTGCCTGAATGTGAGTTTCTTTGGAAGCCACAGCGTTCAGAAGCTCAGTTTGATTGGAGACTGGAGTCAAAATATCACCTGCTTTTTTCAGTTCAATCTTATATTTAGTATATGCAGAAATAACAGGCAAGGGGAATGGTCAAACTCGCCCAAATTTTCAGGTAAATATACTTTTAATATTCCAATTTCATCTAAGGCCCCTTCAGGAGCATATGAGATATCTGGTGTAAGGATTGCTGATCAGGCCGGTGATTTAAATCAAAAATGTGTCATAAACAATGGAAATAATAGAATAGACATAAAAGATGCCATGATCAATTTCTCCAACAGCAGCTATACCGCAAAGAAGGCTTTCTTTGATGCAATCAAAGGAAAGGATAAAACTATTGTTTTTTCAAATGATGGTATCCTATCCAGCAGGCTGAATCTCTATTATCCATTGAAGAAACTGAAGGCTAAAAAAGATATTATGTAAAAGTCCGCGCATTGAAAAATATAAAGAAAAATGGTGTGCATAGGAAATGGCCATGCATGTACATGACCATTTCCGGCACTTTATTTTAGATATTTCATCTGTCTACTTGACAAGGGGCTGATCACAAACCTAATATTTTGGATGCCGCTTTTCTTAAATAAATTTACTTAAAACATTTTATCCTGTGGGAACAGAGATTTTACATGATCTATTTCTTCCTGAGTGGCAGGTGCTGCAGGAACATAATACTCACGTTCTCTGGCAAGCTTATAAATCTCTTCCTGAGACATTTCACACTGGTTCCTCATCTGTTTTAATGTCTGCTTTAATTCCTGGTTTTCCGACTGGGCGATCATTCCGCCGTACCTTGTCAGCTCTCCGTTTACGCCGGCAAGCGTATCGGCTACCATTGTCTTATCATCTAACATTTTGCTTCCTCCTTACTTAAGAAACTGCATTAATTTTTGTTTACTGTCCATTGCTGACTGAGCGGATTGCTGAAAGAATTTTTTCAGAGCGGGATCTGTCGCCTGGTCTGCATAAGCCTGCATTTTGCAGTGTGTGGTGTCAAAACCGCCGATTAAGTGACGAAGGTTCTGTAAATCTAACATAGATATATTTGCCATTGTAATGCCTCCTTTAAAATTTATTACCTCTTTAGTATCCCAAACAATTTTTATAGTATGCGAAATGAAAGCAGCTGTATAAATTTGATTGATTTTGTAATAAAATTTAATTAAAAAATGAATGAATTTTTTATGGAGGTTTTATTTTGAGGCATATCTATCAATGGGAAAAGGCAGAAGCAGAAAAATTTTCAAAAATTTATGAACTGATGACAGAGGCTTTTCCGCCAAGTGAAATAAGAAATGAAGAAGGTCAGAGAAACCTTCTCGGCCGTTCGGCGTATCAGCTTTATACAGTGAAACAAGAAAGCGAAATCCATGGCCTTCTCGCCGTGTGGGAGTTTGACACATTCGTTTTTATAGAGCATTTTGCGGTTGATGCATCCTTAAGGGGAAATGGAATCGGGGGAATGCTCCTGAATGATTTTTTGAATAATACGGAAAAAACAGTGTTTTTGGAAGTAGAAGAGCCGGGAACAGACTTGGCAAGGAGAAGGATAGGATTTTACGAAAGAGCCGGGTTCTGCCTCAATGATTTTGATTATATACAGCCGGATCTCCAGCAGGGACAATCCTCTCTGCTGCTGAAAAATATGACATATCCAAAGAAGTCATCGAAAGAAGATTTTGAACGGATGAAACAGCAGATTTTTGAGACAGTGTATGAGATACAAGCTTAAAGATCCCCACAGGGCACACCCTCCGAGTATAAGATTGATTCTTTCTTGTGATACTTTATAGGAGTAGATTTTTAACCTACAGTATATAGGGGGGAATGAATTTATGGAATCAGGAAAACATCGTGTGTTTGGATATGTTAGAGTGTCTGCCAAAGACCAGAATATTGACTGGCAGATGGTGGTGATGGAAAAGCTGAAAATACTCAAAAAAAGTCTGCTTTAATCACCAGGCGTTCTTTACGGACAAAAGTACAGGGAGATACAGAGAATGGGAGGATATAGAAGATGGCAGATCAGGGACTGTTGGATTTTTTAGCAGAGAAAAGCAGATGTGCATATCTTTCGGAACTCAGAGACAGGCAGAAAGACAGAGAAATAAGCCGGATTTTGAATAAAATTGATGCGGAAAGCTTCAGTACAAAGGACTGGCAGGATGCATTGGAATATTTTACATATGTCAAAAAAGAGATTCAGGATAAAAAAGTGCAAAAGCGTATTTGGAAGAATATTTTTCAGGAAAATACAGTAAAAAACTTCACAAAATTATATTTCTGCATAATATAAAAGAAAAAGGAACTGTATAAGCATGAGCTTTTGTGAAAATATATGGGATTCGGATCAGGGAGAAACAATCAATATCCAGGGCGGGACCATTGAAAATATCATGCATTCGGGTGACGCAGATTACGTCAAAACAGTGTGCAGACTTCAGAAAGACAGCAGAATTCAGTCCGTCGTTGTAATGATTGTGGATGAGCATACATTGATCCACTGCAGCGACGGGAAAAGAATTACTTCCAGGGATCTGAAGGAAGGCATGACGGTCGATGCCTGGATCTCAAAGGCTATGACAAAAAGTATTCCACCCCAGGCCAGAGCATACAGGATCATTGTGAAAAGCAATCCCTGCGGGACAGCGGTTACCGACGGGAGAGTGGCAGGGGTTGATCTGCACAACGGTTTCCTGTACACAGGAATACCCGGAAAACCGGAAAGCCAGATCCGTTTTGTAGTCACAGAGAATACTCCGATTCTGGACCGCCAGGGAAGCAGAATACGGCTTAGGGACTTAAAACAGGGCGACCGGGTACGGGTAGAACATGCTGATTTTATGACCGCAAGCATTCCGCCTCAGACGACCGCATTTACGATAAAAAAATATTAGCAAATATTAAGAAGCAGACAGCATTTTTCTGTCTGTTTCTTCTTTTTCCGGGCAAAAATCAAGAATCAGTGTTATAATAAAAAGGCTATGGAAAGGAGGCCCGGGGTATGAGAACAAGAAAAGAAGTGATTGAATTCTGCATGTCACTGAAGCAGGTTTATGAAGACTATCCGTTTCATGACAGCAACTGGACACTCATGAGACATGAGATGAATAAAAAGACATTTGCTTTTATTTTTGAACGGAACGGACATATCTGGGTCAATATAAAGTGTGATCCGGAGTGGATCTTGGTATGGAGAGAGACTTATGATTCTGTTGTGCCGGCCTTTCATATGAACAAAAAATATTGGAATTCCATCATTCTTGACGGTTCAGTGCCGGATGAGGATATCAAACGCATGATCGGGGAGAGCTACGATTTGATTCAAGCAGGCATAAGGAGGCAGAAATGAATACGAGAGAAGCAATCAACATAAGATGTTCCAGAAGGACGTACCTTCCGGAATATATAAGGGAAAAAGATGCAAAGCCGTTGTTTCAGATGATCCGGGAAATCAATAAGGAACAGGGGCTCCATCTGCAGCTCATCACAGATGAGGGCAACATTTCCAAGATTAAAATGAGCTACGGCATGTTTAAAAATGTGCATGGATTCATTGCAATGGCGGGCAGAAAAGACGATCCCGATTTAAAAGAAAAGCTGGGCTATTACGGTGAAAAGCTGGTCCTTTTGGCTGCTGCTACCGGACTCGGCACATGCTGGGTGGGCAGTACATATAAGAAGGACAGCTGTGTGTGCGATTTAGAACAGGGAGAGAGCCTTGAGGCGGTCATTACGGTTGGATATGTAGAGGCGGATAAGAGGACGAAAGAAAAGATGATCTCTTCTTTTGTAAAGAAAAAAGGGAAAAAAGCAGATCAGATGCTCAAGACAGAAGAAAAGATTCCGGACTGGATCATGCAGGGGATGGAAGCAGTTGAGAAGGCCCCGTCTGCCCTGAATGCACAGCCGGTGGAATTTCGGTGGAAGGATGGAAAGTTTACAGCCCATGTGAAGGTCAAAAATGGATTTGAAGAGATTGATATGGGGATCGCAAAGCTTCATTTTGAGCTGGGAGCGGAAAAAACAGGATACTGGGAATTAGGAAACGGAGCAGAATTCCGTTATTGACAGAGAATAAAAACAGGATGGATGATCGATGAGCAAGACAAAATTTTCAACGCTGTGTTATATAGAAAAAGATGAGAAATATTTAATGCTTCACCGGACCGTGAAAAAACACGATGTTAATAAGGACAAGTGGATCGGCGTGGGAGGACATTTTGAATACGGAGAAAGCCCGGAGGACTGCCTGTTAAGAGAGGTAAAAGAAGAGACGGGGCTTAAGCTTACGTCCTGGAAGTTTAGAGGTATTCTTACGTTTCTCTGTGACGACTGGCCGATGGAATACATCAGCCTTTTTACGGCAGACGGATTTAAGGGGGAGTTGACCGCCTGCAATGAAGGGGTCTTAGAATGGGTGGATAAGAAGGATATTTTGGACCTGAACCTTTGGGAGGGGGACAAGATTTTTTTTAAGCTGCTGGCTGAGAATGGACCTTTCTTTTCGCTGAAGCTTGTCTATCAGGGGGACTGCCTTAGACAGGCTTGTCTAAACGGCGAAGATATGGAACTTTTTGATATATTGACTTCGGACGGGAAACCTACAGGGATCGTAAAGGAAAGATCAATTGTGCACACGGGCGGTGATCTCCACGGGACTTCCCATATCTGGCTGGTGCGCAGGAAACAAAACGGATTTGATGTCCTGCTGCAAAAGCGCAGCAAAGAAAAGGACGCATTTCCTGGGTATTATGATGTGTCATCAGCAGGCCACATGGCGGCAGGGGATGATTATCTGAACACTGCGGTGCGGGAACTTTCCGAAGAACTGGGAGTAACGGCAGAGCCGGAAGAATTTAAGTTTATAGGAATGAGAGATTCCGTCGTAAAGGATATCTTTCACGGAAAGCCGTTTCATAACCATGAGCTGAGTGCAGTTTACGTATATGAGACAGATCTTGCGGAAGAACAGTTCCGGCTGCAGAAGGAAGAAGTGGATTCTGTTCTCTGGATGGACTTCGGAGAATTTGAAGAAAAAGCCCGGAACGGTGAGATCAGACACTGTATTTTCGCGGATGAGATCAAGATGCTCGGAGAGTTCATGGGGTGTAAATAATAAGAGGAGCGATACTGACAATGGATGAGTCAGTTCCGCTCCTTTTCTAAGTAATAAAAAACGCTCCGCGGGTTGTACACAGATGCGTAAGGAAATTATTTGCCCGCGGCAAATTGCATCTGGCACGCAAAGTTGTCAAGCCCCTCAAAGAGTGAGGGGTTGGGGCGTTGAAGTGGGCTTGCTCACTTTGTTCTTCTAACAGTTTTTTGATCTGTGCCTCCAGGGCACTCTCTTCCATAGCGCCCCTGGCTCCGGAAACAATTTCTCCGTCCCGGTTGATAAAGTAGGTTGTGGGGAGAGACTCTGCCTGATAGTTATAGGCAGCTTCCTGTTCAGTATCATAGTAAACAGGGAAAGTATAACCCTGCTTTCTGATAAAGGAGGAGGCTTTTTTCTTTGTTTCCCTTGCTCCGTCGGTCATGTTGACCATGGCAAAATTGACTTTGTCGGAATATTTCTTATACATGGCCTCAAAACCGGGCATCTCCTGTTTGCACGGCGGACACCAGCTGGCCCAGAAATTTAACACAATGGGTTTTTTGCCGGTGAGAGAAAAGAAGTTTATGGATTTTCCATCGGCGTTCTCTGCGTTGAAGTCCGGGGCAGTGACAGCTTCCTGTTTTTCTGTAGCATCCCCGGAAGATGTTTCTTTGGAAGCGGTATCTGCCTTATATTTTTTGCTCAGATTCTGGTAGAGGACAAAAGCGCCTGCTAAAAGTGCAATGAGTATGACAATGATCCCTATCAGTTTTGTTTGTTGTTTCATAGATCCCTCCTAAAATGTCAAGAATGATAAAAAGCGGTCCATCATTCCGAACATCATCACGCATCCCACGATAATAAGCAGAATTCCGGAAACTTTTGTGATGATGCCGTAGTGTGACTTGATCCAGCTGAAGGCTCCCATCAGTCGCTCAATGAGCACGGCGCTGAGAATGAACGGAATGCCCAGACCCATTGAGTAGAGAAACAGCATGAGGATGCCTTCTGCCATGGAGCCCTGCTGCGACGCCATCATCAGTGCGGAGCCAAGAAACGCCCCTACACATGGGGTCCAGCCGATGGAAAAAACGATCCCGAATAAGAAAGATGATGCAAGGGAATGTTTTTTCATTTCCATAGAGCTGCGTTTTGTACTGTTTAAAAAGCCTGTGTTAAGCGCTCCGGTAAAATTCAGCCCAAAGATGATGACAATCAGGCCGGTAATTATGTTCACGATCATTTTATGTGAGGTGAGCAGCCCTCCAAGAGTGCCCGCGAAGGCGCCCAGAAAGATAAAAATCAGGGTAAAGCCTGCAACAAACGTTATGGCATTGGGCAAAGCTTTGTGCCTTGGGCGGTCCGTTGTCTCTCCTGCAAAATATGAGATATAGATAGGGAGCATCGGCAGCAGACAGGGGGATATAAAGGTTATGATGCCTTCTAAAAATGAAATTAAATACTGCATAAAGTCTCCTGGATATTAAATAAGTCGTTGAGTGCCTCGCTCATGGTCGGATGGGTGTAGATTGTATCTCTCAGCACAGTATAGGGAAGGTGTGCATCCATGGCGAGTTTGATCAGGTTGATAATTTCGTGGGATTCGGCGCAGAACAGATGAGCACCTAAAATCTCGTTTGTCTTCGTATCGATTACGACTTTTAAAAGCCCGGTTTTTTGTCCGAGAACATTTGCCTTAGGGATGGCAGCAGCGGGGAGTTTTGCAATTTTGAATTCATAACCCTGGTCTCTGGCCTCTGACTCGCTCAGTCCGACTCTGGAAAACGGAGGATCTAAAAAGACACTGTACGGCACGGCGCCCCGGTTATTTACGTTTCGTTTTTTATCTCCCAGAATCTGTGATTTCACAATGCGGAAATCATCCAGGGAAATATATGTGAACTGAAGACCTCCGACCACATCACCCATGGCATAGATGCCCGGAACATTTGTCTGAAGAAATTCATCTGTCCTGACAGCACCGCTGGGAGTCAATTCCACACCGGCAGCTTCCAGATTCAGATCGTTTACATTAGGGCGGCGTCCTGTAGCCACAAGAACGGCATCTGCTGAAATTTTTTCATCGCCCTCCGGTGTTTTCACAGACACAATCGTTTTAGCTTCTTCATCGCGGACAGAGTTTATTTTTGTGGAGAGCAGCAGCTTTACTCCGCGTTCTTTTAAGCTCTCTGCAACAGCATCGGCAATATCCCGGTCCTCCCTCGGAAGGAATACTTCCCCGTCCTGGATGACAGTAACCCTGGAGCCGAAGTTCGTGTAGATAGAAGCAAACTCCATGCCGATATAGCCGCCTCCGATGATGACCAAGTGTTTCGGCAGTTCCTCCAAAGAAAGCATGGTCTCACTGATATACGCACGCCGGCTGTCAGAGAGACCCTCAATCGGAGGGATAAACGGGCGAGCTCCCGTATTTATAAAAATCTGATCTGCTTCCAGTTCCAGTGTCTCATCCTGTAACGCCACGGCCACATGCCTGCTGTCTATAAAAGAAGCGGTTCCGTTATAAACATCTGCATTTTCCAGGTCTGCGACCTTATGGTAGTTTTTATCCCGTAATGTATCTGTCAGCTTTGTCTTTTTTTCAACGGCTTCCCGGTACAGCCTTGCCTTTTCTTCAAAAGAAGAATCAAGCTTTGCAGAAAAAGCTGCACTCGCAACAAATGATTTGGATGGGATACATCCAACGTTGATGCAGGTTCCTCCGTACATGTTAGAATCCTTTTCAATAAGAGCGACTTTCCTTCCATTTGTGGCAAGCGTGCCTGCCAGAGTCTTTGCGCCTTTTCCAAAACCAATGATTACTGCGTCATATTTTTTCATTTTTCATTCTCCTTTAATTTGGATGAACCGAAGATCTTTTGATCGATGGTCTGAATGGTTACCTGTTTTAAATAATCTTTGCATAACTGATCCAGGCTGCCGTAAATGTCATCCATAATGCCTGCCATTCCGGAAGCCACCAGACAGGGCAGATCGCTGTTGCCGCTCCGCCAGGAAGACGAGACAAACGGAACATTCAGGGCACTGCTGATATCATAAAGGGTTACCTTGGATGGCTCCAGGTCAAACAGATATCCTCCTACTACCCCTTCTTTTGTAGAAATCAGTCCCTTTTTCTTGAGTTTCCCCATGATCTTCCGGACTCTTGCCGGGTTTGTGCAGATATTAGCGGCCAGCTTGTCGCTGGATACGCTTTCTCCTTTATGGTTTAAAAAAACGAGTGCGTGGACTGCTATCGTAAATTCACTGTTCATAAGTTGATTTCCCCTCTGACTTATTCTATATGTAATAACTTAAGTTACAGTTTATGCTGTAATCGTATCAGTTACATTTGTGAATGTCAAGAAGAAAATATGGAATCTGCTGAAAAACCGTGGTACAATGAACCCAGTGAAAGAACCAGCGATAATGAATGTGACAGGGAGACTGCTTATGATATTGAGTGTCAGCAGAAGGACAGATGTTCCGGCTTTTTATGGTGAATGGTTCATAAACCGGCTTCGGGACGGCTCCGTGCTCGTGAGGAATCCGGTGAATCCAAAACAAGTCAGCAAAATTCTGCTTTCCAGAGAAAATATTGACTGTATCGTGTTCTGGACAAAGAACCCTGAAAATTTCATGAAGTATTTAGGAGAGCTGAAAGAGTATCCGTTTTATTTTCAATTTACACTCAATGGATACGGAAAGGATATAGAGCCGGGAATGCCCGATAAGAAAAAAGAATTGATTCCCCTGTTTCAGGAGCTGTCCGGAAAGATCGGGAAAGAGAGGGTTATATGGCGCTATGATCCTGTGCTGATCAGCAAAGACTATTCTATAGAGTGGCATATTCATACATTTGAGTCCATGGCAGAAGCCCTGGAGGGATATACAAAACAGGCAGTGATCAGTTTTTTAGATATATACCGGAAAATAAAAAGACAGATGGCCCAGGCGGGAATCCGCCGGCCTGCAGAGGAAGAAGTCTTTCAATTTGCACAGAGAGCAGGGACCTCTGCGAGAAATCACGGTATGACCACGGTGACCTGTGCAGAAGGTTATGACCTTTCATGTTTTGGCATCAGGAAGGGCTGCTGTATCGACAGAGAACTTGTGGAAAAGCTCATTGGAATGAAGATTTCTGTGGACAAAGATAAAAATCAAAGGCCGGAGTGTGGATGTGCAAAGAGTTTTGACATCGGAAGTTATGATACCTGCCCGGCAGGCTGTCTTTATTGTTATGCCAGCCACAGCAGAGAAACTGTAAATCAAACTGCGGCACAGTACCGGCCGGATACCACGATGCTCTGCGGAGAGCCGGATCAATTCGATAAGATAACGGAAAGAAAAGCCGAATCCTGTGCCATTGCACAGCTGAGTTTTTTTGAGGAAAGCCTGGCGGACAAATGAGGTGAGTTTCATGGATGCATCGGAAAAAACAAAATATAAACTGGCAGGTGCCGTCAGGGAGCTGATGGCTTTTACGCCTGTGGACCGGATTACGGTAAAGCAGATCGTAGAGCGGTGTGATGTGACAAGACAGACGTTTTACAGGAATTTTAAGGACAAGTATGATCTAATCAACTGGTATTTTGATAAGCTTGCCATTGTATCCTTCCGGCAGATGGGCGTGAGCCTTACACTCAGGGAAGGACTGATCAAGAAATTTGAATTTATCAAAGGAGAACGGTGCTTCTTCACGGCAGCCTTTAAATCTGAGGATCACAATTCACTGCTCCAGCATGATTTTGATTTTATCTATGAATTTTACACCGACATTATAAAAAAGAAATATCAGAGAGAGATTCCGCCGGATATCGAGTTTCTTCTGGAAATGTACTGCCGGGGGTCCATTGCCATGACTGTACAGTGGGTAACCGGTGGGATGAAGCGGAGCACGGAGGATATGGCAGAACTGCTGGTCAGGGCCCTGCCTCCGGAACTTGCAGAGCTTTTGAACGACTTTAAAAAGTGACACTTTTAAGGAAGTGTCACTTTTTTGACATTATGGGAAATGTGTCACTTGTCTGCCTGTTCCGCCGGGAGGTAAACTGATAATGAAAGAATCACGATAAATCAAAGGTATCTCAAGGAGGTTGTTATGGCAAAGCGTATTGTATTGAATGAAACGTCCTATCACGGAAAAGGTGCGGTCCGGGAAATCGCAGCAGAAGTGGGAGCAAGAGGCTTCAAAAAGGCATTCATCTGTTCGGACCCTGACCTGGTAAAGTTCGGCGTTACGAAGAAGGTAACAGATGTATTGGACGAGGCGGGATATGAATATGAGGTTTACTCTAACATTAAACCAAATCCTACTATTGAAAATGTTCAGACAGGTGTCGCTGCATTTAAGGAGTCAGGTGCAGATTATCTGATTGCCATTGGAGGCGGATCTTCTATGGATACTTCCAAGGCTGTCGGAATCATCATTGCAAATCCGGAATTTGAAGATGTGCGGAGTCTGGAAGGCGTGGCGCCGACAAAGAATCCGTCTGTTCCGATCATCGCAGTTCCGACGACCGCGGGAACAGCAGCCGAGGTTACGATCAACTACGTTATCACAGATGTAGAAAAAAGGCGGAAATTCGTCTGTGTAGACACCCATGATATTCCGGTCATTGCCGTTATCGATCCGGACATGATGTCCTCTATGCCGAAGGGCCTGACTGCCGCAACCGGAATGGATGCCCTTACCCATGCGATCGAAGGATATACTACAAAAGATGCATGGGAAATGACAGATATGTTTCATCTGAAGGCGATTGAACTGATCGCACAGAATTTGCGGGGCGCAGTGGAAAACACAGAAGAGGGCAGAGAGGGAATGGCTCTCGGACAGTATGTGGCAGGAATGGGATTCTCAAATGTAGGACTGGGAATCGTACACTCCATGGCTCATTCACTGGGAGCAGTCTATGACACACCTCACGGTGTTGCAAATGCCATTCTTCTTCCGGCTGTCATGGAATATAATGCTGATGCCACAGGGGATAAATATAAGTACATCGCCAAGGCCATGGGTGTGGAAGGCACAAAAGACATGAGTCAGGAAGAATATAGGAAGGCTGCCGTGGACGCGGTGAGACAGCTTTCCATCGATGTGGGAATTCCACAGGATCTGAAAGAAATCGTCAAAGAAGAGGATATTCAGTTCCTTTCAGAGTCAGCGGCGGCAGATGCGTGTGCACCTGGAAATCCAAAAGACGCAGGTTTAGAAGATATTATTGCAATCTATAAATCTTTACTTTAAGAATTTACGTAAACGAAATGAAAGGACTGGCGCACGAAAAAAGTGCGGCAGTCCTTTTTGCAAGATTATTTTCCGTTTTGAATTTTATCAAAGAAATCTTTTGTCTTCAGAGAAAAAGAACATTTTTCTACCTCGGCATTTGTCAGAAAATCTGTATAAACCCCATAGACACCGAGTTTCATATATTCTTTGGCTTCATATACACTGTTGACAGTATGTGTGAAAGAATACAGGCCTGCGTCATTTAGCAGCTTCATCCGGTAATCATTGACACTGCTCACAGGGACAGTGACAGCTTCAATGCCGTTGGCAGTGCAGAACCTGATCATCCTGCTGAATGCCACATCTGTCTGCTGATAAGTGGTATAAAGGAAGTGACGGAACGGATGAACCTGTTTTATGGCATGATACATTGGCTGATTGTAAATCTGTACGATTAACCGGTCCAGAAGGTATTCTTTCTTCATTTCTTTTGCTGTCTTTACAATGACAGAGAAGTCATTTTTTGCGGCTGCGGCATCACTGTCTTTGGTGTCCGTCATAATATATGTATCAGGATATTTGTCCATCAGTTCAAAGAGTTCTTTTAGTGAGACAGGAGTGTATTTGCCGTACAGCTTAATATTTTTAAACTTGGCATAGGAAACAGGTTTGCCTCCCTTGCTCTTCGGATCACTCAAGTCTTTTCCCCAATAATGCCTTGCGACCATGACATGATCCGCAGTCTGCATCAGGTCAGCTTCAAAAACCCTGAAACCATTTTGATAGGAATTTAAAAACGCATCTTTAGAGTTGGTATACTCCTTACCATCGATCTCTCCAAGAGCATGGGCAACCGCGCGGTGTTCATACCACTGCTGTGGTTTCTTCTTTTCCTGCCCGGAATCTTTTTTCTGAGCAGACTGATGTTTGGCTTCATTTGCGGCATTCACTTTTTTCTGCCGATCCTGGTAAAAATGAAACCCAGTAAAAATCATAATCCCAAGAAAGCAAAGAAAAGACAGACGCAGTGTGATTCGTTCAAATACTGCACGGATATATCTCGGTTGATGCTTTGCTTTTTTAACGGCGTTTTTGACAGATTTTGTCTTTATCTTTATCTTGTTCAGCATGAAACCTTCCTTTGTAAAAAAGATGTAATATAATTGTAATAATTATGTTAAAAGTATTATACCATAGGAAGACCAAAAAATCAAAAGTATATCAGCAGTATGCGTGACAAAGTTTTAACATTCAGAGGTGGATTTCCGGCAGAGCTTCATGGTATAGTAAATGTATCGATGCTAGTTAACCTTTCAAATGATTCAGAAGAATCAAAGGATTCAAGGAGGAAATCACTATGGCAAGTATTATCGCAAGTCCAAGCCGTTATATCCAGGGAAAAGGTGAGATGGAAAACCTTTGTACATATGCGGAAAACTATGGAACCAACCTTTTTGTTCTGACAAGTCCGTCCGGAAGAAAAAGAGTGGAGCCTTCCATAGCAAAAGGGCAAAAAGATGCCAAGATTACATATGAAGCTTTTAACGGCGAGTGCTGTATGACAGAGATCAACCGTGTCATGGACATTTGTGAAAAGGCCGGAAGCGAAGTCATCGTCGGAATCGGCGGAGGAAAGATCCATGATACCGCAAAGGCAGTGGCTTATTACATGAAAAAGCCAGTCATCATTGTGCCGACCATTGCGTCTACCGATGCGCCTTGCAGTGCACTGTCTGTGATCTATACGGATGACGGTGTCTTTGAAAAGTACCTGTTTCTGCCGGCAAGCCCGAACATGGTGCTGGTGGACACCGACATTGTCAGCAAAGCTCCGGAACGCCTTTTAGTAGCCGGTATGGGAGATGCTCTGGCAACCTATTTTGAAGCGAGAGCCTGCAAACAGTCTGACGCATCCAACTGTGTGGGAGGAAAGATCACACGCGCGGCCATGGCACTGGCTGAACTTTGCTATGAAACTTTGATTGATGAGGGGATTGATGCGAAACTTGCTGTCCGTGAAAATATCTGCACGAAGGCAGTAGAACATATCATAGAGGCAAATACTTATCTTTCCGGAATCGGATTTGAGAGCGGCGGTCTGGCAGGGGCACATGCGATCCATAACGGCTTAACTGCAATTCCGGAAACCCATGAATTATACCATGGAGAAAAAGTAGCCTTCGGAACGCTGGTACAGCTGGTTCTGGAAGGAGCGGATCAGGATGAGATTCAGGAAGTCCTCGGATTCTGTCAGGAAGCAGAACTCCCGACTACCCTTGCAGACTTGGGAATCAAGGAAGTAAAAGAAGAACAGATCATGGAAGTAGCGCGCCTCGCATGCTCTCCGGATGACACTCTCGGCAACATGCCGTTTGAAGTGACACCGGAGGATGTATATGCGGCCATCATTGCGGCGGACGCGCTGGGAAGATATTATTAAGCTTCCTGCCTTTGGCACAGATGTCTTCCTGCGAGGAAGCAGACGGCACATAACAGAATAAGGACTGCGGCCATCAGCAGGGCGCAGTGAAGAAAGAAGGCATCCGGCAGGATGGTGATGACAGGGTCGAAAGCCTCATCGAAGATCCAGTAATCATTGGAGAAGGCCAGCTCGTGAAAAGTCACGAAGGCCTTGTCCCATCCGGCCGCCCAGACCAGAGCTCCCAAAAGGAGCGGAAGCACGGCGGCAGAGACGGATGCCTTTTTTAAGAAATGGAAATCCTTTTTTTCCCGCTTCCATAAAAGGCCTGCAGGGATTATGATAAA
Organism: Anaerostipes faecis; assembly: GCF_910574135.1. NCBI lineage: Bacteria > Bacillati > Bacillota > Clostridia > Lachnospirales > Lachnospiraceae > Anaerostipes > Anaerostipes faecis. The sequence goes on along the minus strand of NZ_CAJSYK010000017.1, from coordinate 27,605 downwards.
TGAGATGATACAGGCGTATTGGAGGCCAGAGAAAATACGCTTTACATCCTGAAAGTGAATCTTTCCTTCCTCAGACATGGGAAGAGAGGGAAACTTCAGGTCTTTTTTATACAATACAGAATTATAATCAATGAGCCGGTCATAGTTTTCTCTGATCTGTTTTTCAGAGAGTCCGGATTCCCGGCTGATATGAAGAAGCTTTATATCGGCATAGTAAAGGGGCCGGAAATTCAGTGTAAATACGACCGAAAATGATATCAGGAAAATAGATAAAGAAACTGTAAGCAGAAATTGTTTCATGATGCACCGCCTTTCATGAAACCCATTATAACACAAGGAAGTACCATGATAGCGATTATTTCACCTGCAAAAAACATGAAAGTCAGGAAAGAAAAACAGCGAAAGCTGACAGAGCCTGTATTTTCAGAAAAGACAGGACAGATTTATGAAGAATTGAAAAAACTGAAGCCGTGGGAGATTGAATCTTTGATGAAGGTAAATGAAAAGATTGCAATTCAGGCTTTTTTAGATATACAGAATTTTGAAAATGGGGACGGAAGTGCGGCCCTCATGACTTATGACGGCCTGGTATTCCAGAACGTGGGCGCAGGAGATTTTACCGGGTGGGATATGAAATATGCCCAGAAGCATGTGAGAATCTTAAGCGGAATGTATGGAGTGCTGAAGCCTTTAGATGCGATTCATCCGTACCGTCTGGAGATGGGATGCAAAGTAGAAACAGCGGGACAGGGTCTGTACCGGTTTTGGGGAGATGCGATATATAAGGAGCTTTATAGAGAACAGGATCTGATCCTTAATCTGGCTTCTGAAGAGTATGCCAAAACTGTGAAAAAATATCTGGATGGGCCGGATCGTTTTGTGGACGTGGAGTTTCTCACCATGAGAGGCGGAAAACTCCGGACCATCGTGGCATGGGCCAAGATGGCCAGAGGGCAGATGGTCCGTCATATTGTAAAGAACAGGATTGACCGGCCGGAGGATATCAAAGAGTTTGACTGGGACGGATACGAGTATGAACCTTCCCTGTCTTCTGAAGCCAAGTATGTATTTATCCGGCGGGAGACTAAGCTTTAGTTGACGATCAGGAATCCAAGGTTTAAAAGCGCCGCAAACAAGCACCAGACAATGTACGGGATCAGAAGAAAAGCAGATTTTTTGCTGTACTTTCGGAATACATAGAACATTAGTGCATTGAGCAGATTCAGAGCCAGAATCCAGACAAAGGAGAAAAAGACCAGTCCGTATTCAAAGAAAATGATGGGCCAGAAGAACAAAAAGAAGGACACGGCGAGAAAAAGCTTGATTCCCTGTTTTTTCTCCTGCTCTGTGATGTCCGAGGTCAGCAGGGTGTAAAGGCTCAGTCCTAGTAAAATATCGAGGATCAGCCATACGACGGAAAAGATCCACGGGGCAGGAACGAATGGAGGCTTATTCAGCTGACGGAAAATCTCATCCATCCGGGGTGTCAGGAGTCTGGAGAGCAGACTGACCAAAATGGGAAAAATGATGCAGAGTTTTAAAAGCTGCTTCGTTGATAATTGTTTCATAACACACACCTGGGGCTTTTTACATAGTCTATGCAGCAAGGGTTGTATATCTTGACAAAAAAAGATATTATAATGAGAAAAGGAGTGATGTGAGATGGAATTAAAGTGTCCTAAAATATATAGAGACGGAAAATATCTGGCTTACGGCGGCAACCAGGAATGGTTTCCAGGCACTTTCCAGCGCCGTGCGGGATGCGGAAGCGTCACCGGCACGAATATCGCCGTCTGTGAAGGTTTATTTTCGGAAGAAGTAGAAAATTCAGAGTTGATACCCCATGAATCATATTTAGAACTTATGGAAGGCATGTATCAGTATATGACGCCCGGCTTCATGGGCTATCCGCTGATCGGAAAGTTTAAAAAAGATTTTTTAAGCTTTGCATCCGACAGGGGAAAAGAATTAAAGGCAAGGAGCATGTTTCTGCCCAGGAATAGGCAGGACTGTCTCGATTTTATTAAGGAAGGGTTATATCACGGGCACCCCACAGCACTGCTGATCTGGCGTCATTCCAGGAAAGAATTCAGAGAAGACAACTGGCACTGGGTGACTATCACAGGATATGATGAGGAACGGGAAATCCTGATCTGGTCCAACTGTGGGGAAAGGGAAGAAATCCCTGTGAAAGTATTGCTGGATGACTCGGCCAGATACTATATCGGCCTGGTCCGGTTTGAAGAAAATAATTAACGAGTTCCGATTTTTACAATTCATATGAAAAGAAAGAGAGTAAACTGTAACCCATCAGCAAGAAACGAAGTAAATAAGAGAGATGGGAACAAAGGCGTTCACCGGATATCCGGGGACGCCTTTCTTTTATGAAAAGGAGTGATATGTATGGAGAATACGAAAAAGTTGGGACTCGGAAGTGCGGTATCTGTCTGTGTAGGGCTGATTGTGGCCACCAGCTGCCTGCTTTCCCTTGGGCAGGGTATGGGCCTTGCAGGCAAAAGTTTTATTATCGCACTGTTTGTCGTATTGATACTGAATGGGTTTTTGGCGTTAAGCTTTCAAGAACTGCATTCCATGATGCCGAAAGCGGAAGGAGGCCTGGGACAGTATACCCTGGTGGGACTGGGGCCAGTGGCTTCCATGGTATCGACCTTGTCCGCCTATGTGATTGTTGATATTCTATCCGGTTCCGTGGAAATCGCCATGTGCGGAACGGTACTGAATCAGATCTTTCTGCCTCAGGTTCCGGCACCGTTGATCAGTGTGATCGTATTGGGAGTTTTATCCTATGTAAACTATAAAGGGGTTGATTTTTTCGCCCGAATCCAGAACATTGTCGTATTCCTTCTGCTGGCATCTTTTCTGCTCATGGGAATCATAAGTTTTTTTCATCTGGGCACCGGCGAGATAGTGACGGCTGCTCAGCAGACGAAGCCGCAGGTTACCGGGATTGGAGGAATCGTTTCTTTATCAGCATTGGCATTCTGGCTGTTTATCGGAATTGAATTCGTAATCCCGGTGTCAAAGGATCTTAAGAATCCCAAAAGAGACGTACTTTTGGCTATGATCATTGGCATCGTCGTCCTGTTCGGAGTGCAGGCGCTGCTCGGTGTGGGGATGACACAGTATGTCACACTGCAGGAACTGGCGTCGAATCCAATGCCCCATATGCTGTTTGCAGAACGGTGCATGGGCCAGGCCGGAGTTTACTGGATGGGCATCGTGACACTGCTGGCGGGAATCAGTACAGTCAATACCGTCCTCGGAGGCATTCCGAATATTTTAAGCGGTATGGCAGAAAATCAGCTGTTTCCGAAGGCCTTTCAACAGAAAAACAAGTATGGGGTTCCGGCAGCAGGAATCGGCCTGCTGAGCGGAGGAATCACGGCATTGATCGTTACCGGATTTACCCAGTCTTCAGGGCTTACAAATATAATCCTTGCGGCGTCCTGCTTCTGGCTGACTTCTTATATTATGGTTAATATCACAGTCCTTGCGCTGAGAAGAAGGTATCCGGATGCCGAGGGCAGAAACAAGAAGCTGGTTCTTCTCGGTATCCCTCAGGTGATCTGCATTATCGGTGACATTTATATGATCTTTAACATTGCCGAGGGTGATGCCAGAATCCTGATTTATAAAATATTCGCGACTCTGCTGCTGGCACTGATCGCATTCTCAGTGATCTGGGTAAAGGGAATAAAGAAAATGGGTACGGTCGAATGTCCGGAAATGCAAACGGTGAATACTTTGGCATGAGTTTTTCATCACTATTTCCGTCACGCTTTGAAATGCGTTCCTCCAATAGTGATAAAAAACTATCGTAAAATGTCTCACTCCAATTATGCAGAAAAGAGAAGGCATTGAAAGACTAAAATGAGCACAAAAATAAAATATTTATTATCTGATACAGGAGGTTTTAATAATGAGTAATTCAAGGGTTGATTTTTTATATTTAAACGAAGAGGAAATGGTGAAGCTCGGGGTTACGGATATGAAGGGCTGTGTGGAGAGTATGGAAGAGATGTTCCGGCTTTTGAGCAGAGGGGATTATGCTATGGGAGGTTCTAATGGAAATTCTCATGGGTGCATGGTTTCTTTTCCGGATATATCACCTTTTCCGAATATGCCGGTGAATGGGCCGGACCGCAGATTTATGGCGATGCCCGCCTACCTGGGCGGAGAATATGACATGGCTGGGATGAAGTGGTATGGTTCCAATGTGGAAAACAAAGACAAAGGACTTCCGAGATCCATTCTGATGCTTATGTTGAATGACAAAGAGACAGGAGCTCCAAGATCCTTAATGTCTGCAAACTTACTGAGTGCTTACCGTACAGGGGCAGTGCCGGGAGTCGGTGCAAAGCATTTGGCGAGAAGGGATTCCAAAGTGCTTGGGATCTATGGACCCGGTGTCATGAACAAAACGGCTCTGGAAGCGTTTGTCTGCACTTGTCCGGAACTTGATACCATTAAGATCAAAGGCAGAAGCCGGGGTTCTATTGAGAGCTTCATTGAATATGTGAAAGTGAAATTTCCTCAGTTTAAGACAATTGAGTTGACAGATACATTGGAAGATCTGGTCCGGGATTCGGACGTTATCAGCATGGCTACCTCATGCCCGGAAGGATCAGAAAATTACCCTATGGTCAAAGAGGAATGGATCAAGCCGGGAGCATTTTTCAGTCTTCCTGCATGTGCAAACTTTGAAGACGATTTTCTCTTGAACAGGGCAAAGACAGTGGTAGACAACTTTGGGTTATATGAGGCGTGGACCGAAGAATATCCTCATCCTTCTTTTGAGACCGTACCAATTATAGGAACAAAATTTGTAGATATGTATCACGATGGAATCATGCCGAGGAAGAAAATCGAAGACATCGGAGATATCATCAACGGAAAAGTACCCGGACGGAAAAACGATGACGAGATCATCCTGTTCTCTATCGGAGGAATGCCGGTGGAAGATGTGGCATGGGGAACAGAATTGTATCGAAAAGCACTGGATCAGGGAATTGGGACGAAATTGAACTTGTGGGATTCCCCAAGAATGGCGTAGTTTTTTATCACTATTTCCGTCGCGCTTTTGAAATGTGCTCCTCCAATAGTGATAAAAAACTATCGCAGGATGGCACCTTTTGGTTGAAAAATACTGAATGATAGTTGTGGAAAGAGAAGGCATTTTTCGCTGCGGATAAATTAAGAAAAGATATGGCAGGAGGGTTTTGGCTATGAGAATTGAAGAGCATCCGATTTTGGGCAGGACGGAGAAAGGGAAGGAGGTTTCTTTCTTTTATGATGGCAAACCTGTGACGGGTTTTGAGGGTGAGCCAATTGCTGCGGCTTTGAAAGCCGCCGGGGTGATGGTACACCGGCATACGAAAAAATACGGAAAGCCCAGGGGTATTTTTTGTGCCATCGGGCGCTGCACGGACTGTGTCATGGTGGTGGACGGCAGGCCCAATGTGAGAACTTGTGTGACACCTTTGAAAGAAGGGATGAGGGTTCAGACTCAGTATGGAGTCAGCGCAGAAAAAACTAAGATGAAGGGATGATAACGATATGAAACGGTATGATTTGATCGTCGTAGGAGCAGGGCCGTCCGGCCTGTCTGCGGCCATAGAAGCGGCAAAAAAAGGGATGAATGTCATTGTCTTTGACGAAAACGCAAAACCGGGCGGACAGCTGTTTAAGCAGATACATAAATTTTTCGGTTCCAAAGAACACAAAGCAAAGATCCGCGGATTTAAGATTGGAGAAGATCTGTTAAAAGAGGCAGAGGATGCGGGAGTGCAGGTCGTATTGAATGCCACTGTCATAGGGCTTTATCTGGACAAAGAAATCACTGTGCGGATCGGAGATGAGATCCGGCATTATAAGGGAGATGCCATCATTGTGGCAACCGGGGCTTCAGAGAATATGGTTACCTTTGACGGGTGGACGCTGCCGGGAGTGATCGGAGCGGGAGCCGCCCAGACGATGATGAACCTGCATGGTGTACAGCCGGGGAAAAAGGTTCTGATGCTTGGAAGCGGAAACGTAGGACTGGTAGTAAGTTATCAGCTGATGCAGGCCGGATGTGAGGTTGCAGCTTTGGTAGACGCGGCGCCAAGAATCGGCGGCTATGGAGTCCATGCGGCCAAGCTGGCAAGATGCGGCGTACCGTTTTATTTATCCCACACGATTGTGAAAGCGGAAGGAGAAGACCGGGTCACCGGAGTGACCATTGCAAAGGTGGATCAAAACTGGCAGACCGTGCCCGGATCAGAGAAACATTTCGATGCAGATACTATCTGCCTTGCCGTGGGACTGTCTCCAATGTCCCAGCTTTTAAAAATGGCCGGATGTGAAATGGAAGATAACCCAAAGAAAGGCGGACAGGTGCCGCTCTGTGATGAATACGGAGAGACTTCCGTCAAAGGAATTTTTGTGGCGGGAGATGTGTCAGGAATTGAGGAAGCCAGTTCTGCCATGATCGAAGGAAGGATGGCAGGTACCGCCGCTGCATGTGAACTTGGATTTATGAATGAGAAAGAACGGGATGAGAAGCTTGCCGCACTGGAAGAAGCCCTGGAAAGTCTGAGGCAGGGAATGTTCGGGCCTGAAAATAAAGGGAAGCTTCTAAAGAAGACAGATGAGGGCTGTGATATTTCTATGAACCTGCTTGAAAATGGTTATTTAGGCGAAGAAGAAGTAAAACAGTACCCGGGGGTTACGAAAACCATAGGAATCCATCCGGTGATGGAGTGTACCCAGAACATCCCGTGTAATCCGTGTCAGGATGCGTGTCCTAAGAAGTGTATCAAGATCGGAGAAAATATCACTTCCCTGCCGGCAGTAGATCCGGACGCTCAGTGCATCGGATGCGGCATGTGTGTGGCTGCTTGTTCCGGACAGGCGATTTTCCTCGTGAATGAGCAGTTTGAGAGAGATTATGCAAGCGTAACTCTTCCGTATGAATTCCTTCCGCTGCCGGAAAAAGGGGCAGAGGGAAAAGCCCTTGACCGGAGCGGAAACGAGGTATGCCGGGCAGAAGTGGTAGAAATAAAGACATCCAAAGCATTTGATCACACCAATCTTCTGACCATCAAGGTGCCTGTGGACATGGCAATGAAGGCAAGGTTTTTCCGGGCCTCTTAAAGCCTGAGTATAAAAGATGGAGGAAAGAACTGTGAATACGATAAATGACAGATCAAAAATATTAAAGGAATTTGTTCCGGCCAACGATGATGATATGATCATCTGCCGGTGTGAGGAAATTACGAAAGGAGAAATCCGGAGAGCCGTCCACGACGGGATGTTCACCCTCACAGAAATCCGGAGATACTTAAGAACCGGCATGGGACTCTGTCAGGGACAGACCTGTTCTAAATTGGTCAGGGGAATCGTGGCAAGGGAACTGGGAGTTTCTCCGGCAGAACTGGAACCGGCTACGTCCAGGGCGCCGATGCGTCCTACGGAAATGAGAGTGCTTGGAAAGGAGGTACGGTAATATGGGAAATCGTTGTGCAGATGTGATCGTGATCGGAGGAGGAATCATCGGAAATGCAGCGGCTTATTATCTCGCAAAAAGAGGCTGTTCCGTTATCGTACTGGAAAAGAGCGATCACCTGGGAGACGGAGGGTCCAGCAGAAACGGAGGAGGCGTCCGCCAGTCCGGCCGAGACAAACGGGAACTTCCCCTTGCCATGTATGGAATAAAGAACCTCTGGCCGACCCTTTCGGAGGAGCTGGAAACAGATGTGGAATACTGTCAGGATGGAAACCTGCGGCTTGGCAAGACAGAAGAACACATGAAAATTTTAAGCGGACTGGCTGAAAATGCTCAATCATGCGGCCTGGATGTGCGGATGATTTCAGGTGAGGAAGTCCGGGATATCTGTCCATATCTGTCCGATGAAGTCATAGGAGCCAGCTGGTGTCCCACCGACGGTCATGCAAACCCGATGCTGGCAACGCTTGCATTTTATAAGAAAGCCAGAGAACTTGGGGTCCGGTTCATTACTGGGGAAGAAGTGACTGCGATCCGGAAGATCAGGGGAAAAGCAAGACAGGTCATCACAAAAGAAAACGTGTATGAAGGAGAGAATATCATACTGGCAGCGGGGCTTAAAAGCAGAGAGATTGCGGGTACAGTGGGCGTGGATATCCCTATGCAGCCTGCACTGCTGGAATGTCTGGTGACAGAGGCAGAACCGGAAATGTTCGGACAAATGCTGGGGACGGCGGAAGCGGATTTTTACGGACATCAGACAAAACACGGCTCTTTTGTCTTCGGCGGTTCCTCAAACTTTGAAGGCTTTAATAAGGACAACGGCACTCCGGTTAATTCAAGCATCACGGCATCCTGCATTTGCCGGGGCATCATGAAATACTTCCCATCCCTTTCGGATGCAAAGATCGTTCGCACCTGGGCCGGATGGATGGATCTGTGTGCCGACAAAGTTCCTGTCATCAGCAAAGTGGAGGAAGTACCCGGTCTGATCCTGGCCTGCGGATTTTCCGGCCATGGCTTTGGGATTGCCCCGGCTGTGGGCGAACAGCTCTCTGAGATGGTGGTGGACGGCAGTACAGCACTGGACTTAACAGCCTTAAGATATGACCGTTTCCAGGCTAAAATTTAATTACAAAATAAAATATACAGGGATTCTGTACAATACAGCGATGAAGTATTATAGTAGAAGCAAATAGAGAGCAGGGAAGAGATATGGAGCCAATACACCCAAAAAAACTTATCGTGCCCAAACAGCCGTCATTGGTCATGACAACATCCCATTACTATAAGGCTGTGATGATGGCTTACGGAATTTCACATTTTTATGCATTTGAAGTCGAAGAGGACGTCCACGACATCCTGTCCATTGTACCGGACGGATGTGTGGACTTTCTGTTTTATTGCAGCAAAAATTACCCTTATGCCAGCATCATAGGCACCAGGCTGAAGGCTTCCCCGATGATCGGAAAGCCGGGAGATTATTTTTTCGGCATCCGGTTCATGCCGGGAAAGGTGATACTGCCCGACACGGTGAATCCGAATGAATTAGTCGAAGGGGAAGCAGCGCTGATGGAATTTATGAAGGATGAAGAGGTATTTGATAAGATCATTCAAAGCCGTGACTTCCGGGCACAGATACAGACTTTTTTAAATTTTTATGTGAACTGTAATCAGGAAAAGCTGGAGCATTTAGAGGACAGAAATCTTGGAAATTACCTGATAGACGAGATCACCAGGCGGGACGGAAATGTAAAGATAGAAGAACTGGGTGAATTGACGGGATACTCTGTCCGCTATGTAAATAAAGTGTTTAAAGAGAATATGGGAATTTCACCGAAAACGTATTGTAAGATCGCCCGGTTTCAGACGATTTTAAACAGCCTGAAATGGGAAGAGGATGAAAAGGACCTGCTGGCCATTGCCATGAATGCCGGATATTATGACCAGTCCCATATGATGAAGGATTTTCGGAAATATACGAATATGACACCGGTACGGTATATAAAAAGCCTGGAAGAAGCGGAATATAAGAATAGACTGATTATTTTAGGGTGAAGCATATGGAGGAAAATACTATGAAATTGACAAGAATAAACTACTCATCAGGAGCACCGTTGGAAGAGGAAGCAGGATACAGCAGAGTCGTCAAGGCAGGACCATTTGTTTATGTGGGAGACGCCTATGCGCAGGCCAAATATGTGCTGGATAAACAGGTAAAGCTGTTAAAAGAGGCAGGGGCAAAGCCTGAGGAAGTGGTGAATGTGAATATTTAAAAAGAGCTGATGAGTGAAAACATCGGCTCTTATTTTAAATAGGCATATTTATTGTTTTCTAAAACATAATTTTCCGTCTTTCGGGTCTTCCACGATTGCAAGAGACTCTAAATGTACACCTTTATCGCGGATGATCTGTCCGCCGTCCTGGAAACCTTTCTCGATCACGATACCGCATCCAATCAGATTAGCGCCGGAGCCGTTGACAAGATCGATCAATCCGTTTAATGCCTGGCCATTGGCAAGGAAGTCGTCAATGATCAGAATATTGTCATCCGGGGACAGAAACTTCTTTTCTACGAAAATATCAAATTCCAGTCCTTTTGTATAAGAAATTACCTTAGAGGTCAGCAGGTCTCCGTCCAGATTTTTGGACATGGATTTCTTTGCAAATACAACCGGGATATTGTCAAAATACTGTGCTGCAATCGTCGCGATTCCAATCCCTGAGGCTTCAATGGTCAAGATTCTGGTGATGTTTTCCGGAAACAGTCTTCTGAATTCTTTTCCTATTTCCTGAAGCAGCCCGATGTCCATCTGGTGGTTTAAGAAACTGTCAACTTTAAGGATTCCCCCATCCTTTAATACTCCATCCTTTAAAATGCGTTCCTCTAATAATTTCATAAAATTCTCCATTTCATTCGACTTTTTTATCATTCTAGCACCAAAAGCTGTCAAAATCAATGAGATCAGGGAAGAATTGAGTTGTAAAAACACCATGCCTACCTTATAATATATAAGAATATAGGTTATTTTATAAAGTTATATAGGAATATAGGAGGAACGCCCGTGAACCACGAGAAATTTCTTGTCCTTGATTTCGGGGGACAATATAATCAGTTAATCGCAAGGAGAGTCAGAGAATGCAGCGTTTACTGCGAAATCAAACCTTACACTGCCTCACTTGAAGAAATAAAAAAATACAATCCAAAAGGAATCATTTTCACTGGAGGACCGAACAGCGTTTACGGAGAAGATTCCGCGACATACGAAAAAGCAATTTTTGAACTGGGAATCCCGATTCTGGGTATCTGCTATGGTTCCCAGCTGATGGCCCATGTCCTCGGCGGCAAGGTGGAGACTGCACCTGTCAGCGAGTACGGCCGCACAGAAGTGGAGCTGGACAATTCATCCAAGCTCTTTGACGGTGTGGGTGATAAAACAGTCTGCTGGATGAGCCATACCGACTACATCGCCGAAGCACCGGAAGGCTTCAAGATCACGGCGACAACCCCGGTATGCCCGGTGGCAGCCATGGAAAATGCAGACAAGAAGCTTTACGCAACCCAGTTCCATCCAGAAGTTATGCATACAGAACAGGGAAAAGAAATGATCTATAATTTCTTATACAAAGTATGTGGCTGCAAGGGCGACTGGAATATGGACTCTTTTGTGGATGACATGATCAAATCCATTCGTGAAAAAGTTGGAGACGGAAAAGTGCTCTGTGCATTGTCCGGAGGTGTGGACTCCTCTGTGGCAGCCGTTATGCTGGCGAAAGCAGTCGGAAAACAGCTGACCTGTGTCTTTGTAGATCATGGACTGCTCCGCAAAAATGAAGGTGATGAAGTAGAAGCAGTCTTCGGACCGGAAGGACCGTATGACTTAAACTTTATCCGAGTGAACGTTCAGGACAGATTTTATGAGAAATTAGCGGGAGTGGAAGAACCGGAACAGAAAAGAAAGATCATCGGTGAAGAATTCATCCGTGTATTTGAAGAAGAAGCAAAGAAGATCGGAACTGTGGACTTCCTTGTTCAGGGAACCATTTATCCGGATGTGGTTGAGAGCGGTGTCGGTAAATCTGCCACCATCAAATCCCATCATAATGTGGGAGGACTTCCTGACTATGTAGATTTCAAGGAAATCATCGAGCCTCTCCGCGACCTGTTCAAAGATGAAGTAAGACAGGCCGGAAGAGAACTTGGTATTCCGGAATATCTTGTCATGAGACAGCCATTCCCGGGACCGGGACTTGGAATCCGTATCATCGGGGAAGTGACAGCGGAAAAGGTTAAGATCGTGCAGGATGCCGATGCAATTTACAGAGAAGAAATTGCAAAAGCTGGAGTGGATAAAGGACTGGGACAGTACTTTGCAGCATTGACAAATATGAGGTCAGTGGGAGTTATGGGGGATGGAAGAACCTATGACTATGCTATTGCGCTGAGAGCTGTTAATACATCAGACTTTATGACTGCAGATGCGGCACAGATCCCTTGGGAAGTACTTGGAAAAGTGACTACCAGGATCGTGAATGAAGTGGAACATGTCAATCGAGTGATGTATGACTGTACGGGGAAACCACCGGCTACGATTGAGTTTGAATAGACACCACATCTCTGGGAAGCCTTATTTTACAGGCTTTCCAGAGATTTTTCTCTTTTATTGGCTACAAATTGGCTACACCTGCCATTTGGCTACCATTCGGAACTGTCGTTCCGTTCATCACATTTTCAAGCTGGGCAGCTACTTCTGCCTGCTTATTCGGATACAGATGACTGTAAGTATTTAAGGTCGTCTGTATTTTTTCATGTCCGAGCCGGTCTGCAATGAGGAGAGGCTGGCAGCCCATTTCGATCAGGAGACTTGCATGGGAGTGGCGGAGATCGTGTACCCGGATCTTTTTAACTCCTGACTTCTTACATCCACGGAGCATTTCATGGTTCAGAAAACTTTTTGTGTAAGGAAACAGTCTGTCATCCGGCTGGATCTCATAGCACTTATCCATATACTCTTTCAGACAGTTGGCAAGGGTCTGTGGAATGGTAACAACCCGGTTGCTTTTTGGCGTCTTTGGCGGCCAAATTACATCTCTGCCGTTAATACGCTGAAAGGTCTTATTAATCATGATTGTATGGCCTACCAGATCCCACATCTGCAGGCGTTAATGCACATAACTCTCCTACACGCATTCCGGTATAATACAGAGTCATAAATGCGGTATAGGAGGCTGGTTTATCCTGTACTGCAACTATAAACTGCTCAAACTCTGCTTTTGTCCAGAAGTTCATTTCTTCCGCATGACTTTTTCCCATACTTCCGGCTTTGGTGCATGGATTCTCATGTAGGTCATAATACTTCACTGCATAATTGAACATAGCCGTCAGCTGGTTGTTGATCGCTTTTAAATAAGTCTGGGAGTAAGGTTTTCCATTTTCATCCCGATAGGCAGTTAAATTGTTCTGCCATTTGCGGATATCTTTCGGCGTAATCTCATTGATAGGGATTTTTCCGAATACCGGAAGAATCTTTTTGTCCACCATATAATGTTTACTGATGATGGTAGACTCTTTCAGCCTGTGGCTCATATCTTCAAAATACAGTTCTACGAAATCCTGAAACAGCATTCCCATATTGGCTGTTGCTTTGTTCAGAAAATCCCGTTCCCATTCTAAAGCTTCTTTTTTGGTTGCAAACCCACGTTTCTTTTTATGGATGACTTTTCCGGTGTAATCCTTGACACGGATCTGGGACATCCATTTTCCTGAAGTATCCTTTGTTACTGACAAATCTGATCATTCCTTTCTTAGAGTTATCAAAACCCTATGTTGGGAGATTATTCGCCAGAAAGGAGAGTAGCTCTTCTTTTTATACGCTCGTCCTCATCAAGCTCTTCTAATTCAGACATTTCTACACCTTGTGAAGCATAATAAGCCAGTGTCTTATCTTTCCATGCCTCATAGGCGTATTTTTATTGCACAGAACAATAGATATCAATCAAAGGAGGGAACAAGATGCAGATTAAGGTTTCTTATATTACTGCAAACGAGATCATGGAGATTCTCGGAATTGGCAGAAGTAAGGCATATGACATTGTAAGGGAAATGAATCAGGAACTGGAAAACGCCGGATATAACGTAATCAAGGGAAAAGTTCCGGTCAGATACTTTCAGAAAAAATATTATGGATGTGAGCTGAACGTAGAATGAGTATTTTTCAAAGTGTTAAGGAATCTGTGACTGCCAGGCAGGCTGCCGAGCAGTATGGGTTGAAAGTAAACAGAAATGGAATGGTGTGCTGTCCTTTTCATAAGGACAGGCATCCCAGCATGAAAGTGGAAAAAGGATTCTACTGTTTTGCCTGCGGTGCAAAAGGAGATGTCATTACTTTTGTATCAGAATTCTTTCACCTGGTGCCGCTTGAGGCGGCAAAAAAACTGGCAGAGGACTTTCAGATTTCCATCAAGGATAGCGGAACACAAAAGAAACGCAAACGGAAAAGAACGTCCGAAACGCGAAGTCTGTATGAAACAGAGGGGAAAATGGAGCAGTGGGAACAGGAATGTATCAGAATTTTATCCGAATATCTCCGGCTTTTAGAAGGATGGAAAAGGGTATATGCACCGAAAGATCCGGGAGACGAGTGGGCGGAAAAATTTGTAGAAGCATGCCGGCAGAAAGAAAAGGCAGAGTATTATCTGGACATTCTTCTGGAAGGAGATTTACAGGACAGAATTGATTTTTTGTTAGATAAGGGAAAGGAAGTGAAAGAACTTGAGAAACGACTGGGATAACATCGATGAAAATACAAAGAAAAGGTTGAATGAAGCACTGGATCAAAGAGAAACAGAACCGAAGATGAATATTCCGATCTGGTATGCGGAAGGCCAGGTTGATGAAGTTATATTCTGCGAAAGCTTTCTACAGAAAATACCACTCAAATGTATTAATGGAATTTTCTTCGGTCTGGATGGACTGGTGCCGGATACAGTGGTGGAAAAAGAAATCTATGCAATGGTAAAACCGGTACTGACAAAGGGAATTTCAAAGAAAGTAAAACAGCTGCTGGAGGTTCTTCGGCTAGAAGCACATTCCGAGGAACTGCCGATACAGCTTGACAGGATTCATGTGAAAAACGGTACATATTTCCTCAATGGTAATTTTAGCAGTGAAAAAGAATTCTGCCTGAACCGATTACCGGTGTCTTATGAAAAACGAAATTCCAAGCCATCGCGATGGATGAAATTTTTATCAGAACTGTTGGAAGAAGAGGATATTCCAACTCTGCAGGAATATGTGGGGTACTGCCTCATCCCATCAAATAAAGCACAGAAGCTGATGATCATTTTGGGGAAAGGAGGGGAAGGGAAGTCAAGGATCGGCCTGATCATGCGGAGTATTTTGGGAATCAACATGAATGTAAGCAGTATTCAGAAGGTGGAGCATAATCGATTCGCAAGGGCAGATCTGGAACATAAACTTCTTATGGTAGATGATGATATGAAATTGGAAGCACTGAAAGATACCAATTATATCAAATCGATTGTTACTCTGGAGGACAAGATGGATCTGGAGAGAAAATCCAAGCAGAGTGTGCAGGGGAGTCTATATGTGAGGTTCCTTTGTTTTGGAAATGGAAGCCTCAGTGCGCTGCATGACCGGTCTTATGGATTTTATCGGAGATAGATCATTCTGACGGTCAAGGATATTCCGGCGGGAAGAGTGAATGATCCATATTTGATCGAGAAATTACGAGAGGAAGCAGATGATATTTTCCTCTGGTGTCTGGAAGGACTGGAGCGTTTGTTGAAAAATGATTACCGCTTTACCTTGAGTGAGAAAGCAAAGAAAAATCTTCATGAGGCGATGGAATCCGGAAATAACATCATTTCCTTTATGGAATCAACAGGATATATTCGACTGGAAGAAAATACAACAGCGACTTCCAGAAATCTGTATGAGGCATATTGCAGATGGTGTGAAGATAATGCAGAGAAGCCAATGAGCGCCAGAAGTTTTTCCGGGTATCTGAAGGAGAATGAAAAGAAATACAATATTCGGTATTCTACAAATATTTCTTCGGACAACGGAAAAAATGCGAGAGGGTTTCAGGGAATTCATACGCAGATACGCTGTGAGAGTTATCGATGATACCGAAAAATACAGAAAAGGTAAAGTGAAGAGAAAAGCGTATATGCGTATAGTTGCAGGGGAATGAAGAAAATTGAGAATTCAAAATGTATAAAATATACGCTTATACGTTTATACGGATAAAAGGGAATATGAAATTATTTTCAAATCTGGGATGGGTTATATGACGGTAAAAGATTAAATAGGTACCCGGATACGGGTAAAACAAATGGGCAGATATGCCCAATATGAAAAAACGAAAATCATCAAGTGGTAATACAACAAATTTGTTAAACAGCCCTCGGCGATTGAGAGCGAAATACACCCATCGCACAAACTTCGTTTATGCTCTGTGTATTTCGCTCTGCGAGGCTGATGCCGGTCACGGCAATAAGTTCGTAAACAGGTGCCTATGCACCTACTCACAGGAAAGAATGCAGCTATTAAAAAGAAGGGGGAAATGCATTGAAGCGAGAGAACTGATCATAGCACTTCCTGAAAGCTTTGTAGAGTATGAGCCGTATCATCTTCTGAAATTATTTACAGAACATTTCAAGAAGAATTACGAGGTGGAATGCATTTCTGCATTGCATCATAATAAGAGAAAAACGAACTATCATATTCACCTGATTTTTTCAGAACGTCAATTATTAAAAGAGCCGATTATAAAGATTGCGTCCAGAAATATGTTTTATGATGAAAAGGGAAAACATGTTAGAACGAAAAAAGAGATTCTCGGTGAGTCTGGGGAAATAAGACCAGGTTGTCATATTATTAAAAAAGGTGAAGTATATGAAAAAAAGATCTTTACTAAAAAGGATGAAAGGTTTAAAAGTGAAAGATTTTTGGATGAAGTAAAGCATTCTTTTACAGATCTTATGAATGTATATGTTCGTAGTGATGAAGAAAAGTTAAATGTGTTTCAGCATGGCAGTGTTTATCTTCCTACGAAAAAAATCGGTAAGAACAACCCTAAAGGAGCAGAAATCCGGGCAGATAATGCAATCAGGCAGAAGTGGAACCGGGCGGTCGATGTGGCTCTGGTGGAAGGAGTACCGGAAGAAAAGATTTTAAAAATCATAAAAGAAGAAATTTCAACTAAAATAGCACAATCTATATCTCGTCAGGGATTCCAACCAAGAGTGTTTCGAGAGATACTGTTGGCAGCACTACAGATCTTGCGGGCATATATAAGAAAATTAAGGCTTCCATCAAAACCGAAGTTGGGAATTGACATTAAAGAATTTTATGAAATGGAAAATCTGAAGAGCAAGTTGGATCAAAAGTTAAGAGTAATACGCCAGGCAGAACAAGTAGAACTTCCAAGATTAGAAAAAGATGTGAAAGATATTACCGGGTTTTTCAAAGGAAAAGAGAAAAAAGAAGCGCAGAACAAAATTGAACAATGTAAAGAGAGAATAAGAAAACAGAAGGATGAACTCCATATTCTTGTTAAAAAGAGCGGTTATCCAAACGTTCAGAAATTTATGGATGGATACCGCACAGCGTATAAGATCGTGGAGCAATATAAGAAAGAACTGGAGGTCTGGAAACAGAAGACCGGACAAAATGATATTCAGCCTGACAAGAAAAAGAGTGTTCTGGAGCGATTGAAAGAAAATGAAAAACGTGTGAAAGAAAGAGAACGACCAAAATCCGTAAACAAACAGAAAAAACACGATTGGTTGGATCGGTAATAAAAAATATTCATGCATAAAATAATCCCAGGCAACAGAAGAAAATTTGTTGTCTGGGATTATTTGTCATGTGTCAGACCGTTGAAAATAGTGTTGAAATCTGTATGGAAAATTTCCGCAAGAGCAATCAGTTCGCTGATACGGATATTGTAAGTTCCGGCCTCAATCTGGGAATAAACACTTCTAGATGTAGGAAGATTACGCAGCTGCAATTGTGCTACGACCTGCTCCTGAGTAAGATTGGCAGCATTTCTCAGTTTTCGAAGATTATCTCCGATGGAAATATCATTAATTTGCTTTAATTTTTGAGCCATAAAGATTTCACCTCTTTCCATTCATACGAATTCCTTGCCATTGATTTTAGTATAAAATTCTCATACAATTGCAATGTATAGTGAACCATAGTCAAGTAAGTAGACACATATATTAGAAAAATCTTTCTGGAAAGAGGGACTATGCCTGATTCCAGAAGAGTTCTTCTTTTTCGTTAGGTGTTAACATTCCAAGAGAGCTATGTGGCCTTCTTGAGTTGTAGTATCCTTCAATATATTTAAACACAGAGAGTTGTAATTCCTGTAAAGAGTGATAAGTTCTCCGGTTGGTTTCTTCTTTTTTGAGATATTTGAAGAAACATTCGCAGCAAGCATTGTCGAAAGGGTATCCTTTCTTTGAGAATGATTGCACGACATTAAGAGAATCCAATAGCTGCCTAAATGAGAAAGCAGTATATTGAGATCCTTGATCAGAATGAAACATAAGTCCGGAGGGACAGTTTCTTTTAGAATAAGCTTTTTTGAACGCATTCATAACAAGTTTAACATCAGGTTTTCCAGAGATGTTCCAGGAAATGACTTTGCGCGAAAATAAATCCATTACAATACAGAGGTAATACCATTTACCAGAAACCTTGATATAAGTAAAATCACTTGCCCAAACAATGTTTGGTGCCTTTTGATTGAAGTCCTGATGAAGGTGATCGGGACAGTCGCCATTGTCTTTGTGGCGGTAATTACGATAAGGCTTATCGGTGGACATGCGTGGTAATTGAAGAGTTCTCATCAGGCGGTACACTCGTCCGACACTGATGTGAATGCCATAATCGCGCTGAAGAACATATGTGATTTTGTAAGCACCAAGACGCTTATTGTAATCAGCATAAATCTGAAGAATAAGTTTGGCTATTTTCTGATTTTCCTTGGTGCGATTAGCAGGCTCTGAATTGTAATGCTTATAATAAGTGCTTCTGTTGACACCTAAGACTTTGCAGAGAATCTTGATATCATGCTGGAAGCGAAGCTTATGAACGGCGTCTAATCGTTGTTCGAGTGTGGCGTGAAGATGGCAATCGCTTTTTTTAGTATCATAAGTTCTTCTTCAAGTTGAGCGTTACGTTTTTGAAGTTCTTTGACTTGTTTTGCGGTAAGAATTTCGCCATCATCCGTTTCAACGGTTGAATATTGTTTGATCCAACGGCCAAGAGCTGTAATAGAGACTCCGTATTCTTTACAAAGAGCAGCTTGGGATTTTCCGCCGGATTGATACAGGTTGACGAGAGTACGTTTGAAATCTTCGTCATACCTATTTCCAGTTTTACCAGTGGACATGAGTAAATACCTCCTTTTTGGTGTCTACTTTATTGTAATGTATTGTTACTTTCCGTGTCCACTTATTTAATATAGATCCACTGTTTATATAGATTATAATTTAGACTTAAAAACACAAGAAAAATTGTTGAAATTATTCATGAATTTTGAGAGAAAAAAATAGAAAGACAAAAAAATATATAAAAAGTAAAAAAAAACTTGAAAAAATAATACAATAATGCTAAAATCTAAAATAACACAAAGTACTTTGTAAAACAAAATAGTTTTGAGACAATTGTATGGCGAATGATGAATGCAATTAAAGGATTTAGAGAAACTGAATCCTTTAATTGCATTTTTTTTGTCAGAAATATCTCGAGCGGATAAGAGAAAGGAGCTTAAAATGGCAATATTTAATACGATTATAAATATGGGTTCAACTGTTATAATGCCAATTATATTTTTTATCGTAGGCATTATTTTCCGAGTAAAACCAGGAAAAGCGTTTAAAGCAGGTATGACGGTAGGAATCGGATTTACCGGTATTAATATGGTAGTCAATCTTCTGCTAAACAGTCTGGGACCGGCAACTCAGGACATGGTGGAAAGATTTGGGCTGAATCTTACGGTAATTGATGCAGGATGGGCGACAGGTTCTGCCATAGGCTGGGCATCTCCGCTGATTCCGTTTGTTGTGGTAGGGGCAATCGCATTAAATATAATTCTTTTAGCGATAAATAAAACAAAAATCATCAATATTGATATATTCAATTATTGGCTGATCTCTTTGGTAGGAACATTGGTTTATCATGTCACAGGCAGTATTCCGTTGGGAGTTGCAGGCGCCCTGCTTCTGTATTTGATTGCATTTATTATTGGAGACCTTACAGCAAAACCTATTCAGGAAATGTACAAGATCAAAGGTGTGGCGTTTGTACACGCAACATGCGGCGTATATGTTCCCCTCGGTATCGCAGTTGACTGGGTTATCGGACATATACCGGGTCTGAAGAAAATCGACATGAATCCTGAAAAGATTACGAAGACTCTGGGAATTTTCGGAGAGCCTGTAACTCTGGCAACAATCCTTGGTGTAGGTCTTGGACTGTTGGCAGGATGGCCGCTGGATGAAGTGCTTCCGCTGGCGGTTAATGTGGCGGCAGTTATGATTCTTCTCCCGAAGATGGTAGATGTAACAGTCGAGGGAGTAATGGTTATCAGGGATGCAGCAGAAGAGTACATGAAGAAATTGTTCCCGAACAGAGAGTTCTATTTTGGTATGGATACCGCACTTCTGATCGGAGAGCCTTGTATAATCGCAACATCATTACTGCTGATCCCGGCATCATTGATCCTTGCCATGATACTTCCTGGAAACAAGATGCTTCCGTTTACGGATCTGGCGTCCATTGTATTCCTAATTTCTATGGTGGCTCCGTTTTGCAAGAGGAATATGTTCCGTATTTTCGTTACAGGTCTGTTGATTATAACAATCCAGCTTTATGCAGGAACAAGTCTGGCACCAAACTTCACAGCAGCTGCCGAAGAGGCAAACGTAGAAGTGAATTCAGAAGGCGACCAGGAAATCGGTAGTTTAGTGGCACCTTATAATACACCTGTAGGCTGGGCAATTGTTGAGTTGGGAAAGATTATTGGAGGGAAATAGCTGTAGCTGATATATTTAGGAGTGCTTTTCGTTAAGAAAGGAAGATGATTAATATGAAAATTGTAGGTATTGGAGATTTATTAATTCCAGAGAACTTTATCAAAAGCGGATTTTTGGGGTTGGAAAAAATGGGGCATCAGATAGAGACTGTTCAGTGGAAACTGGAAAATTATGAAGAACTTCAGAATATCAATCTGCTGGTTGAGACTCATGGGAGTGAGGCGTACGAACCGTCTAATGATGTTTTGCAGGCTGTACAGGATGCCGATGTAATTATAACACAATTCTGTCCGATAACAAAAAGAGTGATTGATTCCTGTAAGAACCTGAAAATGATTGGAGTTCTTAGGGGAGGATATGAAAATATTAATGTTAAATATGCAACAGAGAAAGAAATCATCGTATGTAATACACCGGGAAGGAATGCGGATGCGGTAGCTGATTTTGCAGTTGGGATGATCCTAAGCGAATGTAGGAACATTGCAAAGAGCCATCGAAACCTGAAAGAGGGAAAATGGGTAAGGGATTACAGTAACGCTGCGACTGTGCCGGACCTTCCGGGAAATAAAGCGGGTATTATCGGATTGGGAGCGATTGGGCGCAAAGTAGCTCAGAGGCTGCGTGGATTTGATATGGAAATTATGGCATACGATCCATATGTTAAGGAAGTACCGGACTATGTAGAGTTGGTTTCGCTGGAGAAATTGATGAGAGAGTGCCTTATTGTAACTTTGCACACAAGGCTGAGTGCTAGCACGGAGCATATGATAAATGCAGAAGTGCTTCGAATGATGCGCCCGGATGCATATCTGATTAACACGGCACGTTCTGGACTGGTAGATGAAAAGGCGTTATATGAAGTGTTAAAGGCAGGAAAGATTGCAGGAGCCGCGTTAGATGTGTTTGATGTGGAGCCTCCGTTAGCAGACTATCCTTTGATTACACTTCCCAATGTGACAGTAACACCTCATCTTGCAGGAGGTACAGTAGATGCGTTTACGCGATCGCCGAAACTGCTTGCAAAGGAAATGGAAACTCTGATTACGGAAAAAGACTCAAGATTTGTGGTTAATAAGGAAATTTTTTCAAAAGTAATAGAACAGATATAATTTGCTGACAATAGGAGAACGACAGATGGAACTGGGATTAAAAGGAAAAAATGTACTGATTACCGGAAGCACCAACGGTCTTGGAAAAGCAATTGCACAGCTTATGGCACAGGAAGGTGCAAATGTGGTTATTAATGGGAGAAACAAGGAAAAAGCAAATAAACTGGCGGAAGATATCAGAAACACATATAAGACTGAAATAGCTGTTGTCCCTGCAGATTTGTCAGAGGAAAATGCGGCAGAGGATTTATTTAGGAAAAGTGTAAAAGCTCTGGGGAAAATAGATGTATTAGTCAATAACGCAGGTATATGGCCGACGGCCTATGTGCGTGATATGGAAAAGAAAGAGTTTGAGCGTACCATATACATGGATTTGGAAGTGCCTTATATCCTGAGCAGGATGATGGTTAATCATCTGATCTCACGGGAAGAAAAGGGCAAAATTATCAATGTAGTCTCACAGGCGGCATTCCATGGTTCAACTACGGGACATGCACATTATGCGGCAGCAAAGAGCGGATTGGTGACGTTTATGATTTCTCTCGCAAGAGAAGTTGCCAAATACGGAATAACAGTGAATGCAGTTGCTCCGGGAATTATGAAAACAGAAATGATCCGGGAGTCATTGGAGAAGAATTCAGATTATTATAACAGCCGGATTCCGCTGGGGCGTGCTGCATTGCCTGAAGAAGTCGCATATTCAGTTGTATTTCTGGCCTCCAATAAAGCGGATTATCTGACAGGAATAACAATTGACGCAACAGGCGGAATGCTGATGCGATAGCAGTTGTTGAGATGGATTGAAAGGAGAAAGTTACAATGGCATTAGTTTCAATAAAAGATA
The DNA here is from genome assembly GCF_910574135.1 of Anaerostipes faecis. Taxonomy (NCBI): domain Bacteria; kingdom Bacillati; phylum Bacillota; class Clostridia; order Lachnospirales; family Lachnospiraceae; genus Anaerostipes; species Anaerostipes faecis. Next base: position 5,071 of record NZ_CAJSYK010000017.1, on the reverse strand, counting down.
TGTTAAATAAAGCAAGGAAAGAGAAATATTGTGTGGGGGCGTTTGATGCCAGTACATTGGAGATGGCGCAGAAAATTATAGAGGCAGCAGAAGAAAAAAAGTCTCCTGTGATTATTATGGGATTAACACCAGATCTGCAGGGAGATATGCTTGATTATTGGATTACTTGTTTAAGAAGAATGGCCGAAAGAGCAAGCGTTCCTGTATGCCTTCATTTGGACCATGCAACAGACATGGCTTTTCTGAAAAAATGTGTGGACTTTGGATTTACATCAGTTATGTATGATGCGTCTGTATATCCATTGGAGGAAAATATCCGTCTGACGAAAGAGGCTGTTGAATATGCCCATGCACATGGGGTAACGGTGGAAGCAGAGTTGGGACATGTGGGAGACGGTATTGTATCCGGAGAATTAAAGGCGGATGAGGATTATGATAATCCGGATGACTACCTGACAAATCCTGATGAGATGAAACAATTTATTGACGAGACCGGTGTAGATTGTCTTGCTGTAGCTGTGGGAACATCACATGGGGTTTATGTACATACGCCGAAACTCCACTTTGACCGTTTGGATGAATTAAACAGGATTTCAAGTATACCGATGGTAATGCATGGAGGGTCAGGAACTCCGGATGACCAGATAAAAGAAGCAATCCAGAGGGGAATCTGCAAGCTGAACATTTATTCGGAAATGTTGAGTGCATATTACGGAGAATTAAAGAAGAAACTGGAAGAGTCAGGAACACTTGCAATTTGGGTGAGCAAGGCGAACGAGAAATCTCTTGCAGCTCTCAAACAAGTCGTACTGGAAAAGATTGACTTAGTAGGATCAGCCAATAAGGCGTGAAGGCAATAGCAGATGGAGGTATAAGTATGGCAGAATATTTAATAGGGATTGATGCCGGATGTACGTCTAGTAAGGCAGTAATTTTCGATACAGATGGCAGGATTATAGCATCAGCAGCGACTCCGAGTATGAGGTTTAAGAAACGCAGGGCTGATTTTGAAGAGTTTGACGTTAATGAACTATGGAATCTTGTTTCTGGAACAATTAAAGAGTCAATACAGAAAGCAAAGATTGATCCGTCATTAATCAGAGGAATCGGGGTGACTTCGTTCGGAAATGGTGTAGTATTTTTGGACAAAGACGGAAATTCTATTGCTCCGGGATGTTTTTCACAGGATTACAGAGCAAATGAAATTCTTGAAAAGTACAAAAAAGAAGGAACTTATGATAAAATTAATAATATTATTAAAGGTACACTCTGGGCTGGTCAGCCGGCACCGATTCTTCGCTGGTATAAAGAAAATGACAGAGAGACCTACGATAAGATCGGTGGATTTTTTACATTCAAAGATTACCTTATGTATCGTTTGACGGGCGTGTTTGCGACGGATCTGGATTGTATTGGGGGATCAGCCCTTCTTGATATGGAGACAATGGAATATTCCAGGGAACTTATGGAACTCTTTGGGATTCCTGAATTGTACGACGTCCTTCCTAAGTTAGCAGAGCCGACAGAGATTATCGGTTGCGTGACAGAGGAAGCCGCAAAGCTGACAGGGCTTAAAGTGGGGACGCCTGTTGTAGCGGGAATGATGGATATTCTGGCTTGTCTTGTAGGCGCTGGAGCTACAGGAGGGGGTGTATACACAGCCGTAGCGGGCAGTTGGTGTATTAATGAGACACACTCGGAGCGGATTATTCCCGGTGCTTCGGCGAATATGCCGTATCTGCACAAAGGAGAATATCTTAATTGCTCTTATACAGGAGCTTCGGGATCGAATTATGAATGGTTTATCCATACACTGGGGGATAAAGCGAAGGTTGAAGCAGAGAAAAGGGACGTATCTATATTTGATGTACTAAATGAACTGATATCAGAAGTCCGCCCTGAAGACGCAAAAGTTATCTTCAGTCCGTTCGTTGCACAGCCAAGCATCCATCCGAACGCAAAGGCAAACTTTATTGGGATCGATCAGAATACAAGTTATGCCGAGATCTGCTATTCAGTAGCAGAGGGTGTTGCGTATATCCATAAATATCATGTGGATTTTCTGAAGAATGCAGGACTTCCGCTGGACACAATACGTCTGACGGGAGGGATAGCAAGGAGTAAAGTGTGGAAACAGATTTTTGCAGATGTTTTACAGGTGCCGATTGTCGGAGTAGACTGTGAGGAAACCGGGGCGTTGGGCTCGGCAATCGTTGCGGGAATTGGTGCAGGCGTGTATAGTAATTATGAAGAGGCATTTAACAGAGCGGTGAAGACAAAGGCTCCGGTTATGCCTCGGCTGGAAAAGTATCCTTGTTATGAAAAACGTTATGCAGAGTGGACTAACATAAATGAAATGATGAAAGAGTACTGGAATTATAAATAATATAGGCAGGAGAGAATACGAATTGGCTAAACAGGAAAAGTTATTTGGAGATTGCAAATTCCATATTATTCCTTCTATCCGGGAATTAAAATATCTTAAAAAAGCACTGGAAGGACGAGAAGAATGGATATTATTAAGCTGCTGTCATATAGGTAATTTGAGAGAAAATGTTGATATATGCCATAGGGCAGGAAAGAAAGTTATTATCAATCACGAGCTTGTAGGCGGACTCGGGGCAGATAGAATGGCATTTCAATTGTTAAAAAATATGTATCACATTGATGGAGTCATGGGAACAGGAAATACAAAGATAGGTCTGATATCAAGAGAAAAGATGAAGTCAATCCGCCGTATTGTGCTCAGCGATTCGTTATCGGTAGAACAGGTGTTACGGAGTATGGGAGATATGGATTATGACGGGATAGAATTAAGGCCGGCGTATTATGCAGTACAATATTATAATAAATTTCGTGCAATATGTAATTGTTCATTTGTAGTTGGTGGGTTTGTAAATTCAGAAGAAATCCTGGAAAAAGTGTATCAGGCAGGGTTTTCAGGAACTATGACAAGTTGTGTGGAATTATGGAACCACCCACTTGGAGGAAAAGAAATCCTATGACGTCACAGGGCGGGGGATTTTGTTCCACCCTGTGATGTTCTAAAACGGTAGAACTGAAATAAATAAAGAAACAGTATCAGAAGAGAGACGCCACGGACTGGTGGTCAACGATCTTGACATCTGTTTCTATAGTTGAGGGCGGGCATCGATCCATCATCTAATTTGATAATTTTGCGACAATCTCAAGAGAGATGTTTTCGATTGTTATGAGGTGTTTATGGTTTGCAACGCGTCTGCAACAAATTACTATGAAACCCTTGATTTTCTCGCTGTTTTCGGTTATGTAAACGAGAACTCGTAAACCAGCGGATAAAATTTATTTAGAGTAAAAAAGTCCGGAAATGTTAAACAATTTTAATGAGGTGAATAAAAATAGCGTGGCTACATTTTGGCTACGAAAATATTATGAACGAAACGAATCATGCATATAAAATAACATAAAATGCACAAAAAGCGAATCCATAATACATATTATTTATGATTGGACAAATATAAAAGTGGAGTTCGAATAATGAAAAAATCTGGAAACCCTTATAAACAGGGCATTCCCGGGCATTAGAGGTTCTATTTGATAACAAAATGATAACACTGGAGATTTTGGTATTATTTATTATCAATCCGATGGTTATCAGGTAATATGTGTGAAACCAACAAAAAAGGTCTTCCTGAATTGAGAGAAATCAATTTGGTAAGGCCTTTTTTCTTCGGCTTTTATTTTGTATTTTTCGGGTAATTGTACCGTCACTGATCATATTCTTCCTTGGTGATTTTCCTGGATTTAAGTTTTTCTTCCTGTTTCTGCCATGCATGGAACATATCAAACATAGAAAGGTAGGTGGTTCCTTTGGATTTATCTAACCGGAGGCAGAGTTCTCTGTCAATTTCTCCGATATGAAGCCCATAAAGGTCTTCTAATGCAAATAAGGTGTGCATCAGTCCTACATAACTAGTGCATTCAGATAGTTTTCCTTTGGACTGCGAGAGCTTTTTTCGTACTGTGCAATGCGGACATCAGCCTGCAATTCACTGAATCCCAACTGCTGACCTAAATATTTCAGCAGCATTATCAACATCCGGCGATTTTGCCATGGCAGCAACAATTCCAGCGGATATTGCACAGTACTATGGTTATATGCTACGAGTGACACAAAATTTTTGTATTTGTATGGATTCCCGGAAATTGACGTTACAGAAAAAGGGAAAAAGTTTGACACGGAGACACTGAATATCTTGACTCTTTGCCTGGGAGTAATGTATGGTGTTGCAGGTGCCAATAATGCATTGAAAGCATCTTTACAGGATACGCTTTTGTGTAATCCGGATTATGATATAACAGCAGAGGAGAATGCTTTTGATATTGAAGCTGCTGAAATCAAAAAGTACAGTGAGGAAGGCGGAGAATAATTATAATTAAGTGCTGTAAAATTTTAAGTTGAATTTTACAGCACTTTTGCGTATAATAAGTATAGAAATAATAATGATAAATCACGGAGGACGGTCTATATGCCAAATATTTTACCAGTATCTGATTTGAGAAATTATAATGAAGTTTTAAAAAATTGCCGGACGGGAGAACCAGTATTTTTGACAAAGAATGGAAGAGGACGTTTTGTAGTGCTTGATATAGAAGATTATGAGAGGGATCGTGCAGAAAAAAAACTATTAATGAAGCTACAGGAGGCAGAGGAGGCAGTTAAAGACGGAGAAGGATGGCTCAGTTTGGATGAATTAAAAGCACTTATGGGGGATTAGACTATGCTGAAATTACGAATTAACCCATTAGTTGCAGCGGATTTAAAAGAGATTTGTGATTATATTGCCGAGGATAATGCAGAATATGCTGCAAAGACGATCAAAGAAATCTATAGTAAATTTGAGAATATTCAACTGTTTCCCGAGATGGGGGCAGATCTTTCCAAAAGAGTCAGTTTCCGAACAAATTATGGTGTGGTATAAAAAAAGTTGACAGTTTATTCTCAAGGATTTCATAATAAAACCAAGAGAATAAGGAGGTATTCAAAGTGGCACGTAAATATGACCATGAATACAAAGTACAGGCAGTAAAA
>NZ_CAJSYK010000016.1:0-75908 GCF_910574135.1 Anaerostipes faecis | reverse complement strand
GCGATTCTGTGCGCTTATGCGGTATTAGCAGCCGTTTCCAGCTGTTATCCCCCTGTATAGGGCAGGTTCCCCACGCGTTACTCACCCGTCCGCCACTCAGTCATTAAGAAATTCCATCCGAAAACTTCCTTCCAAAATGCTTCGTTCGACTTGCATGTGTTAAGCACGCCGCCAGCGTTCATCCTGAGCCAGGATCAAACTCTCATGTTCAATCTTGGATCTAAAAAGCGCTAGCTTTTTTATCCTTGTTTTACTGTGTCCTTTTATAAAGAACGTTCGTGTATCTTTTTTTAAAGATACTGAAAATCTCTTAGAATTTTCAAGGTTGTCTTATTGTTCAATTATCAAAGATCTGCTGTCGTTTTTTGTCGTTCCTCTTGCGACAGCTATATTAGAATATCATATTTATTTCTCTGTGTCAACAACTTTTTTCATTTTTTATAAGTTCTTTTTAAGAATTTATAAAAACGGAGAAGGAGGGATTTGAACCCTCGCACCGCGCAAACGGTCTACACCCTTAGCAGGGGCGCCTCTTCAGCCACTTGAGTACTTCTCCAAAAGCGCCTAAACAATTACGTTATGATACTGCGTCTTCATGTGACGCTTGAATATATTATCAAACTCACAACTCTTTGTCAATAGATTTTATGAAATAATTTAATAAAAATTGGAATATAATTCTTTTCTACTATATATAGTAGTATCAGCATGTATTTTTCACAACTTCCAGATTTCCTGAATATGAGTTTTTATATTTCTAAGCTCTTGTAAACTGCTTTAAATGATTTAGAGCATTGGGTAGAGGAATTTCAGACTCGGATAAATCTGCCTGAAAATCTTATATCGTTCTTCATACTTATTGACCAGCTCTGAATCGGGTTTTACTGTATCCACGACTTTCACCAGTTTCTTCGCTGCCTCTTCCACGGAACTATACTCACCGCATCCAACTGCTGCAAGAATTGCTCCTCCATATCCAGGACCTTCTTCACTTTCTATAATATTAATTTCAAGATTCAGGACATTAGCCATGATTTTTCTCCAGAGCAGACTCTTTGCCCCTCCTCCGCAGATAGTTGTTTTCTTGATATCAATTCCCAGAGATTTTGCTATTCCCAGTGAGTCTTTCATTGCAAAAGCAACACCTTCCAGCACTGCCAGTGTCATATCCGATCTCTTTGTGTCCATAGACATGCCGATGAATGCCCCTCTGGCATCCGGATCATTATATGGGGAGCGTTCTCCCATCAAATATGGCAGGAAAAACACATGATTTTCTCCAAGCACCTGAAGAGACTCCTGCTCTTTTCCATACTCTTTTGTTCCAATGATATCTTCCATCCACCACTTATTGCAGGATGCAGCACTCAGCATACAGCCCATCAAATGAAAATGTCCGTCCGCATGGGCAAAAGAGTGAAGTGCATTATTTTTATCCACTCTGAAATTTTTGCTTGATATAAAAATAGTCCCTGATGTTCCCAGAGAAATATTGCATTTGCCGTCTCCCACGGTTCCTGTTCCGATGGCTGCTGCCGCATTGTCCCCTGCACCTGCTATAATTTTTACAGCTTCAGAAAGTCCCAATTCTTTTGCAGCTTCAGGCGTCACTGTGCCCACTGCTTCATAACTTTCATAAATATCTGCCATCTGTTCTCTCTTTATACCGCAGATATTCAACATTTCTTCCGACCAGCGTTTATGTTCCACATCAAACAGAAGCATTCCTGATGCATCTGAAACATCAGTACAAAATACACCTGACAGACGGTAGGCAAGATAATCCTTCGGCAGCATAATTTTATGAATCTTGCTGAAATTCTCAGGCTCGTGTTTCTGCATCCATAAAATCTTAGGCGCGGTAAAACCTGCAAAAGCAATATTGGCAGTATACTGAGACAGTTTTTCTGTGCCCACCACTTCATTTAGAAACTTACATTCTTCTGATGTCCTGCCGTCATTCCACAGAATTGCGGGACGGATGACATTATCGTCTTTGTCCAGAACGACCAGTCCATGCATCTGGCCTCCGAAGCTGATCCCCTTGATCTGATCTTTATCCACATCTCGGACCAATTCACGGATTCCATCCACAGCAGCATTCCACCAGTCCACAGGATTCTGTTCCGACCACCCTGCTTTTGGGAATGAAATGGGATACTCTTTGGAAATAATCTTACAAATCTCACCCTGCCCGCTCATTAATAATAGCTTCAGTGCAGAAGTCCCCAGGTCAAGTCCTATGTAATACATCTTCCAACTCCTTTCCTCTATTATGCAAATGGATTCTCGGAAGGATACAACATTCCCTTCGGCCGGTTAAAATCGAGTTCCGTCTGTTCCACCCCCAGATACCTAAATACCTCAAACAGAAGCTTTCCAAAATGTCCAAAAGCAACTGCTCCGTGATGCGGGAAATTCTTTTCTATAAGTACGTGACGGTAAAATCTTCCCATTTCCGGTATGGCAAAAACACCTATCCCTCCAAATGATCTTGTCCTCACCGGGAGTACTTCTCCCTGTGCGATATATGCTCTTAATTTTGAATCTGATGTACTCTGAAGCCGGTAAAATGTAATGTCTCCCGGTATGATATCACCTTCCAGCGTTCCCTGTGTAGATTCCTCGGGCAGCGTTCTCGTCATGATCAGCTGATTTTTCATTTCGCAGGAAGAGAGCTTTTCTGAAGCCGTATTTCCGCAGTGAAATCCCATGAACACATCTCTGCGGCTGTATTCATAACTATCCCTGATTTCTGACTCATACATATCATCAGGTACTGTATTGTTAATATCCAGAAGAGTCACAATATCCTGGCTGACTGCCATTCCGATAAATTCGCTCAGAGCTCCGTAAATGTCCACCTCACAGGACACCGGGATTCCCTTTGCCGTCAGCCTGCTGTTGACATAGCATGGAACAAAGCCGAACTGAGTCTGAAAAGCAGGCCAGCACTTCCCTGCAATGGCCACATATTTCCTGGAACCCCTATGCTTATCGATCCAATCCAGGAGGGTCAACTCATACTGTGCAAGTTTAGGCAGTATCTGAGGTTTTTTATTTCCCTCTCCAAGCTCCTTCTCCATGTCCTTTACCACATCCGGAATCCTCTCATCACCCTCATGTGCCTTAAAAGACTCAAACAAATCCAGTTCAGAATTTTCTTCAATCTCGGCTCCCAGATTATAAAGCTGTTTGATCGGTGCGTTGCAGGCAAGGAAATCCTGTGGTCTCGGACCGAAAGAAATAATCTTTAAGTTACGCACGCCGATCACTGCCCTTGCCACCGGTACAAAGTCATGAATCATGTCTGCCACTTCCTCGGCAGTCCCCACCGGATATTCCGGAATATAAGCCTTTACATTTCTAAGCTTTAAATTATAGCTGGCATTGAGCATACCACAGTAAGCATCACCCCGGTCATCGGTCAGCTTATTCTGTGTCTCTTCGGCTGCCGCCGCAAACATCACCGGCCCGTCGAATTCTTTAGCCAGTAATGTCTCAGCCGTCTCAGGTCCGAAATTTCCCAGGTAAACAACCAATGCGTTGCATCCTGCTTTTTTAAGCTCTTCAAGGGCTTTCTTCATGTCCAATTCATTTTCAATACAAGTCTCACATTCAAAGATTTCCCCGTATTTCTCCCGATAGGCTTTTGCAGCAAGTTTTCTCCTGTTCTCGGACAGTGACATAGGGAAACAATCCCTGCTGACCGCTGCAATTCCTAAAACTACTTCTGGTATATTTTCCATAAACGTCCCTCCTGGTCAATGGATTTAAGTAATTATGATATCTCTTTTATTTTACCACTGTTATACCAAAAGAGCCACAAAAACAAACCTATCGAATACCGAATGAATAAGTCGTCCGGTGACGGAAAATCTCTCCCTTTCTGAGAATGGGCTGAGGAAAATGAGAATAAGTAAGGCCTGAAGGAAAAAAGTGAGCTTCCAGGCAAAAACCATCACGTTTATGGTACACCGTCCCGTTCTTGCCCAAAGGCTCTCCATGGATATGATTTCCGCTGTACAGCTGCATTCCGGGAAGGGTTGTCTCCACAATAAGACTTATCCCCGTTGTGCTGCACCATGCCCTGGCTGCTTCCCCATAGCTTTCCTTTTCTTTTGCAAGTACAAAGTTATGGTCATATCCGCAGCCGTATTCCAGCTGTTGATTTTCTTTGTTTATATCTTTCCCTATTTGTTTTTCTTCTCTGAAATCAAACGGGGTGCCCTCCACACTCATAATTTCCCCGGTGGGAACAGAATCCGCTGCTCCCGGAGTATAGAAATCGCTGTTGACTTTCAAAAAATGGTTTTGGATGTTACCCGCATCATGACCCGCAAGATTAAAATAAGCGTGATTGGTCAGATTAATGATTGTATCCTGATCGCAGACGGCGGTATAATCAATATGCAGTGTATGGTATTTTGTAAATGAATAAATAACACTGACTTGTAAACTGCCGGGATACCCCTCCTCCATGTGGGGACTGAAAAGGGAAAAGATAATCTTGTTATCCCGGCTCTCTCCTTTCCATAACTTCTTCTGAAAGCCCGAATTGCCTCCGTGCAGGTGATTGCATCCTTCGTTCGCACACAGCCTGTATTCTTTTTCGTTCAAAGTGAAAGATGCCCCTTTGATCCTGTTTGCATGTCTTCCAATAACCGATCCCATAAACATATCCTGCTGTTCATAATCCTTGACATTCTCATATCCCAAAACAACATCTGTCATCTTTCCGTCTTTGTCAGGAACCACACAGGATACGATACTGGCTCCGTAGTCGGTGGCGGAAAATGAACTTCCGTCTTTAAATGCAATTGTGTATAAATTTGCTTCCTCTCCCGCAGAAGTTGTGCCAAATGGCTGTATTCCTATTTTCTTCATAGTATATTCCTTTTCTGTGAAAAACAAATATGACAAAGCCGTAAAACAAAATGTTCTGCGGCTTTATCCAAGTGCTGTTGGAAACAGACCTGGTTAGAGTCTGTCTCCGTCTAAGAAGGAGTAAAAAGTTACTTTTACTTTATGAAAAAGGATTTTCCGTCGGATATAACATACCCTTCGGCTGGTTGAATCCTATTTCACCGACATCCACACCGATGTACTTGAACACTTCATATAATGTTTTTCCAAAGTGTCCGAAAGCGACTGCCCCGTGATGCGGGTAGTTCTTCTCAATCAGTACATGGCGGTAAAATCTTCCCATCTCTGGGATGGCAAACACTCCGATGGATCCAAAGGATTTTGTCGCTACCGGAAGAACTTCTCCCTGTGCCACATAGGCCCTTAATTTTGTGTCTGCCGTGCTCTGTAAACGGAAGAATGTAATATCTCCCGGTGTGATATCTCCTTCCAGGGTTCCCTGAGTCACTTCCTCCGGCAGTGTCCTTGCCATGATCTTCTGATATTTCATCTCGCAGAAGGACAGCTTGCTCTTTGCAGTGTTCCCACAGTGGAATCCCATGAAGGTATCTTTCTGTGTATAGTCAAATGTTCCTTTGATATCTTCTTCATACATATCGGCAGGAACAGAATTGTTAATGTCAAGAAGCGTTACCGCGTCTTCACTTACCGCAGTTCCGATAAACTCACTTAGCGCTCCGTAGATATCCACCTCACATGACACTGGGATTCCCTGGGCAGTAAGACGGCTGTTTACGTAGCATGGAACAAAACCGAATTGGGTCTGGAATGCCGGCCAGCATTTGCCCGCGATGGCAACATATTTCCTGTAGCCTCTGTGCTCTTCCACCCAGTCTTTCAATGTCAGTTCATACTGGGCAAGCTTTGCCAGAATTTCAGGCTTCTTATTTCCCTGACCCAGTTCTTCTTCCATTTCTTTTATTATAGAAGGAATCCGTTCATCATCTTTATGATTGTTGAACGCCTCGAACAGATCCAGCTCTGAGTTTTCTTCAATTTCGATGCCCAGATCATATAATGGCTTGATCGGTGCATTGCAGGCCAGGAAGTTCAGTGGTCTTGGACCGAAAGAAATAATCTTAAGCTCACTCAGTGCTTTTACCGCTCTCGCGATCGGTACAAATTCATGGATCATATCCGCACATTCCTGCGCAGTTCCAACCGGATATTCCGGGATGTATGCCTTAATATTCCGAAGCTTTAAGTTATAACTTGCATTCAGCATTCCGCAGTAGGCATCTCCCCGTCCGTCCAGCAGATTGTTTCCGCTTTCCTCAGCCGCCGCAACGAACATTTTTGGTCCGTCGAAATGTTTGGCGAGAAGTGTCTCTGAGATCTCCGGTCCGAAGTTTCCGAGATATACTGCTAGCGCGTTGCACCCTGCCTTTTTGATATCCTCCAGTGCCTGCACCATATGGATCTCGCTCTCTACGATGCAGACCGGACATTCATAGATGTCTTCTTCCCCATATTTTTCTTTATAAGCTTTCACTAAAGCTTCTCTCCTGGAAACGGAAAGGCTTTCCGGGAAGCAGTCACGGCTGACTGCTACGATCCCGATTTTTACTTTTGGCATGTTATTCATTTTCCTACCTCCTGCTAATCTTCACTTTGGGCCAGCCGTTTTTCACGGATGGATTTAAATACGCTCTGTAAGATGACGAAGAAGCAAAGCAGGGCTGCAATGGCAATCCTCGTCCACCAGGATGACAATGTACCCTGGAATGTGATGATCGTTTCAATGATACCTTTGATCAGAGATCCGAAAAGTGAACCGATAACAGTTCCTACACCTCCGGTCAGCAGTGTTCCTCCGATGACAGCTGCCGCAATGGCATCCATCTCGAATCCGCGGGCCTGCTCTACAAATCCTCCGCAGGAGTTTAAGCAGAAAGCAAAACCGGCCAGGGATGCTAAAAATCCGTTTAATACATAAACCTTTAATTTTGTTGTTCTCGGATTCAGTCCCATGAGCAGTGCAGACTGTTCATTTCCACCCACGGCAAATACTGCACGTCCGAACTTTGTAAACTTCAATAGTGCAAATGCAATTGCCACAACCAGGAGCGCGATAACAACGCTCAGGTAAATATATGGGTGCATTGCGATTCCTCTGTTGTTATAGTAAGTGATAAAGCTTAAGTAAATTTTATTATTTGCAAGGTTTAAGAACGTCTCATTTTTAATACTGATCATGTCAGAACTGATCACGGCGGTCAAACCTCTGGCAAAGAACATACCTCCCAGTGTTACGATGAAAGGCTGAATTTTTAAATATGCTACCAGGAATCCCTGTACCAGACCGAATATAATTCCAAATGCCAGCACTAAGACGATTGCCAGCCCTGCGCTCATATGTTTGATCTCCATCATCCATGCAAGCATCATACATACAACGCCGATGACAGAACCTATGGAAATATCAATCCCTCCAGTGATAAGGACAAAGGTCATGCCGACTGCTGCAATGATCAGCCCTGCGTTGCTGATAAACAGGTTTAAAAATACCTGAGGACTTGTGAAGTTACGGTCACCATAGGCGATGGCTCCTGCGATATACAAGATGAAGAACAGCACGATGGTGACAAACAGCAGGAAACCATTCCCGCGCAGTTTGCTCTTGATTTTCTCTATCATGATGCCACCTTCTCTCCAGCAGCTTTCGCCGCTCTTTTTGCTTTGTATCGATTCATAAATTTCTTGAATTCCGGAGACTGCAGTGTCACAATAATGATAACTACGATCGCCTTATAAAGCGGAAGCTGATCTCCGGTTACTTTCAGTGCATAGAGTGTCGTTGACAATGCCTGGATCGTGATCGCTCCGATGACACTTCCTCCAAGAGAAAACTTTCCTCCTGCCAGTGAGTTTCCTCCAAGGGCTACTGCAAGGATTGCATCCAATTCCATCAGATTACCTACGTTATTGGCATCAATGGATGAGATTCTTGATGTAGCGATCATACCTGCGATTCCTGCACAGAGTCCGCAGGCTGCATATGTCAGCCAGATGATCCTGTTGGAATTCAGTCCGAACAGACGGCTGGCTTTCGGGTTAATACCGACACTTTCAACATATAATTTTGTCGCTGTTCTGTTTAAGAATAAACTTACAAGCACTACCACAATAATTGCTACAAGAATCGGGGTCGGCACCGGAATATGCGGAAGAAATCCTCCTAAATATTTAAAGTTCGGCACTTTGATGTATAAAATATTTCCTCCGGTGATCAGCTGTGCCATACCGCGCCCGGCAGTAAACAGTATCAGTGTGGCCACCATGGGCTGTATTTTCATTTTTGCTACCAGGAATCCATTCCACATTCCGCATACGATTGAGACAAGAAGTCCGGCCAGGATTGCAAGAATCCACGGCATATTATATGTATTTCCTGTTCCCAGAAGATATACAGATACACCTCCTGCCAAAGCCATTGTAGCACCGACGGAAATATCGGTTCCTGCACTGGATGCCACACAGAGAGTCATCCCGACTGCCAAAATGATCAGCTCACTGGATCTGTTGAATATGTCTACCAGATATCCGTATAACACACCGTTGTTCACTGAAATCTTAAAGAATGACGGTGATTTAATAAAGTTAAACAGCAGTACGAGAAACAGACATACAAGAGGCCAAAACAGGCGGCAGGTTGTCAATTTTTTCAACTTATCCATTACTTGTCACCTCCTGCGATTGCTTTCATAACATTCTCCTGTGATAATTCACTTTCTTCCAGCTCTCCGACCTTTTTTCCGTCTCTCAGGATACCCATGTGATTTACGGTACGGAGCATTTCCTCAACTTCAGAGGAAATGAACATGACAGACATTCCTTCTCCAGCCAGTTTTACAACAAGCTTCTGAATTTCTGTCTTTGTACCGACATCAATACCTCTTGTAGGCTCATCCAGAATCAGGAAATCCGGGTCGGTCATCAGCCATCTTCCAAGAATGACTTTCTGCTGGTTTCCTCCGCTCAAAGTCTTGATCGGCACCTCTCTGTTGGCCGTCTTGACCTGGAGCATTTCAATATATTTATCTGTTAATTCTTCCTGTTCTTTCTTGCTCATCAGCTTAAACATTCCACGTTTTGCCTGCAGCGCAATGATCATGTTCTCTCGTACGGACAAGTCGGCGATGATACCTTCGGCCTTTCTGTCTTCCGGACAATATGCCATTCCTTTCTGCATTGCTTCGATCGGAGCCTTTACGTGAAGTTTCTCTCCATTCACATAGAGTTCTCCGCCTTCCGGTTTATCTGCTCCATAAATAACTCTTGCCAGTTCAGATCGTCCTGACCCTAATAGTCCTGATAATCCAATGACTTCTCCCTTATGTATAGTCAGATCAAATGGCTTGATAGATCCTTTATGATATAACCCTTTAGCCTCGATCACAGCTTCATTGTTTCTCCTGGAACCATTTCCGGCTTTATTCTTAATATCAGCCAGATCATCAAACTCTTTGCCCATCATGGTCGCAACCAATTTGACTCTCGGAAGTTCTTCAGTCTTGTATTCCCCTACAAAATGTCCGTTTCGCAAAACAGTGATCCTGTCACATACTGCATAAACCTGTTCAAGAAAATGAGTAACAAACACGATCGCTGTTCCTCGTTTTTTCAGCATGTTCATAACTTCGAATAATTTTTCTACTTCTCCTTCATCCAGGCTGGAAGTAGGTTCATCCAGAATCAAGACTTTTGCCTGTGTATCTACAGCCCTTGCAATGGCAACCATCTGCTGGATTGCAACAGAATAGTTTTCCAGAAGCTCTGTGGCGTCAATTTCTAATTTTAAGTTGTCAAGGATTTTCTGTGCTTCCCTGTTGATCGTCTTCCAGTCGATATGTCCCATTTTCATAGGTTCTCGTCCGATAAAAATATTTTCCGCAACCGTAAGATTCGGACAGAGGTTTACTTCCTGGTAAACTGTGCTGATTCCATTCATGCCCGCTTCCTGCGGAGATCCGTTTACGATGCTCTTTCCATCCATAATGATTTCGCCGGTTTCAAATTCTTCCACACCAGTCAGGACTTTGATCAGAGTTGATTTTCCTGCACCGTTTTCTCCCATCAATGCATGAATCTCACCTTCCCGTAAAGTCAACTGCGCATCGGATAATGCTTTTACACCGGGGAAACTCTTACTGATATTTTTCATGGAAAGAACTGTCTTTTTTTCATCACTCATGACAATTCCACCTTTCTTTTCACTGTTATTAGGTCTGCCCCTGGGCAATCTAAGTATAAAAATTACAGGTTAGGCCAGAAATCGGCTTTCTGGTCCAGAGCCTGCAATTTTTATGTACATCCAGCTGATTTTTAGTACTGGCGTTCGTTGATAAACTTGTCTACGTTATCTTTTGTAAATACCTGTTCTTCTACATACTGAACCTTCTCTACTTTCTCACCGTTCATGAGCTTCTTAGCAAGGTCTGCTACGCGAGGTCCATGCAGCGGATTACATTCAAACTCAGCATTGATCTGTCCGTTCTGTACTTCTTTTAATGCTGCTTTTACAGCGTCGAAGGAAATGATTGTGACATCTTTTCCAGGTTTTTTACCTGCTGCCTTTAATGCATCAATCGCACCAAATGCCATGTTGTCATTCTGAGCCACTACGACATCAATGTTTTTGTACTGTTTCAGGAAGGATTCCATTACTTCCTGTCCTTTAGCCTGTGTAAACTCGCCTGTCTGAGAAGCTATGATCTTAAAGTCCTTAGCGTCTTTAATGCCTTCTTTAAATCCTTTTGTACGTCCGATCTCAGCGGAAGAACCGATTGTTCCCTGTAAAACTGCGATGTTGGCAGCTTTCTTACCCTTTTTTTCCATGTCTTTGATCAGCCATTTTCCTGCTTCCACTCCTTCTTTCTTGAAGTCGGAACCTACCCAGCAGGAAACCAGTGAATCATCAGATGTCTTGATCTGTCTGTCAACAGTGATTACCGGGATGCCTGCTTCCTTTGCTTCTTTCAGAACAGTTTCCCATCCGGTCTCTGTTACCGGCGCGATCGCGATGACATCCACACCCTGTGAAATAAACTCGCGGACAGCCTTTGTCTGGTTCTCCTGTTTCTGCTGAGCATCAGCAAAAGATAATTTGAAACCATTTCCCGCAGACAGTGCTTCCTTCATGGACTTTGTGTTGGCAACACGCCAGTCACTCTCCGCACCTACCTGTGAAAATCCGATCGTGATCTCCTTGTTATCTTTCTTAGCGGCATCCTTTTTTCCACCTCCGCCGCAGGCTGTCAACATGGTGCCCATCATTGCTGCACAAAGAGCAATACTAAGAACTTTCTTAAATCCTTTTCTCATGACTTTCTCCTCCTTAAATTTTCTGAACTTCATGCGGTTCTTACTTACAATATACATTTTACTTGTATCTGCACTTGTTTCAATGCAATATCTTTTGAGTTAAGTACACTTTTTTATTTTTTTTCAATATGAGGTTAAAAAAGTTTTTTTTCTTTTGAAATGAGTTCATTTTTTTACTTAAACATGGTTCATAGCCCTTAAGGTGAACATACAACATAGCACACAAGAAACAAAAAGTCAGAATGAACCATTTTTATTTCAGATTCATTCTGACTTTCATAAAATCAGGTCTCTCTTGGCAGAACAGCAATCACTCTTGTACCTGCAGATTCTTCACTTTCTACGATTAGTCCATACTCTTCTCCAAACTGCAGCTTCAGCCTCTGGTTTACACTGGACATTCCAAATCCGGTTACTCTGCGGTCCCGGCTTCCGCCCATCATCTCTTGATTGATTCTCGCCACATGATCTGCATCCATGCCCGGACCGTCATCTTCCACCGACAGATAAATATTATCCTCATCATAGACTCCATTGATCTCAATCTTTCCTTTTTCTCTCCGCCGCTTAATGCCGTGATACAGTGCATTTTCCACAAGAGGCTGAAGGGTCATTTTAATAATTTTGCTGCCTAAGATTTCTTCTGGCACGTCAATTGAAAAATCGAGTATATCCTGATAGCGGACACTCTGGATCTTAAGATAGCTTTCTACATGCAGAAGTTCATCCTTTAGAGAAATCAGGCCTTCACCCTTACTTAAACATTCCCTGAAAAATGTGGACAGATCCTGTACCATCTGAACCACCTGTTCATTCTGTCCGTCTGCCGCAAACCAGATGATCGTATCAAGAGTATTATACAAAAAATGGGGATTAATCTGGGACTGGAGAAGTTCCAGCTCTGTTTTCCTCAGATTCATCTGCTCCTTAGTCACATCCTCCACAAGCTGTTCAATCCTTCTCACCATCTGATTAAAGTTTTTGCTCAGAATCCTGACTTCTTCTGTCTCACTGTTTAAGGCTCTTACTGTAAAATCCCCTTTTCCGACAAGCTTTGTCTTATTGCACAGATCCACGATCGGCTCCGAGATACTTTTGGCGATCCGATTTGTGAATATCCAGATAAAAACGATAAGAAATGCGGAAATAGCCGCAGAAACAGCGACTGCAGTCATAATATTTTTTCTCAGACCGCTCCTCAGTTGTTTTAAGTTGCCTGTCTCAAAATAAATATACTCGCTAATCTTCTTTTCAATGATTTCAGTAAAGATATTCACATCATCCCTTAAAATACGGTCATTGACCTTATAGTCTTTCATAATATCAGATGTCTGTATTTTCTGAATATACGTTTCCAAGCTGGCCAAAAGGCGGTTGATCTGATCCAGACGGTCTCTGCTCTCCTGTTTTAAAGCAGTCTTTCTGAGCTGTTCCAGTGTCATCCTGGCCTTAAAGCTTTCCACATAAGGGTTCATTTCCTCAAAGGTATCTGCTCCTATTACTACCCTGTACATCTTGTTATCAATGTCTTCCCTGAACTGAAAATTAAATTCACTTGCCTGACTGATATTCTGTACACTTGTGTCATACTGTTCATTGAAACTGACCATCATGACAAGAAGAGCCAGCACCATTCCAAAGAATGGCACCAGCACACATAAACGAATCCAGTTTAATTTTTTCTCCAGAGAGGATACTGAAAGCTTTATACTAAATCTTTTCATCAGATTCCTTTCATGCGGTACTCTTTCGAAGTACATTTCTGAGTCTTTTTAAACAGAAAACTAAAATAATGGGGATCTTTATAACCAATTCTGTAACCAATCTCCGAGCTTTTCAAACTTGTGCATTTGAGAAGTGTCTTCGCTTCCTCCATACGCACCATGGTAAGATATTCTACAAAGGTACTTCCAACCTCCTGACGAAAAACCGTGCTGAAATGGCTCGGGCTCAGCCCCACAATAGAAGCAACAACATTCAGCGAAATGTCATCATCACTGAAGTGCTTCCTGATGTAATCCGTAGCATCCTCGATCATCGGCTGATACTTTTTAACAACACTCTCGCTCCGCAGTTCTATGGCCATTCTTATTAATCTCTTTACATAAGCTTTTGTCTTATCCAGAGTATCCACATCGGTAAACTTATAGTTCTCTCCGAACATCTGATCAGCCACTTTCTTCTTTGCACCATGGATTTGTTCCAAAAATTCATTGATAATAAAACAAATATCAAGAATAATATACTGTCGGAATAAAAAAGACTCCATGTTCTTCTCTCCAAAAGCTTTGAAATAGTCCTCAACAAATTCGTCTACATCTTCTCCTGTTCCATTTTTCAAAAATTTGACCAGGACTGCTTTGTCTGTTTTTTCCATATTAATCTCCCGAAAATCAATATTTACGGAGATGTCCTCTATTTCTTCTCTTTTATCAAGCTGGCTGTAATATAAGACTCTGTTTTTGCCCATCTCATACTGCTTTGCGAAAGCCACACTTGCCGTGTCATAGCTGCGGGAAATCTCATGCACTCTGTGGACTGTCTCTCCGACTCCGATAAAATATCCAAGATCCTCAAAGCGGGAAGCAATTTCAACCACTTTTTTTACAAATCTCTCTCTAATCTTATCAATATCTTCGTCACTCTGTACCTTCAAAAGAAAGATGTATCCTTCTGTCGCTCTCTGGAACATAACAACATGTTCCTGACTGTCTGTATGTGAAAGCAGCCTGTTTGCTTCCTCTGCCTTCCGTTTTCTCTCTTCATCGTCCGAATGATTAAAATAGTACTTTAAAAGTATTACCGTATAAGCAGATGCCATCACAGAAATACCCAGTTCATTTCCCATTCTGATCAGCTTTGATACCGGCATCTTGCTGCGCACAAGTTCTCCGAAAAAACGGTATCGTTTGATCTGTATATTTTTCTGACTCTCCTGCTCAAGCCGTGTCATATTGTCTGTCAGTATCTTTTTCTTTTCAATCTGATTTTTCACTTTGTCAAGTGCGGCAATGAGCTGTTCTCCTGTGACAGGCTTCATCAAATATTCTTCCACCCCGATGGAGATTGCCTCTTTTGCAAAAGAAAAATCATCATAGCCGGTCAGAAAAATAACAGACAGATCCGGCATCTCTGTTTTTAAAATCTTTCCAAGTTCCACACCGTCCATGAAAGGCATTTTAATGTCTGTAATCAATATGTCCGGTTTCAGTTCTTTAATGAGCGGAAGCGCCATCTCTCCGTCGCCTGCTTCTCCAACCAGCTCATATCCATGCTTTTCCCACTCCACATTGTTCTTTATACTTTCCCGTATAATTACTTCATCTTCCACTAAAAAAACCTTTATCATATGCCGCATCCTCTCCTGCTGTAAAGCTCCAGGTACAACTATTATTTCCACCGATCAGATCCCAGATTCCGATCTCTATTGACCATAATAAGCGTTTTCCCCATGTTTGCGGAAAAAATGCTTATCCTGAATAACCCGAGGTGCAGGGCTGATCCCGTCTTTTAAATGCTCCGCCCGATACGCCATCTTAGCCACTTCCTCCAGTACAACTGCGTTATGAACTGCTTCACCGGCATCTTTACCCCATGTAAAAGGTCCATGATTTGTACAGAGTACTCCAGGTACATAGATGGGGTTTTTATCCTTAAATGTCTCTATGATGACCAACCCGGTGTTTTTCTCATAATCCTTTTCTATTTCTGCCTTTGTCAGTCCTCTGGCACAAGGAATATCCCCATAAAAGTAATCTGCATGAGTTGTTCCGTAACATGGAATACTTCTTCCTGCCTGTGCCCATGAAGTGGCCCACGGGGAATGGGTATGTACCACTCCGCCGAGATCTTTAAATGCCTTATATAGTTCCAGATGAGTCGGTGTATCAGAAGAAGGATTCATCTCTCCCTCGACCTTATTGCCGGAGAGATCCATCACAACCATATCTTCCGGTGACAGCTTTTCATACTCCACTCCGCTCGGTTTGATGACAAACAAACCTCTTTCCCTGTCAATCCCGCTGACATTGCCCCATGTGTAGGTGACAAGCCCCTTCTGTGGGAGCTCCATATTTGCCTCATAAACTTGTTTTTTTAACTCTTCTAACATATTATTTTACCCCACTTTTACATTTGTTTCAATGCATTCACTGCCGCACGTTCAATTGGAAGTCCCTCTGTATATCTTTTTATAAATGTATCAAAGCCTTTTACGTCTTTTTCATCCGGTTCCATACTGATTCCTTCGTCTTCTGCAAATACTTCTTGAATCAGATAATCATCCAGTGTTTCCCCTTCTGTTTTATTTTTCATATAAGATGCCAACAGGGCAATTCCCCAGGCTCCGCCTTCTCCCGCGGTTTCCATAACAGAAACCGGTGCGTTGACTGCCGCAGCCATAATCTTCTGACCGACACCTTTTGTCTTAAATAACCCTCCATGGCCAAGCAGCTTTTCCACCTGTACATTTTCCTGCTTCATCAGAATATCCAGGCCGGTCTTTAACGCACCGAGGGCCGTAAACAGGTGAACACGCATGAAGTTTGCCAGATTAAATTTGCTGTCCGGCTGTCTCACGAACAGAGGACGTCCTTCCTCAAATCCGGTGATATGCTCCCCGGAAAAATAGTTATATGCCAGAAGTCCTCCGCAGTCCGCATCCCCTTCCAGGGCTTTACTATATAACTTACCAAAGAGCTTGTTCATATCTGTGTTTTCAATACCGAAGCTTTCAGCAAATTCTTTAAACAGATTCACCCATGCATTCAGATCCGAAGTACAGTTGTTGCAGTGGACCATGGCCACCAGATTTCCGGTCGGCGTAGTTACAAGGTCAATCTCAGGATAAACCTTGGAAAGCTCTTTCTCCAACACGATCATGGCAAACACACTCGTTCCGGCAGAAACATTTCCAGTCTTCACGGCCACACTGTTGGTCGCAGCCATGCCGGTTCCCGCATCTCCTTCCGGAGGGCACATCGGAACTCCCGCCTTAAGTTTTCCGCTCGGGTCCAGGAGTTGCGCACCTTCTTCCGTCAATACTCCGGCATTTTCTCCTGCCACAAGGACTTCCGGAAGAATCTCTTTTAATTTCCACGGATATCCTTTGTCCGCAACAAGTTCATCAAATTTGGAAATCATTGTTTCATTGTAATTTTTCGTTTCGATGTCAATCGGGAACATACCGGAAGCTTCTCCTACTCCCAGAACCTTGCTTCCGCAAAGTTTCCAGTGCACATAGCCCGCCAGAGTCGTAAGATATGTAATCTCTTTCACATGCTCTTCCCCATTGAGAACCGCCTGATAAAGATGCGCGATACTCCATCTCTGAGGAATATGATAGTTAAATTCCTCTGTAAGTTTTTCTGATGCTTCCTCTGTCATGGTATTTCTCCACGTTCTGAATGGCACAAGAAGTTCTCCGTCTTTGTCAAACGCCATATAACCGTGCATCATAGCACTGAACCCAATGGCTCCAATGGTTTCCAATTCAATTCCATACTTGCTCTTCACATCCTCGGCCATCTTCCGGTAGCTGTCTTTAAGCCCGGTCCAGATATCATCCAGACTATAAGTCCAGATATTGTTCTCCAGCCGGTTTTCCCAGTCATGACTTCCGGATGCAATCGGAGCATTGTCCTCCCCTACGAGGATCGCCTTGATCCTTGTGGAACCAAATTCAATCCCAAGCGCTGTTTTCCCGTTTTCAATTGCACTTTTTACACTGTTCATTTCCATTTGATCTCCTCCTGCTGTGGACCCAAGGCCCTCAGAATTCTATCTGAAGGCTGCTTCGTTCCATCTTAATTCATTTTTAAAGTTACGGATATTGGTATTGGCATCTATATAAACAGCCTCAATTCCCATAGCATCTGCCCAATCTCCCATCTGCTGTGCGGTCAGATCATATGAGAACGCTGTGTGATGGGCTCCGCCTGCCAGAATCCACGCCTCGGCGCCTACCGGAAGATTCGGTTTCGGAGTCCAGAACGCAGTGGCAACCGGAAGCTTCGGCATCGGCTGTTCCGTCTTTTTGCAGTCAACCTCATTAATGATCAGGCGGAACCTGTGTCCGAGATCAACTAAAGATGTGGCAACTGCCGGCCCTTCTTTTGCCGTAAAGACAAGTCTTGCGGGGTCTTCCCTGTCTCCCATGGAGAGAGGATTTACTTTGATGCTTATCGGTCCCTCCGCAATCGTCGGACATACTTCCAGCATATGAGCCTGAAGAATTCCCTCTTTTCCAGGCACAAAGTTATAGGTGTAATCTTCCATGAAAGAGGTTCCCTTTGCGTCTTTCTTTCCTGCCGTCATAATCTTCATCAGACGCACCATAGCAGCCGTCTTCCAGTCTCCTTCCGCTCCGAAACCGTATCCTTTCTCCATCAGTCTCTGAATCGCAAGACCCGGAAGCTGTTTTAAAGAGCCGAGATCCCCAAAATGAGTCACAATGGCCTGATAATCTTTTTCCGTCAGGAATTTCTCGAATCCGAGTTCGATCTGAGCCTGAACGGCGGCATGTTTTTTAAATTCTCCGGCATCTCTTCCCTCCAGAAGAATTTCGTATTTGTCGTAATATTCTTCTACCAGCGCATCCGTATCACCTTTAGAGACAGCCTCAACATAATCTGCGATTTCATTGACTGGATATGCGTCGATCTCCCATCCGAATTTGATCTGGGCTTCTACTTTATCTCCCTCTGTGACCGCTACATTCCTCATGTTGTCTGCCACACGCGCCACACGTATATGGCTGCTCTCCATGATTCCGACAGCAGTTCTCATCCAGGAAGCAATTTCTCTCTTTACTCTCTCATCGTCCCAGAATCCTACGACAACTTTCCGCTCAATTCCCATGCGTGAAACAATATGTCCATACTCTCTGTCGCCATGTGCTGACTGATTCTCGTTCATAAAATCCATATCAATTGTCTGATACGGAATCTCCTGATTAAACTGCGTATGTAAATGAAGCAGCGGCTTTCTGTATTCCTGCAGCCCCAAAATCCATGATTTTGCAGGAGAAAACGTATGCATCCATGTGATGACTCCGGCACAGTTCTCATCTGAGTTTGCTTCATTAAAAGTTCTTCTTATGGATGCATTATCAATCAGAGTAGGCTTCCACACAATTTCATAGGGAAGGATACCTGACTTATTCAGTGCTTCCACGATTATTTTTGAGTGTTGTGCTACATGAAAAAGACATTCTTCTCCATATAAATCCTGTGATCCTGTTGCAAACCAAAATTGATATTTTTTTGTGTTCATCTTTTTTCCTCCATCCTGCGTCTGTCTTTACACGAGTTCCTGACGATGAGTTCAGGCTCGATCACTCTTGTTACTTTTGATTTTTCATTTGGTATTCCCTGAATCTGTTCCAGCAGAAGCTGTCCGGCCATCTCCCCGAGCTTTTTCTGCGGATGGGCAATTGTGGTCAGTTTAATGACTCCCAGCCTTGCCAAAGCCGAATTATCATATCCAGTGACAGATATATCATCCGGTATGCTGATCCCCAAAGCCTCCAGCTCGTAAATAATCTCCAGCGCGATCTGGTCGTTATAACAGACTACCGCGTCCATCGGGAATCCCTCTTTTGTCATTCTGTGAATTTCTCCCCTGGGCTTTGATGCCCTGTCTTCTGTGTGGAACCATATGACCGCATCAGGATTATACGGGATACCCGCCTCATTCAGAGCCATGACATAGCCCCTGTGGCGTTCTTTTCCCTGATAATCGTCCGCCTTAAAAATTCCTGCGATAAATCTGTGCCCTGTTTCAATCAAATGTTTTGTCAGAAGATATCCTCCCTTACAGTCATCCATTACGATATAAGGTTTATCTGTCATCTCAGAGTAAACACCCTGAATAAAAACATAGGGAATCTCATATTGATCCAGCGTCTGATAAAGATTCGGATGTTTACAAAACAGTTCACTCTTACTCGGTTCTATGATTAGACCGTCAACATCTTTCGTCAGAATATCCTCCAGACATTTTGTCTCATTGACACGGCTGTTTCCTGTTGTCTTAAACATCAGACTGTAACCGTTTTCCGTGAGAACCTGGTTAATCCCGTTTAGCACCTGCGGAAAAATATAATCTGATATATAAGTTGTGATAACGGCAATATTTCTGGACTGCTTTTTATGGATTGCCCGCTCCGTACAAAAAGTGCCCTTTCCGTGATATGCAACGATATACCCTTCGTCTTCCAGAATTGAGAGTGCTTTTCTCACTGTATGCCGGCTGATAGACAGCTCCCGCGCCAGCTGATTTTCTGAAGGCATTTTGTCTCCGGGCTTGTAAATTCCGGATAAAATATCATTTTTCAGATCTTCTTTCAGCTTAAAATATTTCATTGAACCCGCTTTATTAGCCATATGTTTCCTCCCTGCAAAATTTATTTTAAAACTTGTACGGTGGTACGCACAAGTTGTTTATATTGCATGATATTTTGTTAATGCGTCATATATTTTAGCTAAATTTACAAATTATATTACATAAAATCCTTCTTTTTGTTTTCCATTTTTGTATAAGATTGCGCCAATGTTTATGCTATAATAGAATTCTAAGAAGGAGTAACATAAGAATGGAGGAGACATTTATGAAACTACTTTGTATCACAAAATGCCCGACCGGAATGGTCCAAACCTATGTTGCTGCTGAACAGCTTGAATCGGCTGCTGAAGCCCTTGGTTATGAAATCAGGACAGAGACACACGGCGCACAGGGAATCGGTGGAGAATTTACTCCGGAGCAGATTGATGAGGCTGATTATGTAATCATCGCATCCAACACAGAAGTTGAAAAGACGACAAGGTTTGGGAACAAAAAGCTTCTTGTTGTTCCCCTGGAGGATGCCACAAATAACGCTGAGTCTGTGCTCGGACGTGTACTCGAGGAATCTGAAACATATGAACAATCAAAGAAACAGTTTCCCAAAATCCTGAAATAATCAAAAGGGGATTTCCTCAGTTGCTCAATTATTGAACAAAGACAGTCTCAATGAGTCTATACTGATTGAGGCTGCCTTTTTCTATCATCGGAAATTCTGTGTTTTCTGATATACAGCTATTGTATCTCCTTTTAATCCGCAAAAGGCACCTTCCACGCCTGCTTCTCTATTTGCAAACAGTGTTCGGTCTTTTCTGTCTCCTGTCTGAATTTCCAAAGGTTCATTCGTGTGCCTAACATTCACTGAAATCACTTTGAATCCATAGCTGTTGATATTACACGGAGTACAATGAAGTACTTCCGGATTGATCTTTAACGCAGTTCCCTTAGGAATAAAGAAGCCTTCCATATATTTTGTGTTATACACCTGATTAAACTCCATATTTTTCTTTTCTCCAAAAAACATGACACAATCGGAAGCCGTTATAAACAGCTGACAGGTTTTATGGTACTCCACCATATTGATTTTATGGTTATGTCCCAGACACCATCCCACTTGTATTTCCTTTCCGTTAAATAACTTTTCCTGCACTCAAGTTCTCTTGCAGATTCTGTCTGTTTGATGCCTTTATCAACTTGTACGCCTTTCATTAACTCCACAACACCGGTGAAATCAAACTGGTTTACTACTTCACCATACCTGCTGAATTTTTCATCAAATACATAGTTCATTTTTTACAACTCCTAATTTATCCCTTGTGTTTCCTGTTACTTTGTATTCTACAAGGTTCATGAATTTTTTCGACCTAATATCCTATGAACTTGTTTAAAATTTTTACGAATTTCATGTATATGTTTTCCATAAGTTGTTTAATTTTAGATTATAGTTTGTTTGTTTTTGAAAAAACACAAGACAAACCTGCGACAAGTAGACAACCTGGATAGCTTCATCAACCTATCGCTTTAAAGACTTTATACAAATTACATAAAACTCTTACAATTATTATATGTATTTTTTACAAATTAAACGTTTAACATAAAATTATTATACCACGAAAGGATGTTAAAATGATACATAATAATACCTTCAAAGCAGATTTTTCAGACAAAGGGCAGCTCATCCGTCTGGAATTCAACAAAAATGCTTCATGCATGAACTGGGTAGTGGATCCCTCTTATCTATCTGAGGCAGGATATAAGGAAGCGGATAAACTTTTTGGTTCTTTTGATCTGTCCATAGGTGATCAGACTTACCAGACTCAGGATGTCTCCCCGTCTATTAATCTTTCTTCCCATAATAAAGCTGTGATCTCCTATGATTTTGACCGTTTCAAACTTAACTTTATCTATGACCTTAGTTCTGACCCTAACACTTTTGATTTCCATATCCCCCTTCTAAATAAAGAACAGGAACCTCTCGTAATCCGGGATTTCGGTGTTTGGACATCCTTTGCCTACATCATGTTCCGGGATAAGGATATCCTTAAAAACATCCGGCAGTCAGCCGCTTTCCGTCTGTCTCTCCCGACTATACGAAGATTGCCCTCCACAGGAGAAACAATCAGGGTCCCCATCTCGGAGTTTATCAGACGGCCGGAGAAACCTTTTCCGTAGGTACTTACTGTGCCTATGAAAATCTTTTCTTTGAAAATGTTTCCCCTTCTTTGGACGGGATTTTGTTTCACAAATTAATCCTGGCAGGAGGTTATGCCGAAGATGAGGGACCTTTAAAAGATTGGATTTACAAAAGAGAGCCGACTGAACTTCCAGCCGGTTCAGAAAAAACCTGGACATACCGCATGGCTCCTTATAATACAGAAAAACAATTTTATGAAAAGGGGTATTCTTTCGGACATCCTATTATTCATTACTCACCGATGACCTTATGCGGAGATTCTTTTATGATGAACGTAAAACTCCCTGAAAACCGCAGCATCAGCAGGGCCGACATGACTTTTGAAAAAGACCATGCGACCACGACCATGTGTCAGCTGAACAAGTGGGGAAGCTGCATCTACATACAGCGTAGCCGGGCCTCATATCAACCGCCCGGACCTTTCCAGAAACCGGTTCGGACAGTCCACTTTTGCCAAAGACGGAGGTATTTTTGCCCGACTCTTTACCGACAGCACCAGTACCCCTGACTGGGATATGGGAGAAGAAATAAATACGGAAAAAATTACGACACCGAACCTGACCGGCTCCGCAAAGATTGCCTGGGCAGTCATCACCTATATCACCGCAGGAGTGCTGTACTCCGGCATTTCAACGCCGATTACTTCTATCCTGCCCAACTTAAGCAGTGATGCAGACGAGAGAATCGTGCTGAACTCCTACCGTATGACAGGCGGAAATGTAGGATACTTTCTGGCCGTTACCTTCATTCTCCCAATGGTCGGTATTCTCGGAAGAGGAAACGACCGTGCGGGCTTCACCCGTGCCGTTGCCATCTTTGCCGTCATCGGAGTCATTTTGTTTTTGTTTGCATTTACCTGTCTGAGAGAGGAAAACGCCCAGGCGGAGAAATCTATTTCCATCAAAAAAAGTATCGGCGCAATCAAGGGAAACTGGCCGTGGGTCATCATCGTTGGAGCCAACCTTTTTTACTGGCTTGCCAACACGGTTCGTACATCCTCCCTTGTCTATTATTTTCAGTATAATCTGGACCGAAAAGATTTGGTTCCCGTGATCAACGGTCTTTCCCTGATCCAGGTATTGGGCGTGGTTTTGATTCCTTTTATTACGAAAAAATTCAACAAATGTACTACCATGATCTTTGGCCTGGCTCTGACCAGTACCGGACATGTGATCATGGGCATTGCAGGCCCTGCGATTCCTCTGCTGGTAGCCGGATGGCTCATCGCCTGTGTCGGCACCGGTATCGCGGCTTCCTCCCTGATGGCAATTAAGTTCAACTTCATCTGGCTTCCGATCCTTATGTTTTTGGGCGGAGCAGTCGTCATGTTTTTCTACCACAGACATGAGGCCAATGAAATGACCATCAAAATGGAACTTGCCCAAAGAAGATAATCCACGTATAATGGGACTGTACAAGCAGTCCCATTTTTTATTCCATAGGAAGTTCGTCCTATGGAATAAAAAAGCCCTGCGGGCAGGATGCACAGCTTCGCGCGCGGAACAAAAGCTGTGCATAGAAAAAACTGATTTGCGAGGTGTGTAAAGTACACTTTTGTTCTATCTTCCATGAAAAGGATCCTATGATATGACTACTATCCGTGAAATCGCAGCTGCCTGCAATGTCTCCACCGCAACCGTCTCAAACATTCTGAATGGAAAGGCCAAAGCCAGCAAAGAGACCATTGAACTTGTGAGAAAGACAGCCCAGCGGCTGAACTATACACCGAATTATATTGCAAAAAATTTAAAATTAAAGACCTCCAACACGATTGGGGTAATCGCAGAGGATATGACTGTATTTAACTCCCCTGATATCATTGACGGTATTACAGAATACTGTGAAGAGCACAAATATCAGATCCTTTTAACAAACTTACGGCTGTTCCAGAAATTCGGAGATTTTTATTACACAAAAAACAATCTTGGGCAGCTCATAAATTATGAAATTAACGAGCTGAGATCCAGACAGGCCAGAGCCATCATCTATGTAGCTCCCCATGTACGTGACATTAAAACCGTGTCTTCCGGCCTGAATCTGCCGATTGTCATGGCCTACTGTACCAGCCCCGACCCGGGGGTCCCTTCTGTGCTGGCAGACGATGAGGACGGTTTCTACCGTATCACTAAATCAGTCCTAAAAAAAGGGTTCCGACATCCCGGACTGATTGCCGGAAAACCGGGAAGCTACCACACTGCGGAACGCCTGAAAGGCTTCCGGCGTGCTCTTCTGGAATTTCATTTCCCCTTTTCCGAAAAGTTTGTTTATTACGGCGAATGGAACCGCCGGACAGGCTGTGAGGGAGCTGCTGCCTTGATGGGGAAATCTGTGGATTCTATCTTATGTATGAGTGATATCATCGCGGGAGGAGTTTATGACTGGTGCCATGATCAGAACATCACACCCGGTAAGGACATTCCTGTCACCGGATTCGACAACCGGGAACTCTCCGCTTATTTATATCCTCCTTTAACGACTGTAAATCTTCCTTTGAAGCAAATAGGAAGAAAATCCTGTGAAGTCGCCGACCACATGATAGCGGATGGAGAAAATCATCGTTTGGAAAAGCAGTACCTAAAGATAAAGTGTAAGGTCGTTAACAGAACATCATTATAATATAAAAAGAAGCCATGCAGATGATGTGCAGTGGCTTCTTTTTATGAAATAATTAATTTTTTTCCTCAACTAAAAAGTACTTAGAGAAAGAATTAAGTTGATTGTATTTAGTTTAACCTAGTCCGTATAAAACTTCAATTGAATATTTTACGGACTTGTTTGAAAAATTTACGAAATCTATTTTTTTCTAATATTTTACAATTCAGCAATGTTATTGTAAAATTATAGGTGATATTAAAATTTTTGTCCATTCATGATAAAATAAAGGAGAACACAAAAAATGATTATGCTTTTACACAAGTAATGAAAAACCCTAAGATACTAAAAGGATTTCCTGGCAGTATTCTTGGCTTTAATCAATTTCCAGATACTGACTATTTTTATTCCTCCTTTCATATGCGGGAGGATAACAGACAGTCTTTGTACAGTGACCAATGGGAGATCCATGTCATTGAATTAAACAAACTTGGGGCTTCCCATGTACAGCCAAAGCATACAAAACTTTATCAATGGGCGCGTTTTATATCTGCTGAAGGAGATGAGGAACGTAAAATGCTAGAAAAAGATTGTTATATTGAAGAAGCTATCAAAGAACTTAAGCAGCTGGAACGGGACCCTGAACGTATGGATGAATATCTGTTTCGTCAGAAAAATTTATCAGATTATGCAATGCAGATGAAAGTCAGCAGAGAAGAAGGAAAAGAGGAAGGAATGAAAGAAGGGAGAAAAGAGGGAACAAAGACCGGACAGTATCTCAAATTAATTGAACAGACAGAGAAAAAATTGAGAAAAGGAAAATCGGTCGAAGAAATAGCAGATGCCCTGGAAGAATCTCCTGAAATCATTTCCACTATATGTCGCCTGATCGAAGCTCATCCCGCTTTTCGAAAGGAAGATATCCTGAAGTCTCTTTTGGATGAATCATTATTCTTAAACCAGCCTTAATATACCTTTATAAATTTTTAAAAGCAAAAAATCCTGAAAATGATAAATCACTTTCAGGATTTTTTATTGTTTTTATTTCAGTTTTAATGTTTTAGAAGAAGAATAACTTCCGTAAATATTCTTATCTGCCTTCTTGTATGCCCGGATCTTGAATGTATACTTCCTGCCTTTCTTAAGTTTTGTCTTCGTATACTTGGCTGTGGAGCCTTTTGTGATTGTCTTGACTCTCTTATATTTTCCATTTCCGGTCTTCATGTAGATTGCATAGCCGGAAGCACCTTTTACTTTCTTCCAGCTTAATCTTATCTTTGTTTTAGATGCTTTTTTTGCTTTTAATCCGGAGACTTTGCCCGGTGCTGTAGCTGTTTTTAATTTAGTATAAACACCGTAATAGGAAATTCCTCCGTCAATCTTTTTCACACGGATCTGATAAGTATAGATGGTTCCTGACTTTAATTTTTTATCGGTATAAGATGATGCTGATGAACTCAGTGTCTTGATCTTATCATATTTTTTCTTACTGCTGTTATAGCGGTACAGTTCATAGGAAGATATACCTGAAGCCTTGTTCCAGTTTAATTTTAGTGACGAAGTCTTATTGGAAGAAGATTTAAGTCCAGTGACTCTAGATACCTGTACTGCCTTTAATCCATCCATCGCTTTTTGGATTGCCCCTATATGGACAGCAGCCTGACTTTTTGTAAGAGAAGGATTCTTAGCAGCTTCCCCTGCCGCTTTTAATGCCTTCTGAAGCTGGTCAAAGCTTGCCTTCGTATACCCCTGCTGTTTGATCTTTTCTGCTGCCTGGATGACAATCTTTAATCCGTTGGTATTGGAAGTATCACCTTTTACTTCAAGCCCGGCCAGCGCATCATAGAATGCTTCTTCCGCTGCTTTTTGTTCTGCTTCTGTCGGATAAGTCAACGATTCCAGTTTCTGGGCCGCCTTTTTCAAGGCCGCAAAGCTTTCTTCTGTATACTTCGTTCCATTCAGCTTTTTGACTCCATTTATCATCTCTTTTAATGTTGCAAGCTGTGACTCGTTCTCTACAGCTTTTTGACTGAAAGCTCTGTTGTAAACTTTGATATTATCAAAGGAACCGTTGAAATATTTATCTCCGCTATAAAAAGATTTTCCCAAATATGCGGATAAATTCTTTCCCAATTCGGAAATGGACATTTTCGTATTTTCATTTGTTCCTGTCAGTACATTATTTACATATACCTGCATCTTCGGTCCGTCAAAGACAACTTTTACATTCTGCCACTTTCCTTTTGTACTTTCTTCGAGATTCTGATCAACACCGTTCTCTCCATTCCAGGAATTACTTGTGATCACACTTTTCACTTGTTTTCCGGCAAGTTTTAAGAACATATACTTCTTATCTGATTTTCCTAAACCAAAAGTAAAATAAGCTCCGGAATCCATCTCCGGTTTTACGTCCATAGAAATGGTCATCTTATTTCTTCCTTCAAATAGACTGGATGGAAGCTGTGCAAAGGTGCCGTCTGTACCGTCAAGTTTCAGTACATTAGATTTAGAATCGGAATCTTTCTCTATTTTTGCATTTGCCTTTAACTCGATGTCTTTTTCCCCGTCCTCAAAATTATATTCTGCAATTGGGGCCTGTTTAGATTCTTCCACCTTTTCCTCGGCGACATCTCCCCATTTTTTCATGACGGCATTATATTCTTCATTGGTTACCTGGATTGGGGTGCCGTGCCGCGCTCTGGACGGCATTTTATATGCGCTTTCAGGCTTTGTAAATACTCCGCTTGAGAGATCTTCTGTCACAACAGGATAGTATCCGCCCCCACCGAAATTATCAAGAAGCAGACACCACTTATTCTGTCCGATAAATTTAAACATAGTAGGCCCTTCCACCCACTGGTTTGCATTTAAAGAGTCTGATGAAATATGCTCCCAATCTCCATTTAAAAGAGTTTTGCTTCTCTCTATAAATATTGTTTTAGTCTTAGCATTCAGTTCATTATTAGAACTTCCCTCATTTTTTGTATAACGATAATAATATCCATCAGCTTCATTGTATGATATTGTTGTATCTATACTTGACTGATTTTTTTCAATAAACACCTTTGGTTCTGTAAATGTATAAAAATCTCTTGTCTTAGAGTAGTATAGTTTTTGTTTTCCATAGTTATCATCAGAGGTTTTGGAAGCCCAATAAACAATATATTCCCCTGTCTTTTCATCATAAGTAGCTTCCGGTGCCCAGGTACATCCGGCTTTATCTGAATTTACTTTAACCATCCTCTGCTCAGACCAGTTCACAAGATCTTTGGACTCCCATACCATAAGACATTTGCTTCCTTTTGTTTGAGCATCACCCCATTTGTCTCCGCTTTTACCATTGATCTTCAGGTCCGTAGCGATCATATAAAATTTATCGCCTTCATGGGAACGGATAATATATGGATCACGCACTCCCTTATCACCAAGATTAGAAGTAAGTACCGGATTATTTTCATTCAGATCGTTCCAGTTTAGTCCGTCACGGCTTGACGCAAAATAGATCTGCTCGCCATCATCATAACCCTCTCCTGCAAAGTAAGTAAAGAAATATCCTTTCATATCAGCTTCCGTCAGTTTCTTTGCAGCTTTTTTTACAGTCAGTTCATATGTCTTATCTGTACTTTTTCCGTCTCTCGTAAACGTAGCTGTCAGAGTAACTTTTTTATCTGCGTCAGAAGGACGGTTTACAATTCCTGCCGGAACGGCATCATAATTTTCATTTGCTGTTTCCTTTGTAGAAATAACAGATTCATCAGAAGATTTCCATGAAATTTTTGTTCCGCTGGATGTTACTTTCTTTAGAGTTACATTGCCCCTGATATCATCTCTATCAGGAATCGCTGCCTCCTGAACATCACTCTGCTCAATTTTTTCAGAAACACGGTCAGCTGTCTCTTTTTTTGCATCCTTTTCACTTGTTGCAGTATCTTTAACAGCAATATGATCATAGACACCGTTTAAAAGAAAATTTGTATTATAGGATCGTGCAATCTTTCCTGTTATTCCGTCCATTTCACTTAACTTAAAACCTATTTCAGTCTGGTCTGATACTTTTTCTCCATTCATATAGACAGTGACCAGCCCGCTTGTCTCATTCTCGGTGTAAACCAAAGCTACAGAACACCATTTTCCTGTTTCTGCTTTGTTATTCAGATCCACCGTGTGTTCAGAAGTACCGCCTTCACATGCCCCGTATCCAAGCTTTCCTGACTGTGGCAGAATACGAATATTTCTACTGTCAGTTCCGATAACGAAAGCAGCTATTTTATCTTTTGTGTCATCACCAAATTCTGAAACTTTTATGTCAGACAGCAGAGTAAAATCAGTTTTTTTGAACAAAGTTTCCGGATTCTTAAATTCTGCGTGTCCCTTATTTTGATTATTATAGCCCGCTGTGATCTCCAGCATTTTTCCGGAATTATCATCATCAATCAATTTTGCACCCTCAGTAAGGGTTAACCCATCCTTATCTTCCAACGCATCACTTTGGGTTACTGTCTGACTTGCTTTTGCCACACTTTTCACTGCCGCCTGTCTGGCCGATTCGTTTGCAAACACCCCTTGTGCAGGTATGGAACCGGTAAAAACCATGGCGAACATCATAACTGCTAAAACTTGACTCTTTTTCATCAAACTATAATGCTCCTTTCCTCTTGACTGTCCTTTTTGTTTCTTTGTCCTATTATCCTACCTTGTCTTGTATTGCTGTTCAATTCTGTTTCTTACGAACTTTTATTGATAATTTACGAATTTATACACATAAAATACAAAACTTATTATTTATTTTGAATTTGTTCTATTTTTTTATGGGTACTAAAATAATTGCGACAGACAAATGATGAATGAGAATTTATGTAAAAAATTGACATTATAGTGATTATATTGTAAAATAATAGATATTATTGAAATAATTGTTCTTTCATGATAAACTATAGGAGATAAAACAAAAGATGAGAAAAAATATTTTTGTATCTTTAAAAAACGACTATGCTTTCACTCAAGTTATGAAACAACCTAAAGTCTTAAAAGGCTTTTTGAGCAGTATCCTTCACATTCAACCAGAAAAAATCGGAAATATTCATGTAAAAGACCGGCATTTGCCTAAGGATATTCCGGAAGACAAATTATCTATTCTGGATCTATACACAATTGTTGAAGACATAGGGAAGATTAATATCGAAATGCAGGTATTACCCTATGCATATTGGGACAGAAGGGTATTTTCCTATTTGTCAAAAGTTTATACACAAGATTTAAAATCAGGGCATACTTATGATTCATGTTCTAAATCAATACATATCAGTATTCTTGGATTCAATCAGTTTACGGATACCAATTATTTTTACTCTTCCTTTCATATGAGGGAAGATCAACGATATACTCTATATAGTGACCAATGGGAAATCCATGTAATTGAATTAAAAAAGCTGAACAAATCTGAAGTAAAAGATAATCATAAAACCCTATATAAGTGGGCATGCCTTATCAGTGCAGACAGAGAGGAGGAACGTATGATAATTGAGAAAGATCCCTATATCGAGGAAGCCGTCAAGGAACTGGAAAAACTAGAACGTGATCCGAATCGCATGGATGAATATCTCTTCTGTCAGAAAAATCTATCCGATTACGCTACACAGATGAAGTTCAGCAAAGAGCTGGGAAAAACTGAAGGAAGGGCTGAAGGTGAGTATATGTTTGCATCTCTGATGCAGAGATTATTTCTGGATGGAAGAATTGAAGATGCCCGGCTTGCTGCCGGAGATGAGAATATGAGAATAAAACTTTATAAGGAATATCATTTAATAAAATAATATGCATATAAAAAGGTAAGACAACTACAGAAATATTAGTGTCTTACCTTTTTATCTATTTTAAGCTTTCTTTTCTCTCCTGGCTTTCAAATCCTTCTGTACAGTCGGATAAATTTTATCAATTCCCAGGAACAGGTACCAGATGACGAGTACCGCCACAGTGATAATCAGAGGCATATACAGAAACAGCGACTTGATCGCAAAGATTGCGGAAGCACTCTGAACTGCTGCAGTCCCATCGTAGCTTCCTGCTGCCAGAATCCATCCCAATGCCGCATGTCCGATTCCCTGGAAAACCAGCCCTGCATAGAGAAACGGAAGTGAAGTCGGCATCAGAATTTCCAGTATTAATCCGGCTCCGTAAAAGGTAAATCCTGCAATCAAAGCCTTGATCTTACCAAACTTCTTTGTAAATACAGGGATTAAGAGTATCGTCAATATAGTAGGTATGTAGTTAAACAGAGTCATTGTACTGTTCAGATATTCATTTCCAAGGACATACTTTGCATAATAGATTCTTGATCCGGATGTCAGTCCCAGAGACACATAAATAACTGCAAATGCCAGAGTAATTAAAATAAAATATTTATTTCTGCATAATACTTTGATCGTCTTTAACGGATAAGATTTCTGTTTTGTGTCTTTTCTCCGTTTTCATCAAACAGTTCTTCCGGACGATAGCTTAATAACCATTCTTTCAGCTGATCCATATGTTCCGGCTATTCCATCGTCATCGGCATCGGATCGCTGCCCTCTACGAAGTATGGCTTCCATCCGCATCCCTCGAAGAATTTTTCCAGTTCTTCATGAGAAATTCTTGAGAAGACTGTCGGGTTGCTGATCTTATATCCGTTTAAGTGAAGGATCGGAAGTACGGCTCCGAAAGAATGTGCCAGTGAATAACCGAGTTCTCCTCCTTCATGGATAGATCCCGGTGTCTCTGGTGCAACGTGGCTTGAAATTCCTCCCGGGAAAGAAAACTGTTTGAACAGTTTTTTCATTCCTTCGATATCACGGCTGACATTTGGGTAAACTTCGCTGTAAGTTCCTTCTAAGTAAGCATTGGCAACCATAAAGTTTCCGCCGTGACCAGGTCCTGAGCTATAAATCATGTCCAGGTCATACTCTTTAATCAAACGGTTTAAGTGGGTATAGATAAAGTTCTGTCCCGGCACGGTTCCCCAGTGTCCTACGATTTTTTTCTTAATCTGTTCTTCCGTCAATGGTTCACGAAGCAGAGGATTATCCAATAAATACAGCTGTCCGGCAGACAAGTAGTTTGCAGCACGCCAATACGCATCCATCTTCTGAAGCAATTCATCGGATATATTCTGATTGTCTTGCATGATTTCTCCTTTCGATTTTAAGAGCTCTAAAAATAAACAACAAGTGTTAAAAAGGGAATTTGTTAATAATTTCAAAGAACGTCCGAGCATGACGTTTTTGTTTATTATTTAACGAAGAAAACAATAATACTTGTTGCTTGTGTGCGCAACTTGTTTCTCTTAAAATCCAGATAAATCGTCAAATTCTAAAAAAACATAAAAGAATCAAAAAAAACAGCACCAAATTAAATTTGATGCCGTTACTGGTCCTGACTTCTATTATACTGCTTCTGTATCACCCTTGAGCCCGTAAAACGCCCCTTCAATATCGGAATCTTTATGAGCAATCAGCCACTTGTTCCTTGCAAACAGAATCTTATCCTTTTCCGTCCTTACTTTCATACAAAATGGTTCACTTGTATGTTTTGGTGCAATACAGATAAGCTTAAACCCATATCCGTTTACATTGCATGGAGCACAGTGAAGTACGCCGCAGTTTAACTCCACGGCTGTGCCCTTCGGGACAAAAAACGCTTCCATTCTGGATGTATGATACTCGTGGGTTGGTTCGATATCCTGGCTCAGACCCAAGTACATAACACAGTCTGTCGCTGCAATATGTATGACTTTCGATTTGTGATACTCTACTCCATGGATTCTGTGATTATGTCCGCTCATATAACCAATCTGTACCGGAAGCTCATGAAACAGTTCGCACTGAATCTTATGACACACCGGCATTTTCTCCATCTCTTCGAC
Source organism: Anaerostipes faecis (assembly GCF_910574135.1). Lineage (NCBI taxonomy): Bacteria > Bacillati > Bacillota > Clostridia > Lachnospirales > Lachnospiraceae > Anaerostipes > Anaerostipes faecis. The sequence continues at coordinate 43,635 of NZ_CAJSYK010000016.1, read as the reverse complement.
GGACAGCTGTTCTTCCAGATATTTTGAAGCCGTTATACGGTCCATATACTGTTTCAGCTGGCTAAAATCAAAATCTTCTATTATTCTCCCATATTTTTTAAATTCGGGGTCAAAAATATACCTTAACATATTATCTGCTCCTTCTTGTCTTTCATTTTTTAAGTATTTGTGAAGTACAAGTATAGTGTTGACAATATTTTAAAGATTATTCCAAAAATTTTGCTTTATAATCTTCAACTGCCGTTTCATACAAATTATTCCCAAGGCTGTCGATCACAACGATTACCGGAAGATTCTCAACTTCAAGCTTCCGAATTGCCTCTGTTCCCAAGTCTTCATATGCAACAACTTCAGATTTTTTAATGCACTTTGACAAAAGTGCTCCTGCGCCCCCTACTGCTGCAAAATAGACTGCGCCATTTTCTTTCATGGACTCGATCACATCCATAGACCTCTTGCCTTTTCCTATCATACCCTTTAGTCCAAGAGAAAGCATACACGGGGTATATTTATCCATGCGGCTGCTGGTCGTAGGTCCTGCCGAACCGATCACCTGGCCTTCCCTTGCCGGTGTGGGTCCGAGATAATAGACAATCTGATTTTTTAAGTCTACCGGCATCTCCTTTTTCTCCTCTGCCGTTTCATACAGTCTTTTATGAGCCGCATCTCTTGCAGTATAAATCATCCCAGTCAAATAAACATAATCTCCTGCCCGCAGATTTTTCAGTTCACCGGCTCCGGCAGGCACTGTTACATATTTATTCATCTCTCTAACTCCTTATAAAACCCGATGTACATGGCGGTTGACATGACAGCATATATTTACGGCAAGAGGCATTCCTGCTATATGTGTCGGATAAGTCTCAATATTTACTCCGAGGGCAGTGGTGCTGCCTCCGAGTCCGCCCGGCCCGATTCCGAGCTGATTGATCTCCTGTAAGAGTTCTTCTTCCAAGGTACGAATATGTTCTTTTTCAGATCTCTGATCAAGGTTTCTGGTCAGAGCTTTTTTTGCCAGAAAAGCTGCTTTTTCAAAGCTTCCCCCAAGACCGACTCCGACGACCATCGGCGGACACGCATTTGGTCCTGCATCCTTCACGGCTTCCAAAACAGATTTCCTGACACCTTCCGCTCCGTCTGCCGGTTTCAGCATAAATACCCGGCTCATATTTTCGCTTCCAAATCCCTTGGGAGCCACTAAAATTTCAAGTTTATCCCCGGAAACGATGTCGATATGCACAATCGCCGGTGTATTATCTTTCGTATTTTCCCTGATCAGAGGATCTTTTACGACAGATTTTCTCAGATATCCGTCTTTATATCCCTGTCTGACACCCTCATTGACCGCATCGTGGAGATCCATACCTTCAATGTGCAGATCCTGGCCGATATTCAAAAATACAACAGCCATCCCCGTATCCTGACAGATCGGGATCTGTTCTTCTTCGGCAATTTTCATATTTTCATTGAGCTGGCAGAGGATCTGCTTTCCCAGCGGAGTCTTTTCTGCCTCTTTTGCACTTTTCAGCCTGCACTTCATGTCTTTCGACAAGGTCAGGTTGGCTTCAATACACATGTCCCTGATACTACGGATAATCTTATCTGTATGGATCGTTCTCATATTTCCTCCAAAAAATTATTCTCATCCACTCTTTATCTGTGATACGCGAAGTCAGAACACAGACTCCTGACGCCATGTTCTGACTTTTGATCTTTATTCTGTTTTTTCTTCTGAAATTTCGCTTTCTTCTTCCACTTCTTCATCCCGTACTTTTGCCAGGCTTGCTACAATCACATTGTCGTCTACATTCATGAGTTTGACTCCCGATGTATTCCGTCCAAGCATAGAGATTCCCTCTACTCCCATCCGGATCACGACACCTTCCGTAGTGATCATCATAACTTCATTTTCTTCATCCACAGCCTTCACTCCGACCACATCTCCTGTTTTCTCTGTGATCTTGTAGCAGCGGATACCCTTTCCGCCTCTATGCTGAGAAGTAAATTCGGTCATGGCAGTCCGTTTGCCCATTCCATTTTCAGATACAAACAGCAATGCCTCTCCCTGGGAATTCAGCTGCATGCCGATGACTTCATCGTCTCCGTCTAAGTTGATTCCCCTGACACCCATCGCCGTACGTCCGATAGATCTGACATCTGTCTCATGGAACCTGATACACTGTCCGTTCTTTGTCACAAGAAATACATCCTGGTCATTGTCCGTAAACTTCACTTCGATCAATTCATCATTTTCTTTCAGCGTAATCGCCAAAAGTCCTGTCTTTCTTATATTTGCATACTCCATGATCGGTGATTTTTTCACGATTCCGCTCTTAGTAGCCATAAACAGATAATGATCCTCTTTATACTCATTGATCGGAATCACCGCTGTTATCTTCTCCTCCGGCTGCAGCTGAATCAGATTCACAATCGCCGTTCCTCTGGCCGTCCGGCTGCTCTCCGGTATCTCATAGGCTTTCAGCCGGTACACCCTTCCCATATTTGTAAAGAACATAATATAGTGATGGGACGTTGTCATAAACAATTCCTCGATATAGTCCTCATCGATGGTCTGCATTCCCTTAATACCTTTTCCGCCTCTGTTCTGGCTCTTGAAGGTGTCTACTGTCATACGCTTGATATATCCAAGTTTTGTCATAGTAATGATCGTATTTTCCCTTGGAATCAGATCCTCCATGGAAATATCATCTACATCAAATCCAATAGAGGTTCTTCTCTCATCCCCATATTTATCACGGATCAAAACCAGCTCATCTTTGATCACTCCCAAAAGTAGTTTCTCATCTGCCAGAATTGCCTTTAATTCTGTGATTTTTGCCATGAGCTCATTATATTCTTTTTCAAGCTTGGCGCGCTCCAAACCGTTCAAAGCCCGCAGTCTCATATCCACGATTGCCTGTGCCTGTGCGTCGGTCAGGGCAAAACGCTCCATGAGCTGTGTCTTCGCCTCTGTGATATTGGCAGCTGCCCGAATGATCTTGATGACTTCGTCAATATTGTCCTGAGCAATGAGCAGACCTTCTAAAATATGTGCCCGTTCTTCCGCCTTATTCAGCTCATATTTTGTCCTTCTGGTCACAACGTCCTTCTGATGTTCCAGATAATAATTTAGCATATCAAACAGATTCAGGATCTTAGGTTCATTGTTTACCAACGAAAGCATGATAACTCCAAAAGTATCCTGCATCTGGGTATGTTTAAACAGACGGTTAAGGACGACATTCGCATTGGCATCCCTGCGCAGCTCAATACAGATTCTCATACCGGTACGGTCAGATTCATCCCGTATTTCTGTAATACCGTCTACTTTTTTATCTTTTACAAGCTCTGCAATCTTCTGAATGAGTCTCGCTTTATTGACCATGTACGGAAGCTCGGTAACCACAATTCTTTGTTTTCCGTTGGCCATCGGCTCGATATCCGTAACGGCACGGACTTTAATCTTTCCGCGTCCCGTCCGGTATGCCTGGCTGATGCCCGCTTTTCCTAAAATCGTCGCTCCAGTCGGAAAATCCGGTCCTTTTACGATATTTAATAACTCTTCTATATCTGTAACCTGGTTTCTCTCCACCTGATCATCGATGATTTTTACAACCGCATTGATCACCTCTGTGAGATTATGAGGCGGAATGTTTGTTGCCATTCCGACCGCAATTCCCTGTGTACCGTTGACTAAAAGATTCGGAAACCTTGACGGCAGCACCTGGGGCTCTTTTTCCGTCTCATCGAAGTTCGGAATAAAGTTGACCGTATCTTTTCCGATATCGGCCAGAAGTTCCATGGAAATCTTGCTGAGCCTTGCCTCCGTATAACGCATGGCAGCGGCGCCGTCTCCGTCTACAGAACCAAAGTTTCCGTGGCCGTCTACCAGAGGATACCGGGTAGACCACTCCTGAGCCATATTGACCAATGCCCCGTAGATAGAACTGTCACCGTGAGGATGATATTTACCCATGGCATCCCCGACGATACGTGCACACTTACGGTGCGGTTTATCCGGTCCGTTGTTCAGTTCGATCATCGCATAAAGGATTCTCCTCTGAACCGGCTTCAGCCCGTCCCTTACATCAGGAAGGGCCCTTGCAGCAATAACGCTCATGGCATAATCAATGTAGGAATTCTCCATTGTCTGCTTCAGATCAACGTCATGAACTTTATCAAAAATTGTATTCTGGTCCATATATTATATTCCTTCCTATACGTCCAGATTCTGGACATATTTTGCATTGGCTTCAATAAACTCACGCCTTGGTTCCACCTGATCACCCATCAGTGTCGTAAAGGTCAGGTCGATCTCAGATGCGGAATCCTCGTCGATGGTTACCCGAAGCAGTACTCTCTTATCCGGGTCCATGGTAGTATCCCAGAGCTGTTCCGCATCCATCTCGCCCAGACCTTTATAGCGCTGGATCTTGTTGTTATTGTCTCTGCCTATCTCATTGACAATATTGTTCAGTTCCTGATCAGAGTAAGCATACCAGAACTTTTTATTTCTCTCCACCCGGTAAAGTGGCGGCTGAGCCATGTATACATATCCCTCCTTGATCAGATCCGGCATGAACCGGTAAAGGAACGTAAGGAGAAGCGTTGCAATATGGGCTCCGTCCACATCGGCATCCGTCATGATGATGATCTTATGATACCGTAATTTCTCAATATCAAAATCGTCGTGTATGCCTGTGCCGAAGGCTGTGATCATTGCCTGGATTTCTTTATTCATCAGAATTTTATCGAGTCTGGATTTCTCTACGTTAAGGATTTTTCCCCTCAGAGGAAGGATAGCCTGGGTTGCACGGGATCTGGCCGTCTTTGCAGAACCTCCCGCAGAATCACCCTCGACGATATAAATCTCACAGTTTTCTGGGTTTTTGTCGGAACAGTCCGCTAATTTTCCAGGCAGGCTGAATCCGTCCAAAGCCGTCTTTCTTCTGGTAAGATCTCTGGCTTTTCTGGCAGCATCTCTGGCCCTCTGTGCCAAAACCGCTTTCTCACATATAATCTTTGCAACTGCAGGATTTTGTTCCAGAAAATAAGTGAGCTGCTCATTGACAATGCTGTTGACTGCGCCTCTGGCTTCGCTGTTTCCAAGCTTTTGTTTTGTCTGTCCCTCAAACTGAGGCTCGCCAAGCTTAATGCTGATGACGGATGTAAGCCCCTCACGGATATCTTCTCCGGAAAGATTACTCTCGTTTTCCTTTAGCAGTTTATTCTTTCTTGCATAATCATTAAATGTTGTTGTCAGCGCATTTTTAAAACCGGACAGATGGGTTCCCCCTTCCGGCGTAATAATATTATTTACAAAGCTTAAAGAGTTTTCATTATAGGAATCATTATGCTGCATGGCAACTTCTACATAAACACCGTCTTTTTCTCCTTCGCAATAAATAACCTGGTCATACAGTGCTTCTTTTCCTCTGTTTAAATAAGTGACAAACTCTTTGATCCCGCCCTCATAGTGGAAAATCTCCTGTACAGGTTCTTCCTGACGGTCATCTGTGAGAATAATCTTCAGATTTTTTGTCAGGAATGCTGTCTCACGCAGACGCTGTCTCAAAACTTTATATTCAAACAATGTTTCTTCAAAAATTGTATCATCGGGCAGAAAGCTTACCTCGGTTCCGTTTAATTCAGTCTCTCCCACAACCTTCAAAGGATAGCACACTTTTCCCTTTTCGTAGCGCTGATTATATATTTTTCCATCCGTATGGACATTGACTTCCAGCCAGTTAGACAGCGCATTTACTACGGATGATCCTACGCCGTGAAGTCCTCCGGAAACCTTATATCCTCCGCCTCCGAATTTTCCTCCCGCGTGAAGAATCGTAAATACGACTTCCACACTGGATACGCCCTTTTTCTTATTGATCCCTACCGGAATACCCCTTCCGTTATCACGCACTGTAACAGAATTATCTTTGTTCAGTGTCACATAAATCGTATCACAGTAACCTGCCAGTGATTCATCGACCGCATTGTCCACAATTTCATATACCAAATGATGAAGCCCTTTGGCGGATGTACTTCCAATGTACATTCCGGGCCTTTTCCGTACAGCTTCCAGTCCCTCCAGGATCTGAATCTGATCCGCACCATATTCTCCTTTTTTCTCAGTGCCCATACGTTCCTCCTAATTTTCTCTGACAATTTTACCTGATTTGACCTGAAACATTTTGTCAATCTGCAGATGACTGTTAATAAATTCTTCCAGTCCCGTGCATGTGATCAAAGTCTGAATGTCTTTAATACTGTCCAAAAGATAATTCTTCCGGCTGCTGTCCAGTTCTGACAGCACATCATCCAAGAGCAGAATCGGTGTCTCTCCGGTCTGCCTTTTTACTAACTCAATCTGAGCAAGTTTCAATGAAAGGGCCGCTGTCCTCTGCTGCCCCTGTGACCCAAATCTGCGGATATCAATTCCGTTTACCAGAAATTCAATATCATCGCGGTGAGGTCCTGCCCCTGTGGAAGCATATTTTAAATCAATCTCTCTCTTTCTCTGTAAAACGGTCAGAAATTCATCATAGTTTACACTATAATCATATTTCAAAACAATTTTTTCTTTTTTTCCCGTCAGATTCTTGTGGATCTCCCTGATGATCTCGTTGAGATCCTCTATAAATTTCCGGCGGTATCGGATAACCTCCGATCCATATTTGACAAGCTGGAGATCCCAACTGTCTAATGTATCCAAAAGTTCACGCTGGTAAACCAGCTGCTTTAACAGGTTATTCCTTTGTGCCATCACCTTGTTATAGCTGGAAAGCTGATGAAGATACATTTTTTCAAGCTGTGAAAGCTCGATATCTAAAAACTTTCTCCGCTCAGAAGGCCCGTTTTTTATAATACTCAGATCTTCCGGCGAAAAAAATATGACAGGGACAAAGCCAAGAAGATCACTGGATCTCTTGATGGGTATCTGGTCAATAGCCGCACCCTTTGTCCTGCTCTTTTTCAGATGCATGTCAATCTGGTGTCCGATGTCCTGTTTCATCAGATGAATCCTTATATGGGATTCATTTTCTCCGAAACGGATAATCTCCTTATCCTTACTTCCGCGGTGGGACTTGGTCGTTGCCCCCAGATAAACTGCCTCAAGGATATTCGTCTTTCCCTGTGCATTATCACCGTACAAAATATTGGTGCCGCTGGAGAACTCAATGATCAGACGGTCATAATTCCGATAGTTTTTTAACTCTAAAGACTGAATATACATAAGTCACCCGACTATTTCACGATTTTTACAGCCTGTCCGTCAAATTCGATGACTTCTCCGCCGTACAGTTTTTTTCCCCTTCTCGTGTCAATCTCTCCGTTGACACTGACCAGTCCGTCTTGAATGACGATCTTTGCCTCCACCCCGGAACTTACAAGACCGGCAGCCTTTAATGCCTGGCCGAGTTTTATATACTCTTCATTCAATTTAATCTGCTCCATCAAGATTTCCTTTCTAGTGATTGAAATTTACCGGAAGTATTAAGTAAATATAGGATTCGGAATCATCCTTGATAAAGCAAGGCGCTTTCGGATTAACAAGGTAAATGTTGATTTCCTCGTCGTCAATGACACGCAGTACATCCATCAAAAATTTCGGATTAAATCCGATCAGAATATCCCTTCCCTCTTTCTGAATCAGTATATTTTCCTCCATAGATCCAAAGAAAGATGAAATACTCAGTTCCAGGGAATTATCTGTAATATTGATAACAATAGGTTTCTTGTCAGATTCTCTGATCAAAAGACTGGCACGGTCAATACAGTCCAAAAATTCCTTTTTGTTAATCGTGATTTTAGTCTCATAATCACTGGACAGCATCTGACTTATCTTATAGTATTCCCCTTCCAAAAGTCTTGAGACAACTCTGGTCTGATCAAATTCAAATAAGATATGCTTATTCGTTACATAAATTATAACATCTTTTTCTGCATCACCTGAAATAATTTTTGTAATTTCCTGAAGTGTCTTTCCTGGAACGACAACTTTAAAGGAATCATAACTCTCTTTTAATTCAATATTTCGGATGGAAATCCTGTGTCCATCTAATGATACAACATTTAATTTTTTGTCTTCAACCTCAAACAGCTCTCCTGTCATAAGTTTATTATTTTCATTATCAGATATGGAAAATATTGTTTGTCTGATTACTTCTTTTAGAGTAAACTGTGACAAAGTGATGCTTCTTTCTTTTTCAATCTCCGGAAGATAAGGAAATTCTGATCCTTCCTGTCCCACAATATGAAAACATGCTTTTTCACAAGTGATAGTTGCTTTGTAATCAGAATCGGTTTCGATTGTAACATCATTATCCGGCAGTTTTCTGACGATCTCAAAAAATAACTTGGCATCCAGAGCGATTTTTCCCTGTTCTAAAATGTTTCCTTTGATGTTTGTCTCAATGCCCAGTTCCATGTCATTAGCAGTCAAAGTAATCGTACCGGCACTTGCCTCCATGAGAATGCATTCAAGAATAGGAAGTGTTGTCTTATTGGAAACGGCTTTGGATACGATGCTGACACCGGAAACCAGGTCGCTTTTATTACAAACGATTTTCATATTGTGTATAACTCCTTTCAGGTTCAAAAATACTTAAATATATATTAAAAATCCGCAGTATAAGCCGTAGGGGCTGTGGATTTGTGAATAACCCTGAAAAACGGCTTAATTTAAGGCTGAATCAGGGTTAATAACTTGTTAAAAAGCCACGGATAAAGCTTTCATAACTTGAAGGTTATCAACAAGCCTGAAATTAAGGTTTTCATTATCAACACAAAAGGCACAGGTTATCCACAAGATTCTGTGTATAAGCCTTATGATGGGTTCATTTTTTTTATAATAACGTCAAGGGTCGTGGATAAAGAAGAATCTCTCTGTAAATCCTTCTCAATCTTCTCTGAACCATGAATGACCGTAGAGTGGTCTCTTTTTCCGAGGTATTCACCGATCTTTACAAAAGATGTATCCGTAAGCTTCTTGCACAGGTACATACAGATCTGCCTTGGATATGCGATGTCATGGCTTCGTTTTTTTGATATAATATCAGCCGGCTGGATGTTAAAATGTTCAGCCACCGTAGTGATGATCAGATCTGGTGTAATTTTTACAACAGTATCGTTGTCCACAAGGTCTTTCAGGGCAATTTTAGCCAAATCAAGATCAATCGGCCTCTTTTCGAGTTTGGAATATACCCTGATCTTGTTCAGTGCTCCTTCCAGTTCTCGGATATTTGATTTAATGTTTGAAGCTATGTAGTCAAAAATAGCATCGTCGATATAAATGTGGTCCAGCTCGGCTCGTTTTCTTAAGATCGCAATTCTTGTCTCATAATCAGGGGGCTGGATATCTGCCGTAAGACCGCATCCAAAACGGGTTCTCAAACGTTCTTCCAAAGTCTCGATTTCTTTCGGAGGCTTATCGGAAGATATGATAATCTGGCTTTTGGAGTTGTAAAGGGCATTAAATGTATGGAAAAATTCCTGCTGAGTGCTGTCCTTACCTATTATAAACTGAATATCATCAATCAGCAGAACGTCGATGGTCCTGTATTTGTTTCTGAGTTCTTCCTGTTTGTTATGATGAATCGCATTGATGACTTCGTTGGTGAAATCTTCACTGGTCACGTAAAGGACCTTGAGCTTGCTGTTATTTTCCATAATGTAATGGGCGATAGAGTGCATCAGATGGGTTTTTCCCAATCCGGCGCCGCCGTATAAAAAAAGCGGATTATAAGCTTCCGCCGGAGCTTCTGCCACGGCAATGCAGGCGGCATGAGCCATTTGATTGTTTGTTCCGACGACGAAACTGTCGAACGTATATCTTGGATTTAAATTATTAGAATCCTGAAGCTGGGTATCCGTGCGGGATGCAGGAGCCTTTTTCTTCTTAGCTTCTTCCAGAACAAAAGAAATTTCGTATTTTTTACCTGTTATATCCTGAATGGCCAGAGAAATATAAAAGTCATACATCTTACTCTCAATAAAATGTATGCCTCTGGCATCAAAATTACTGTTCAATGACAAAACAATCTGATCGTCGTTCACTTCTTTAATATTGAGGGGTTTAATCCAGGCGTTGATGGCAGCACTTGAAATATCGTGTTCCTGTTCAAGTTTTAACAAAACGTCATCCCAGATCGCTTCGATTTTTTTCTTCATTGATTTTTACGGACCTCTTTCTAAATAAGTTTAAAAAAATATACTATTACTAGTGTATAACAAAAGAATTTTTTTTTCAATGTTTCTTTCATATAATAAGTACAATCATAATACAATATATGTTGCCTGTGAAAAACTGTGGATAAATTTATTCACAAAATAAACACTAGGAAATATCAGGGGTTTCGACACATATAAACATATGATAAACAAATATTTCACATAGTTTTCCACAAGTTATCCACAAATTGTGTATAACTTTTTAGAGTCCTACAATATCTATGGATGGAATAACTTTATCGCAAAAAAACATAGAATTCTCTTGACTTATGCAGGTGACTTTGACTATAATAGGAGTGATGTTTTTTAGACAATATATGGTTTCATATATAAAATTACTATTTTTTGATTAAGGAGGTGTTTCTAGACATGAAAATGACATTTCAGCCAAAGAAAAGACAGAGATCTAAAGTTCATGGTTTCAGAAAGAGAATGAGCACTGCTAACGGAAGAAAAGTTATTAAGAGCAGAAGAGCAAAAGGAAGAAATAGATTGTCAGCATAGGTCGCAGTGATGTGACCTTTTCTTTTCTCTAAATAATAGGGAAGGAAAAGATATGAAGCATTATCATTCGTTAAGAACAACTAAGGAATTTCAGCAGGTATATAAAACCGGTAAATCAAAAGCAAACAAATATTTAGTTTTATACTGCAGGGAAAATCAGCTTAATTATAATCGTTTTGGAATCTCTGTCAGCAAGAAGGTTGGAAACAGTGTAGTGAGACACCGGGTGACCAGGCTCCTGAGAGAGAGTTACCGGCTTCGTCAGTCAGAGTTTAAGCAGGGATTTGATCTTGTGGTCATTGCCAGAAATACGGTTAAGGATGAAGGATTTCACACGGTGGAAAGTGCTTTGCTCCATCTGATGAGTCTTCATCGTTTAAAAAGAGATGAAAAACATTGAAGAAGATTTTGATTTATTTGATACAGTTTTATAGAGCACATTTGTCTAAATTAAAAGGAAAAGGAACTTGCATTTATACTCCGACCTGTTCAGAGTATGCAGTTCAAGCACTGGAAAAACACGGCGCACTGAAGGGAAGCCTTCTGGCTGTGTTTAGAATCTTGAGATGTAACCCTTTTGCAAAGGGAGGATATGATCCTGTTCCGGAAGTGAGAAAGGTGAAAGGTAAAAAGAAATGATGTATTTGGCTCAAGCAGCCCAGGCAGGCAGCGGAGGATTATTGTCTCCGATCGTCTGGGTTTTCGGCGAGATCATGAAGTGGATTTACAATGGATTATCAGCTGTTGGTATTGAGAATCTTGGATTGTGTATTATTTTGTTTACATTGATTTCGAAATTGATTATTTTTCCGCTGACAATTAAGCAGCAGAGAAGTATGAAGATCAACCAGGTGGCACAGCCCGAAATGATGAAGATCCAGAAGAAATACCGGGGTAAGAGAGATCAGGCATCTATGATGAAACAGCAGGAAGAGATGCAGAAAGTCTATGATAAATATGGGACAAGCCCTACTGGCGGATGTGCGACTACGCTGATACAGTTTCCGATCATCATGGCTCTGTATTATGTAGTACGAAATCTGGAAAGTTATATTCCTGATATTCCTAAGAGTGCATATGAATTTATTCTTGGAATCAATATCCAGAATACACCGGGATTTAAATTGAGCATTTATCTTATTATCCCGATTTTGTCCGCTTTATTCCAATATTTAAGTGCGCGTACATCTATGGCAGACATGGATTCAGATAATCCGGCGGCAGGTATGTCAAAGAATATGATGCTGATGATGCCTATTATGTCTTTATTCATGTGTATCACTCTTCCGGTGGGAATCGGTATTTACTGGACTGCCAGTGCAGTGTTCCAGTGGGTACAGCAGATTCTGATCAACAATTACTATAATCATACAAATATGCAGAAGATCATTGAGAAGAGCAGAGAGAAAGCAGCCAAGAAGAAAGCCAAGAAAAAAGGTCCTTCTATGTATGAAAAAATGATGGGAGCTGCAAGCGGCAGCACTCCGTCAGAATCATCCCAGGATAATACGATCAGCAGTATTGCCAAAAAGAAAGTCACAAAAAACGTAGAGTATAACACAGAATCCCAGGGAGGAATTGCATCTAAGGCAAACATCGTGAAGAACCGGATGGATAAAGGGGGAAAATAAAATGGCAGTAAAGCGTTTTACTGGCAAAACGGAATCTGATGCGGTTATGAATGCGGCCATGGAGCTGGGAATTCCGAGCACAGAAATTCAGTATGCAGTGATTGATAAAGGAAGCAACGGATTTTTAGGACTCTTTAAAAAACCGGTGATCATTGAATTGACGGAAAAAGAAAAACCGGCTGAGCCTGTAAAGGAAGATAAATCTGAGAAAACAGCGGAAGCGCCGGCTGCTCCAGAAAAGAAACAGAAACAGGAAAAAACCCAGGAACAGAAGAAGACTGCCTGTGAAAACCCTAAAGAAAAGGTATATAAACGTCCGGATAATATTGATCAGATCATAAACGACACAGAAGCATATCTGGATGAAGTGTTAAAGGCGATGGGACTTGTTCCTAAACTGAATCTTTATTATAATACCACCGGAAATGTGCTGAAGATTAATGTTACCGGAGAAAAGATGGGTGCTCTGATCGGAAAGCACGGACAGACTCTGGATGCACTCCAATATCTCACAAGCCTGTTTGTGAATAAAGAAAGCGAGGCTTTTATTAAAGTAAAGCTTGATACGGAGAATTACAGGGAGCGCAGACAGGAAACTTTAGAAAAGCTTGCACTCAGCATTGCAAATAAAGTTAAGAAGACAAAAAAACCGGTTCATCTGGAGCCTATGAATCCGAATGAACGCCGTATTATCCATTCTGCACTTCAGAGAGATCCTAAGATCGTGACAAAAAGTCAGGGTAAAGATCCTTACCGCAGAGTGGTTGTCATGCTGAAAAAATAATGAATTTGGGTTGCCTTTTGCGGCAGCCCTTTTTTGCCTTGCGGAGGACATTGAAATGGGAACAGATACAATTGCAGCGATCGCTACACCGCTGTCCAACAGCGGAATCGGGATTATAAGGATCAGCGGGCCGGAAGCCATAGATATTGCTTCTAAAGTATTCCGCCCAAAAAGAGAAAAAGATATAAAACAGGCAGCCACTTATACGGCTCATTACGGACATGCAGTGAAGGACGAAAAGGATATCGATGAATGTATTCTTTTGATTATGAAAGGCCCTCATTCCTATACTGCCGAAGATGTGGCGGAGATTAACTGTCACGGTGGAGTTGTTATAATGAAAAAAATACTGTCCTGTATTATTGAGGCCGGGGCGAGGCCGGCAGAACCGGGTGAATTTACGAAACGGGCATTTTTAAACGGACGAATCGATCTTTCCAGAGCAGAGGCTGTGATGGATCTGATTCACTCTAAAAATGAGTTTGCCATGGAAACATCTTTAAAGCAGTTAAAGGGAAGCCTTTCTGATAAAATCCGTTCTCTGAGAAAAGAGATTGTTCACAGTGTGGCGTTCATTGAATCCGCTTTAGATGACCCTGAGCATTACTCTGTGGATGGATTCTCTGAACAGCTGAAAATACAGGTAGAACATGCGAGAGATGATATTCAGAAGTATATTGATTCTTCCGACAACGGACGTATATTGAAAGAAGGCATTCACACGGCAATTGTCGGAAAACCCAATGCCGGGAAGTCTTCAATATTAAATGTTTTGCTGGGTGAAGAAAGAGCCATTGTTACAGATATCGCAGGGACTACAAGGGATACTCTGGAAGAGTCTATCCAGATTAACGGAATTCCGCTGAATGTCATCGATACGGCGGGAATACGGTATACAGAAGACGTTGTTGAGAAGATCGGTGTGGATAAAGCGAGAGATTCGGTGATAAAAGCGGATCTCGTCCTCTATGTTGTGGATACTTCGGTTCCCCTGACAAAAGAAGACGAAGACATTATGAAGCTTCTTACGGGAAAGCAGGTCATTGTGCTGTTAAATAAATCAGATCTGGAAACAAAAGTTTCTGAAAGTGAATTTCTTCAGAGAGGATTTCAAAATATCGTTCCGGTATCGGCAAAAAGTCTTTATGGTCTTGAAGATCTTTATGAGAGGATCAATGATCTTTTCTTTGACGGAAGGGTATCGTTTAATGACGAAGTATATATTACAAATATGAGACATAAGAAAGCGTTGTCAAATGCAAAGGACAGCCTTGACCTGGTTCTTAAAAGCATAGAGGACCGGATGCCGGAGGATTTCTTTTCGATTGATCTTATGAATGCTTATGAGGAGCTTGGATATATTATTGGGGAGTCTGTAGGTGAGGATCTGGTAAATGAAATATTTGCAGAATTTTGTATGGGTAAATAGAGATGAAAAATTTAGAAGAATTTTATGATATTGTAGTAGTGGGTGCAGGTCATGCAGGCTGTGAGGCGGCATTGGCCTCTGCACGCCTCGGATTTAAAACAATCTGTTTTACGGTGAGCATGGACAGCATAGCTATGATGCCGTGTAATCCAAACATAGGAGGAAGTTCTAAGGGACATTTGGTAAAAGAAATAGATGCTCTTGGCGGCGAAATGGGCATTAATATAGATAAGACTTATATTCAGTCCAAAATGCTGAACCGCTCTAAGGGTCCTGCCGTTCATTCCCTCAGGGCACAGGCGGACAAAAAGATGTATTCGATGGCTATGGCACAGACTATGGGAAATACAAAAAATCTGACTGTCAGACAGGGAGAAGTGACACAAGTTCTCACACAGGACGGTAAAGTTACGGGCGTGAAGACTTACTCGGGTGCTGTTTATCATGCGAAAGCAGTGATCCTCACAACAGGTACTTATCTAAAAGCAAGGTGTATTTATGGAGATGTGAGCAATGAGACGGGACCTAACGGTCTTCAGGCCGCCAATTATCTGACGAAGTCTCTGAAGAAACTTGGAATCGAAATGCGCCGGTTTAAGACTGGAACTCCGGCCAGAATCGATAAAAACAGTATTAATTTTGATAAGATGGAAGAACAGTTCGGAGATGAAAAAATTATTCCGTTCAGTTTTACAAATACAAGAGAAGATATAGAGAGAGATCAGATCTCCTGCTGGCTTACTTATACAAACGAGGAGACACATGAGATCATCCGTGAAAATATCGGACGTTCCCCATTATTTTCAGGCGCCATTGAGGGTACGGGTCCCCGGTATTGTCCTTCTATTGAAGATAAGATTGTAAAATTCCCGGATAAGAACAGGCATCAGGTATTTATCGAACCTGAGGGTGAATATACGAATGAGATGTATGTGGGAGGAATGTCCAGTTCTCTGCCTGAAGACGTCCAGTATGCCATGTATCGCAGTGTAACGGGGCTTGAGAATGTTAAAATCATCAGAAATGCATATGCTATCGAGTATGACTGTATTAATGCCACGCAGCTGAAGCCGTCGCTGGAATTTAAGGAAATCGGGGGGCTGTTTTCGGCAGGACAGTTCAACGGAAGCTCTGGATATGAAGAGGCAGCAGCCCAGGGACTGATCGCAGGGATTAATGCTGTAAGAATGCTAAAGGAAAAGGAACCGCTGGTCCTTGACCGTTCTCAGGCTTATATCGGCGTTCTGATTGATGACCTTGTGACAAAAGAGACGAGCGAACCGTACCGGATGATGACTTCCAGGGCAGAATACAGGCTTTTACTGAGACAGGATAATGCGGATCTCCGCCTTTCAAAGATAGGATATGAAGTGGGACTTATCGGTGAGGAGAGATATCAAAAGCTGATGGAGAAAGAAGCGCTGATAGAAAAAGAAATCAAACGGCTTAACCGTGTAAATGTCGGGGCTTCAAGAGAAGTTCAGAATCTGCTTACGGGATGTCAGAGTACGGAATTAAAGTCTTCTGCCACTATGGCGGAACTGATCAGGAGACCGGAGCTCACTTATGACATGCTGGCACCCATTGATCCGAACAGGCCGGAATATCCTGAGGATGTGAGAGAACAGGTCAATATTAATATTAAATATGAAGGTTATATTAAACGCCAGCTTTCTCAGGTGAAACAGTTTAAGCGTTTAGAGAAAAAGAAAATTCCCGAGGGAATCAGGTATGAAGAAATAGGAAACTTAAGGATTGAAGCGGTACAGAAGCTGTCTAAGATTCGTCCTGCATCTATTGGACAGGCATCCAGGATTTCCGGGGTATCCCCTGCAGATATTTCGGTACTTCTTATCTTTTTGGAACAGCTCGGTCAAAGGGCTTAGGAGTGTATATGATTAGTTTAAGAGAAAAAGCAGAAGAGTTAGGCATTACATTGACAGACAGGCAGCTGGCTCAATTTGAAACATATTATGAACTGCTGACAGAGAAAAATAAGGTTATGAATCTCACCGCGATTACAGACAGAGAGGATGTTATACTGAAGCATTTTGTGGACAGTGTGGCATTGGTGAAGGCTGAGTGTGGATTCTCTTCACAAAAAGTTCTGGATGTGGGGACGGGAGCAGGGTTTCCAGGAATCCCTTTAAAGATTGCATTTCCCGAATTAAAGATTGTACTTTTGGATTCCTTGAACAAGAGAGTTAAATTTCTGGAGGGAGTGATCGATGCGCTGGAACTTCGTGATATCAGGGCAATTCATGGAAGAGCAGAGGATTTCGCCAGGAAAAAGGAATACCGTGAGCAGTTTGACCTGGTTGTATCCAGGGCAGTTGCTAATTTGAGCACGCTTTCGGAGTATTGTCTTCCATATGTGAAGGTATCCGGAATGTTCCTTCCTTATAAATCCGGCAGGATCGAAGAAGAGATGAGAGAAGGAAAGAATGCAGTACATCTCTTGGGAGGAAAAATCGAGGATGTTGTGTCATTTGTACTTCCGGGTACAGATATGGAGAGGACTATTCTTAAAATAAAAAAACAAAAGGCAGCCCCAAAGCGCTATCCGCGCAAAGCAGGGCTGCCGTCAAAAGAGCCTATCCGTTAAAAAAAGATCTTGCAGGCTTTCAGGACTTCATCCGTATTTTCCAGATGGGGCAAGAGTTTTGAGCCTTTTATAAAATGATATTCTATAGAAGGGTTCAACACCTGGTACTGTTCAATGGTGTTCTCGGCTTCCGGGGCATGGTCTCCCATGAGAAAGTAGATACTGTGGTTTAAGTTTTTTATGGATGGGATTAGATTACAGTTCAGGTAGTCCGAAATGAGGCTTGCATATAAATATTTTGTATCTGATCCACATTTGTGAGCGGATTCATGACAGATATCCACATATTTCTGCTTAATGTCCTTGGGTCTGTGGAAATATTCCCGGGCAAGTTTTTTCTGGATCATGGGCCTGCTGTGAAGGATATTGTAAGTGAGTGTGCCGATGATCGGCAGTTCAATAAAATACTTGAGTACTTTCTTGCGATTCCCGGGATAACGCCCCGCCTTCGTCATATTTTCAGGATTGATCATCATGAGGCGTCTGAAGTTCCTCGGTTCTGTGTAGCATGCCAGGAAACTCAGGGATGATGAATTGCCGCTGGCGATAATATCGGTCTTCGTGCCAATTATATTTTTGATAAAATCGTTGATGAGCTGAACATAAAGGTAGCTTGTATAAGTGATCCGGGGCTTGTCGGAACGGCCGCATCCAAGGAGGTCCAAGGTATAGACGGTATGTGATTTGGAGAGTTCTTCCTTTATTTTATGAAATTCCAGTTCAGAACTGCAGTTGTTCAGGTCATGAATGAGGAGAATCGGAGAACCGGTTCCATGTTTTGTATAGTATATATTGCCAAATCTCCAGGAGTAAGTATTGCCGTATTTGGAGAACAAAGCGTCTCTCATGGAGGATAATGAGAAGACAAGTTTATTTATCAGATATACACATATTGTTGATACAGTTGTAATGGTGGCCAGATTTCGCAGTTTTTTGTAGAAACGCATACAGAGTCTCCTTTCTAATTTATTACTATTATTATATGACAAACAATGATTTGATACAATAATACTTTGCATTCCTTAAAAATTCGTTTATCATAGAGAGAAGAGGTGGTGAGATATTTGGATGAGAAGAAGATTGATAAGGATCAGCTGATGTCAGATCTGGCTGCCTATTTATCCGAAGAATATATGGAGTGTGTGGCTGAGAAAGAAAAATTTATAGAAGAAAAATATAAGCTGGAAGAAGAAAAAGAGCGGCTGATCCGGTGTGTGATGCTGGAAAAAGAAAAGAGACAGATCCGGTCTGTATTTTCTCCTTTGTCCTTAGATGAAAACCGCATGGAAGAAGTGAAGGAGCCGGATACAAGAGAAGTGGAACATGCATTAGATACACTATCCAGAAATATACGAAAAATCCAAAAAAAGTGTGACAGGCTGAAATCTTATTTAAAAGGACTGGAAGAAACTTATTTTGTGGTTTCCGGCCTGGAGGAGTTGGATAAGAGTCAGGAGGAAATTCTGTTTCTTCCTGCATTTTATGAACTTATGAACCATTTCAGAGAGGTTCATCCCGAGATTATAGTCAGCTGTGAAAGAATAGAAAAAGATTCACCGGTTATTTTTACATTTTCATTTTTGACAGGATTTCATCAGATGATGAAATTTTCTGTTCAAAAAATAGGAATCCGGTCTTTAAACATAGATACCTTTATCGAACAGGACAGAATTATGCTGCAGTTTGTCATGAAACCCAAGAAACAGGTGTCTATACAAAAATTTAAAAAAAACAGAAATATATTGGAAGACATGTTGACAAGAGAATTTGCAATTACCAGATGGCAGGAGAATTCAGTGGTATTGCAGGCAATTATAGAAGTATAAGTGAGGAGAAAAATGAAAGATAAGATAATTGATTTAATCACAGATTCTATTGAAGAATTGGACAGAGAGACAGTAAGCAGAATTTTAGAAATACCTCCCCAGGAGGATATGGGCGATTTTGCATTCCCATGCTTTCAGCTGGCTAAGATTTTCCGCAAAGCTCCGAATATGATAGCAGAAGAGGTCGCAGAAAAAATAAAGAAAACAGATTTTGTCTCTAAAGTTATGGCTATGGGTCCTTATGTAAATTTCTTTATTGACAGAACGATGTTTGTAAGTGAGATGTTGAATCAGGTTTCTGTGGATAATTACGGCAGTTCTGAGATGGGATGCGGAAAAACTATCTGTATTGACTATTCTTCTCCAAATGTGGCAAAGAATTTTCATGTCGGTCATTTGAGGACCACTTTGATAGGCAATTCTATTTACCGTATTTATAAAAAGCTTGGTTATCGGGTCGAGAGAATCAATCATTTGGGTGACTGGGGAACCCAGTTTGGAAAACTGATTGTGGCTTATAAAAAGTGGGGAAGCAAAGAGGCTGTAGAACAGAACGGTATCTCTGAACTGATGAAGATTTATGTAAAATTTCATGAAGAAGCAGAAAAAGACAATACTTTAAATGATGAGGCCCGGGCATGGTTTGTCAAAATGGAACAAGGTGATCAAGAAGCTCTTTCCATTTGGGAGTGGTTTAAAGATATTAGTTTAATCGAATACAAAAGGATCTATGAACTTTTGGATGTGGATTTTGACTCTTATGCTGGTGAAAGTTTTTATAGGGACAAGACTTCTGCCGTGGTAGATGAGTTAAAGGAAAAAGGAATGCTGAAAGAAAGCGAAGGCGCTTTTATTGTTGATTTGGAAGAGTATGATATGACTCCTTGTCTGATAATGAAAAAAGACGGAAGTTCTATTTATGCTACGAGGGATCTGGCTGCAATTTTTTACCGTAAAAAAACTTATGATTTTGAAAAATGTATTTATGTCACAGGTATGGAACAAAAACTTCACTTCGCACAGGTATTTAAAGTGGTGGAACTCATGGGGTATGAGTGGGCCAAAACAGATTTAATTCATGTTCCTTATGGGTTGGTAAGTCTGGAAGGCGGAAAGCTTTCTACAAGAAGCGGAAATATTATTTACGCAGAAGATATTCTCCGTGAATCTGTATCAAAGATCAAAGAGGTCATCGATGATAAAAATCCGGATCTTCAGGACAAAGACGAAGTTGCAAAGATGGTTGGTATTGGTGCTATCATTTTTAATGATCTTTATAACCAGAGAATAAAGGATGTCACATTCAGCTGGGATAAGATTCATAGTTTTGACGGTGAGACAGGCCCTTATGTTCAATACACTTATGCACGTGCTGCCAGTGTTTTGAGAAAGACAGGGATAACGGATGTGCCTGAAGATATAGATCCTTCTTTATTGACAGACGTAGCATCAGTTTCTTTATTAAAAGAATTGATTCGTTTTCCAGAAGTCGTGAAGACAGCAGCTGAACGTCTGGAACCATCGGTTGTCGCAAGGTTCGTTATGTCGGTTGCCCAGGCATTCAATCATTTTTATCATGAAAATCAGTGCAATGTGGAAGATGAGAAACTCAAACGAGCAAGAGTTAAGTTAGTGATAATTGCAAAGAAAGCAATCAAAGATGGCCTTGATCTTCTTGGAATGAAATGTCCGGAACAGATGTAGTAAGAGTATAAAGTTGTTTGAAGCAGATATGAAATTTCATATCTGCTTTTTTGTTTCACGTGAAACATTATTGTATTTATTTTTATGTTTTACGTGAAACATATGGAAATGAAAAGTTGTAAGTGATATAATATTTTTTAAAAGGAGAATATATAATATGGGAAGAATTATCGCAATTGCTAACCAAAAGGGCGGCGTCGGAAAAACAACGACGGCGGTGAATCTTTCTGCTGCCCTGGCTGCTGCAGGAAAAAAGACACTCATCATAGATATGGACCCTCAGGGAAATACAACAACCGGTCTGGGCTTGGACAAAAACAAATTAGAACATACAGTTTATGAAGTGATTTCAGATGAAATTACATTTGATGAATGTATTTGTCCTGAAGTTTTTGAAAATTTGTCGCTGGCTCCGGCTAACCGTAATCTGGCAGGGGCAGAAATTGAACTGATGACTGTGGATCGGATGCAGTACATACTAAAAGAGAAACTTCAGCCGACTGTGGAAAACTATGAGTTTATTATCATAGACTGTCCGCCTGCCCTGGGAATGCTCACAGTTAATGCTATGACGGCTGCGGATACCGTAATTGTACCGATTCAATGTGAATTTTATGCTTTGGACGGATTGACCCAGTTAATGTATACCATTGAATTGATACAAAAGAGTCTCAATCCTGATTTGGAAATTGAGGGAGCGGTATTTACCATGTATGATGCCAGAACGAATTTATCGCTGCAAGTTGTGGAAAATGTAAAATCATATTTGAACCAAAATATTTATAAGACAATTATTCCGAGAAATGTGCGTTTGGCAGAGGCACCTAGCCATGGACTTCCAATTAATCTGTATGATCCTAAATCAGTCGGTGCAGAGAGCTATCAGATGTTGGCAGAAGAGGTAATTGCAAACGGAGGAAAAGAGGAATGACGACGAAAAAGAAAACAGGATTGGGACGGGGATTGAATACACTGATACCAAGTGCTCCCGCCAAAGATGCCGAATCAGAGAAGATTTTAAAAAAAGAGGAGCAGATAAAATCGGAGATTATGGTACCGATACTGAAAGTAGAACCAAATCCAGATCAGCCCAGGAGACAGTTCGATGAAGACTCTCTTCAGGAGCTGGCAGATTCGATCAAGCAGTATGGAATTCTTCAGCCGCTAATCGTAAAAAAACACGAAAAATTTTATGAGATTATTGCGGGAGAGAGAAGATGGAGAGCGGCCAAACTGGCGGGCTTAAAGGAAGTGCCGGTACTAATCAGAGATTATGCAGAAAATGAAATAGTAGAAATTGCACTGATCGAAAATATTCAAAGAGAAGATTTAAATCCTATCGAAGAAGCGTTGGCCTACAAAAGGCTTATGGAAGAATTCTCGCTGAAGCAGGACCAGGTGGCAGCCAAAGTTTCAAAAAGCCGTGTTGCCATCACGAATTCACTGAGACTTTTAAAGCTGGATCAGAGAGTCCAAAATTTGCTGTCGGAAGAAATGATCACTACGGGGCATGCCCGTGCGCTTCTGGCAATCGATGATCCCGATCAGCAGTATGAGACTGCGATGAAAGTTTTCGATGAAAAACTCAGTGTCAGAGAGATTGAAAAGCTTGTAAAACAAATGTCAAAGAAAAAGAAGGAAACTCCTAAAGAGGAGGATAAAATTCAGGAATATCTGTTTGCCAATATAGAAGAATCCTTGAAACAGGCACTCGGCAGTAAAGTGAATATAAAGAATCGAAATAACAAAGGAAAGATTGAGATAGAGTATTACTCAAAAGAAGAACTGGACCGTTTAGTAGATATGCTGAGAACGTTATAGGAGGAATAAAATGATAACAGGTATTACAATTTTTGGAATTGACTTATTTTATATTTTATGTGGTTTGGCCGGCGTATGTGCCCTGGCATTACTGCTGATTGTTGTTTTGTTGGTGAAGACCAGCAGCTTAAAAAAGAAGTACCGCATGTTTATGAAGGGGGAAAATGGAAAGTCCCTTGAAAAGACTTTTGTAAAACATTTTGATGAATTGGAAAGAATTGAAGAGAATCATAAAATACTTGATGAAGAAATGGGAAGACTGAAAGATAAGCTTCAATTATCATATTCCAAAATGCAGGTTTTAAAATATAATGCATTTAAAGAGATGGGCGGAGAGACGAGTTTCGCGATTGCACTTTTGGATCACAGGAACAATGGAATCGTATTGAATGCCATGAGCAACCGCTACGGAAGTTATATGTATGTAAAAGAAATTAAAGAGGGCCGTTCAGAGGTGGCGCTTTCAAAGGAAGAGCAGATTGTGTTGGAAGATTGTATGAATAAATAAATATATCAGGAGGAAGTCATGTTAGATATTAAATTTGTGAGAGAAAACCCGGAAGCAGTAAAACAGAACATTAAAAATAAGTTCCAGGACCGTAAACTGCCTCTGGTAGATGAAGTTTTAGAATTAGATGAAAAAAACAGGGAGATCAAACAGGAAGTACAGTCTCTGAGAGCCAACAGGAATAAGATTTCCAAACAGATTGGCGGATTGATGGCACAGGGAAAAAAGGAAGAAGCGGAACAGCTGAAACAGGAAGTATCAAATCAGGCCGGCAGGATTGAGAAACTGACAGAGGAAGAAAAAGAAGTAGAAGAAAAAATCTTAAAAATCATGATGACAATTCCGAATATCATTGATCCTTCAGTGCCGATTGGGAAAGATGACAGTGAAAATGTAGAGATCGAGAAATTCGGAGAGCCGGTTGTTCCTGACTTTGAGATTCCTTATCACACGGAAATTATGGAAAAATTCAGCGGTATTGATCTCGACAGCGCAAGAAAAGTGGCAGGCCAGGGATTTTATTATTTGATGGGAGATATTGCGAGGCTTCATTCCGCAGTCATATCTTATGCCCGTGATTTTATGATCAATAGAGGGTTTACTTATTGTGTGCCGCCGTTTATGATCAGAAGCAATGTAGTGACCGGTGTCATGAGTTTTGACGAGATGGATGCCATGATGTATAAGATCGAAGGAGAAGACCTGTATCTGATTGGAACGAGCGAACACTCCATGATTGGTAAATTTATTGATACAATGATCCGGGAAGAAGAACTTCCAAAGACTCTGACAAGTTATTCTCCATGTTTCCGAAAGGAAAAAGGAGCTCATGGACTGGAAGAGAGGGGAGTTTACAGAATCCATCAGTTTGAAAAACAGGAAATGATCGTTGTATGTAAACCGGAAGAAAGTATGGACTGGTACGAAAAATTGTGGAAAAACACTGTAGATTTGTTCCGATCTCTGGATATCCCGGTCCGGACATTAGAGTGCTGTTCCGGAGATCTGGCTGATCTCAAAGTAAAATCAGTAGATGTAGAGGCATGGTCTCCGCGCCAGAAAAAATACTTTGAGGTGGGAAGCTGTTCTAATCTCGGAGATGCACAGGCACGGAGATTAAAGATCCGTGTTAATGGAGAAGACGGCAAGTACTTCGCGCATACATTGAACAACACGGTCGTTGCGCCGCCTCGGATGCTGATTGCATTTTTGGAGAATAATCTTCAGGCAGACGGCAGTGTGAAGATACCGGAGGCACTTCAGCCTTATATGGGCGGAATGAAAGTCATTCAGTAAAGGATTTTATATGGAAAAAGCAAAGATTATTTTAGTGGAAGATAATCAGAAGATCCAAAAAGAACTCTGTGAGTTTCTGGGAAGATATGATTATGAGACAAAAGCACTCAATAACTTTGAAAATATAGTGGAAGATATCTTGAAGGAAGGGGCTGACCTGGTCCTTCTGGATATCAATCTTCCTGTGTACGACGGATATTATATATGCCGTGCGGTCAGAGAAAAATCGGATGTCCCGATCATCGTCGTCACAAGCAGAGACAGCGAGATGGACGAGCTCATGAGCATGAATCTGGGAGCCGATGATTTTATTTCTAAGCCATATAATACGCAGATTCTTGTGGCCCGGATATCTTCTCTGCTCAAGCGCACAAAGCATGTGAAAGAAGACTGGCAGATCACCCATAAAGGACTTTTGATTAATTTGTCAAACAGTACGGCATGCCACGGAGAAGAGCAGATAGAACTGAGCAAAAATGAATTGAAGATACTGTCTGTACTTATGAAGCATAAAGAGGAGATCGTATCCAGAGATAATCTGATGGAAGAACTGTGGCAGTCCAATGAATTTGTGGATGACAACACACTGACGGTAAATATCAACAGGCTCAGAAAGAAACTGGATTCCATCGGGCTTGCCGATTATATTGTCACAAAGAGAGGGCAGGGGTATCTTGTATGAGCTTCAGGGCATATTTAAGAGATAAGTCATTATTTTTCGGACTTCAAATATTTTATTTGGCTTTTCTTGTATGGATGCTGAATCTGTTCCACGCCACAACCTTTGCTATTATTTACCTGCTTTGCCTGTACTTTATTCTTATGGTTCTTGCACTGGGAAATGAATATTTTAAGAAAAAACGTTTTTATGAGACGGCACTGGAAAGTATGGATTCCTTAGATAAAAAATTCATGCTGCCAGAGCTTCTTGACAGGCCCGATTTTACAGAGGGGAAAATATTTTATGACTGTCTGTCGCAGACCAATAAATCTATGAGCGATGAGGTGGCAGAGTATAAGATCTCTGCCCAGGATTACAGAGAGTATGTAGAAATGTGGATTCATGAAGTGAAGACTCCCATCGCCGCTTCCAGGCTGATGATAGAAAATAATCCGTCTGAGGTAACAAAAAATATCAGCGAAGAACTGGAGGAAGTGGAATACTATCTTGAACAGGCACTGTATTATTCCAGAAGCAACGGAGTAGAGAAGGACTATATTGTAAAACGTATGAATCTTAATTCTATGGTTCAGGAACTGATCCGCAGTAACTCAAAGATTCTGATCCAGTCAAAGGTAAAGGTAAGCCTTGAAAATCTGTATTATGATGTTTATACAGATGAAAAATGGATGTCATTTATTTTAAAGCAGGTGCTGATCAATGCAGTAAAGTACCGCAAAGATCATCCTGAAATTCAGTTTACGGCAGTGGACGAAAAGGAACAGGTACAG
The DNA here is from genome assembly GCF_910574135.1 of Anaerostipes faecis. NCBI lineage: Bacteria > Bacillati > Bacillota > Clostridia > Lachnospirales > Lachnospiraceae > Anaerostipes > Anaerostipes faecis. The sequence goes on along the minus strand of NZ_CAJSYK010000016.1, from coordinate 17,845 downwards.
CTTTTTATAAAGGATAACGGTATCGGAATATCAGGGAAAGATCTTCCGAGAGTCATGGAAAAGGGTTATACAGGGACCACAGGAAGGAAGTATGCCAAATCCACGGGAATGGGATTGTATCTTTGCAAAAAGCTCTCAGATAAGCTTGGGATTGGATTTGCTGTCCGGTCAAAAGAAGGAGAAGGAACACAGATAAAAATAACATTTCCAAAAAATTCATTTGTTTATATGTAAGATACCAGGGTCAAAATACCCAACCTCTATGTAAAACAAAACCGCTGCACACGTGGATGTCAGCGGTTTTATTTTATTCAGGATCATGTTCGTCTGTATTTGGACAGTCTTCGATATTCATTACCGGCGGACGGAATGGATACAGCTGTTCATAGGATTCCATCTCCGCATCGGATACTGGTTTTGCAGGAATCAGTCCGGTGCAGTCGGTAGTAGAACAGGTAGAACACATGTCAAAAATATTTTCGTCGATCTCTTCATTGGTCAGCTCTTTTTTCTTTTTCATGACATCAACCTCCTTATTGAGATACAATTAGTATGGTTGGTCTATGAAAAAAATATCATTCAAGAAGATTTTTCTAAATTTTTTACTTGTCTAACAATATTAAGGCAATGATTTCTAAGTCTGTGTCACCGATATTTTCAATGCCGTGACCGCATCCGCTCATAGTGTATGTAGTATCCCCTTCATTAACTTCATATTCGGTACCGTTGTCATTGTACATGCCTTTTCCGGCTAAAATATGATAGGCTTCTCCTTCATTCTCGTGGACATGGTATCCGAAGGAACATCCCGGAGGGATGATGATCTTGCCGAACAGACGACTGCTGTCTTTCATCTCTTCATTTGTAAGAAAAGCAGTCTTCCGGATCGTTCCTTTGCCTCCCCGTGCATTTTCTACGCTCTCATACTTTACATCTTCATTTTTTAAATACATAGATTTACCTCCGTTTTTCTTGGTTATAGTATCAGTATAGAGGATAGCTTTTTAAATTACAATCAAAATAGAAAGTGACAAAAGTGTAAGCTTGCTGTAAGGAAGTTCGATGGATAGAGTGCACAGACAGTGATATAGTAAGGATAACATAAAGAAAGCAAAGGAGAATTGGGATATGAAAACAGTATTGCAAGTTCAAAATATGGAAAAATATTATGGAAACAAAGGAAATGTGACAAAGGCCGTGGACGGTATCAGCTTTGACGTGGAAAAGGGTGAATATATCGGTATTATGGGAGCTTCCGGAAGCGGAAAAACCACACTTCTAAACTGTATTTCCACAATCGACCGTGTAACATCAGGACACATTTATATCGACGGAATGGATGTTACAAAACTTAAAGGAAAACATCTTTCCAAGTTCCGGAGGGAACAGCTGGGATTTATTTTTCAGGATTTCAACTTGCTGGATACACTGACTGCTTATGAAAATATAGCGCTGGCTCTGACAATTATGAAAACTCCGGCCAAAGAAATTGATGACAGGGTAAAATCAATCGCAGAAAAATTAATGATAACAAAAGAACTGTCCAAGTATCCGTATCAGCTTTCCGGAGGACAGAAGCAGAGAGTGGCAAGTGCAAGGGCTATGGTGACCGACCCGACCCTGATCCTGGCCGATGAGCCCACCGGAGCACTGGACAGCAAGTCTGCAAGAATGCTTTTAGACAGTATGGAAACTATGAACGCGGAACTTCATGCCACGATTCTCATGGTAACTCACGATGCGTTTACGGCAAGCTACTGTAAGCGGATTCTGTTTATCAAGGACGGTAAGATTTTTAATGAACTTGTGAGAGGCAGGGATTCCAGAAAAGAGTTTTTTGACCGCATCATTGAAGTGGTGACATTGCTTGGAGGTGACAGTACCAATGTATTCTAAATTAGCATTTGGAAATGTAAAAAAGAGCATGAAAGATTTTACGGTATATTTTTTGACACTGACATTCGGTGTCTGCCTGTTTTATGTATTTAACTCTATTGGCAGTCAGGAAGCGATGCTTAAAATTAATGAGTCACAGAAAAGTATCATTGAAATGCTTCAGATGGCAATCAGTTCTTTATCTGTGTTTATTGCAGTGATTCTTGGATTTCTTGTGATCTATGCCAACAGGTTTTTGATCAAAAGGCGGAAGAAAGAGCTTGGACTTTACCTGTGTCTGGGAATGGATAAATGCCAGGTTTCTAAAGTACTGATCATTGAAACGTTGTTCATTGGAGTGTTTGCACTGGCAGCAGGACTTTTGGCCGGAGTATTTTTATCTCAGGGACTGGCTGCGGTAACTGCAAAAATGTTTATGGTAGAGATGAAGGAATTTACTTTTGTATTTTCAGGAGAAGCATTTATAAAGACGATCATTTATTTTGCAGTTATTTTTCTGATTGTTATGATCTTTAATACGTTCAGTATATCCAAGGTAAAGGTCATTGAACTTTTAACAGCGAACAAAAAAAATGAAGCTTTAAAAGTTAAGAAACTGGGAGTTTCTGTTGTATTGTTTTTGATTTCTGTGGTCTGCATCGGATTTGCATATCACTGTATCCGGGAAAACGGCATGATGCAGACAGACGATCAGTTCTGGATGAGTATTATATTTGGTACGATTGGGACATTTTTGTTTTTCCTGTCTCTTTCCGGATTCTTTTTAAGAATTTTGAAAACAAACAAGAAGTTTTATTACCGGAAGCTTAATATGTTTATTTTAAGACAGATCAATTCAAAGATTACTACAACCTTCGTGTCTATGACACTGCTCTGTCTGATGCTCTTAGTGGCAATCGGTGTATTTTCTACCGGGGCCGGACTGGCAACGACAATGGGCAGAGATATGAAGAAGGCAACACCATATGATGTATCTTATGTTAAATACTTCCCGGAAGATGAAAAGAACTCTGAAGTAAAGACAGACATGAGAAAAGAGTTTGAGTCAAAAGGAATCGATATGAACAAATTTGTTGATAAATCATGTATGATTTCCACAAGGCTCTACGAAAAACTTAAATTTAAGATATTTTTAAACGGCCGTGATAAACTTGTAGATTATCCTAAAGGTGTAAAAGCATCGATGGAAAAGTCATCACCTGAAATTATAGGTTTATCAGACTACAATGAAGCAATGAGAAAGCAGGGGAAACAGACGATCAGTCTGAAGTCGGATGAATACGCAGTAAACTGTAATTTTGAAAATATGAGGAAGCTGTGGGAAGACGTATGTAAAGATAGGGTAGAGATCAAAATGGGCGGCAAAGCTCTAACTGCAAAAAGTTCTATGATCGACAGCACCTATTATTCTGCATCTGCTCTGCCAATGGACATGGGAACTTTGATCGTTCCTGACGATGTTGCAAAAAAGATCCCTGTGCATACAGTTGTGTACAACTGTCAGTTAAAAGGCGATGCAGAAGAAAATACCCATAAACTAAGTAAACTTATGGAAAGTGTGTATCCGAATAAAACAATGGAGGAAAGAAATAAAGCGCCGTATCACACAGCAATCTATAAGGTAGAGATGATCGAACAGAGCGCGGGACTGAGCACCGTGATTACCTACATTGCTATTTATATAGGAGCCGTCTTCCTGATTACATGTGCTGCCGTTCTGGCACTGCAGCAGCTCAGTGAAAATTCAGATAACGTGGAAAGGTATAATCTGCTGAGAAAGATAGGAGCGGATGAACGAATGATCAATCATGCAATGCTGGCACAGATTGTTATTTACTTCATGGTTCCGCTGAGCCTCGCTCTCGTACACTCCTATATCGGTGTGAAGGTTGCCAGCAATGTTATCTCAACATTGGGAAATGTAAATGCTTTCAACGGCATACTGGCTTCGGGAGGCGCTATCCTTGTAATTTACGGAGGATATATGCTGGCAACATATCTTGGAAGCAAGGCTGTCATCAAGGATAAAAACAGATAAATACTTTATAATCATAAAAAACAGCAGATTTTTATATATCTGCTGTTTTTTATTTCTTAAAAGGAGCTTATCATGCTGGCCTTTGAAAAATTTGAATGACTGAAAATGCATGATATTGATTGACTTTGAATGAAATGGTGCTATAATAAAAGAAAAAGAGGTGATTTCATGCTGCCAGATGAACGGTTTCGGAGGATTTTAGAGATAATACGGAAAAACCAGTCAGTCACAGTGCAGGAACTGGTAAAACAGATCGGGATATCTGAGTCAACGGTCCGAAGAGACCTGGCGGCTCTGGATAAAAAAGGTCTGCTTCATAAGGTTCACGGAGGAGCCACTTCTATTGATGCAGGATTTGGCGTAGAAGAAACAGTTGCGAAGAAATCTTTGAAAAATGTGGATGAAAAACGCCGGATCGCACAATACTGTGCAGAGATCATCAGGCCGGACGACTTTATTTATCTGGATGCCGGAACAACCACAGAGATGATGATTGATTTTCTTACAGAGAAAAAAGCCTCTTATGTCACCAATGGAATTATGCATGCAAAAAAACTCATGGACAATGGTTTTAGGGTATATTTGATCGGAGGAGAACTTCGTGCGGTAACTGAAGCGGTAGTCGGAGAAGAAGCTTTGGAAAGTCTTAGAAAGTATAACTTTACGAAAGGATTTTTTGGAATCAACGGGATTTCGAAAAAAACCGGTTTTACAACACCGGATGTAACCGAAGCATTGGTAAAAAAAACAGCTCTTAGTCATTGTCTGGATGCCTATATCTTAGCGGATGAATCTAAATTTGGCAGGATTTCGGCAGTCTGCGTGGCCGAGCTGGATCAGGCAGTCATAGTCACAGGGAAACTTAAGGAACCAAGCTTTTTAAAATATGCAGCTATCAAGGAGGTATTAGAATGATTTACACAGTAACATTTAATCCGGCAATCGATTATGTCATCAAGGTGGATGATCTCACTCTTGGGAAGGTAAATCGGACCAAAAAGGAAGATATGTACTGCGGCGGTAAAGGGATCAATGTATCAAATGTACTTGCCAATTTAGGAATCGACAGTGTGGGATTCGGATTTATTGCAGGTTTTACGGGAGATGCCATTGAGACAGGGGCAAAACAGCTGGGATTTAAGCCGGACTTTATCCGCCTCAGAGAAGGCATGACAAGGATCAACGTCAAGATCAAGTCAAATGAGGAGAGCGAAATCAATGGGCAGGGACCGGATATCCATGAAGATGAGCTGGAAATGATGTATCAGAAGCTGGATACATTAAAAGACGGAGATATTCTGGTCTTGGCCGGAAGTATTCCGAACACTCTTCCTGAAGATGTATATGAAAAGATTATGGAAAGGCTTCAGGGCAGAAAGATCCAAATTGTCGTGGATGCTACAAAAGATCTGTTATTAAACGTACTGAAATACCATCCGTTCCTGATCAAACCAAATAATCATGAACTGGGAGAAATGTTCGGGGTAGAACTGAAGAATAACGAAGAGATCATTGAGTATGGAAAGAAGCTTCAGGAGAAGGGTGCGAGAAATGTACTGATCTCCATGGCGGGAGACGGAGCGATCCTGATCACGGAAAAGGGTGATGTGCACATCTCACCTTGTCCAAAAGGAGAAGTGAAGAACTCAGTGGGAGCAGGGGATTCCATGGTTGCAGGCTTCCTGACCGGTTATCTGAAAAACGGAGATTATGAAGAGGCCTTAAAGATGGGGATCGCAACAGGAAGCGCCAGCGCATTTTCTGAGGATCTTGCAACAAAAGAAAAGATCATGGAATTATATGAGCAATTATAATTGACTTTCTGCTGACTGATATATGACTTAATGTGTGAGGGATATTGATGAAAAGGAGTGATTACATGCGTATTACAGAATTATTGAAGACAGAAGGGATCGAACTTGGGGTTTCGGTCGACTCAAAAGAGGATGCCATAGACCGTCTGACCGGACTTATGGATAAGACAGGCAATCTATCTGACAGGGAAGAGTATAAAAAAGGGATCCTTGCAAGAGAGGAAATGAGCACCACCGGGATCGGAGGAGGAATCGCCATTCCCCATTCAAAGAACGCAGCAGTAAAAAAAGCAGGTCTTGCGGCTATGACAGTGCCGGACGGAGTTGACTATGACTCTATGGACGGGGAACCTACCAAGGTATTTTTTATGATCGCCGCCCCGGCAGAGGGAAGTGATGTACACTTGGAGGCTCTTGCAAGACTTTCAACGATTTTAATGGATCCGGCATTTCTGGACAAATTGATTAATGCCAGCACAAAGGAAGAGTTTTTAAAGTATATCGACGAGAAGGAGACGGCAAAGTTTCCTGAAGAGGCAAAAGAAGATAAGGCGGAGCCTGATGTCCGGGAAGAGAAAAAGGACGGGTTCAGGGTATTGGCGGTCACTGCCTGCCCGACAGGTATCGCACATACATTTATGGCCGCAGAAGCATTGGAAAACAAGGCCAAGGAAATGGGCATTGCCTTAAAGGCCGAGACAAACGGCTCCGGCGGGGCAAAGAATGTTCTCACAAAGGAAGAGATCGAGCACTGCGACGGTATCATCGTTGCGGCGGATAAAAATGTAGAGATGGCACGTTTTGACGGAAAACAGGTGCTTCAGACAAAGGTCGCTGACGGCATCCATAAGCCGGAAGAACTGATCCAGACCATCCTCGATGAAAAAGCCCCTGTCTACCACCACAGCGGAGCCGCTGAGGGTGATACAGCCAACGAAGAGGGAGAAGGCATCGGAAGAACCATTTATAAGCATCTGATGAACGGTGTGTCCCATATGCTTCCCTTTGTTATCGGCGGAGGTATCCTGATCGCACTGGCATTCCTATTTGATAACCAGGCCATTGATCCAAACAACTTCGGAAAGAACACGGAGCTCGCGGCGGTCTTAAAGACCATCGGTGAGCAGGCATTCGGATTCATGCTGCCTGTACTGGCCGGCTTCATCGCCATGAGCATTGCGGACCGCCCGGGATTAGCGGTAGGTTTTGTGGGCGGCGCACTGGCCAATGCCGGCTATACCTTTGGAAATGTAATGAATTTTGCAGAGGCAAAACCGGTAAGCTCAGGTTTCCTCGGTGCACTGCTGGCAGGTTTCCTGGCCGGATATATTGTTGTCCTGTTAAAGAAGATCTTTAATAAGCTTCCAAACGCTCTGGAGGGGCTTAAGCCGATCCTCCTCTATCCTGTGTGCGGGATTTTAGTGATGGGTGTTGTGATGATCGCTATCAACCCGATCATGGGAGCCATCAATACGGGCCTTAACAACTTCTTATCCTCCATGAGCGGCACAAGTTCTATTTTATTAGGGGCAGTGCTGGGCGGAATGATGTCTGTGGATATGGGCGGACCGTTTAACAAAGCGGCCTATGTGTTCGGAACAGCACAGCTTACGGTTGCAAATGCGGGACCGGAACAGTATGCGATCATGGCAGCAGTCATGGCCGGAGGTATGGTTCCTCCATTGGCCATCGCACTGTGCACCACATTCTTTAAAAACCGCTTTACAGAGAGTGAGCGCAAATCAGGTATTGTCAACTACGTCATGGGGTTGTCCTTCATCACAGAGGGAGCGATTCCATTTGCGGCTGGGGATCCGATCCATATCCTGCCTCCGTGTATCATAGGATCTGCGGCAGCAGGAGCATTGTCTATGGCATTTAAGTGTGGGCTTCCGGCACCTCACGGCGGACTGTTTGTTTTAGGCGTTGTAACAAATCGCTGGATGTATCTGGCCGCAGTAGCCATCGGGGCCGTGATCGGTATGCTGATTATGTCCGTCACAAGAAAACCACTCAACAAATAAAAGGTCCTGTATTGCGGCAATACCGCTAAAGCAGGTTTATAATTTAGAGACTGCGAAAAGAGCAAGGTATGTATAAAACCATATACCCTGCTCTTTTTGTTTCATTTTTTGTGAAAGAAAATGTACGGGTGACATTTCTTTTCACAAAAGATGAAATACCTCAAACTGTTTTTAAAAGGGTTGGAATGATATACTCAAAACATAGATGAGGTGATGAATATGAACAAGAGATCTCGGGTAATCTTATCTACTCTGATTCAGAAAAAAGAATATGGGCAGGCGGCATATATGAAAGAGCTTGCGGAGCAGTTCAAAGTATCCACAAGGACCATCAGGAATGATTTGGAGCAGATTAATGAATTTCTAAATAAGAACAAACTATCCGGCGTAAGTCTTGGAAAACAGGGAGTCATTGAGACAGGAAAAGACATGGAAAGAGCCAGGCAGTACCTTTTCCAAGATGACTTTTACTCCTATAAGCTGGAGAAACATGAAAGAAAGATGTTTATGGCAACTTTATTAATCTGTGAAAGGGACTATCGGACCCTTTCGAATCTGGCGGACTGCATGTATGTGAGCCGGTCCACAGTGGTCCAGGACCTGGACGGACTGAAGGCATTTTTTAAGAAACATAAGCTGTATGTCGTTTCCCATTCCAACAAAGGATTGATACTGGAAGGTGAGGAAAAAAATAAAAGGCTGCTGTTGTTATCCATGATAAAGAGCAACGAATCTGTCTACCGGGAGGCACCGGTCTTTGAGAGGCTCATCCGTTCTCTGAAAGAAGAGTGCCGGGTGGACATGGAAGATCTGAAGACTATGGAAAAGGTGATTAATCTGGCGGAACATTTCTCAGGAAGGTTTCTCACAGATACCTCTTTTACAAACCTGAAATACTTCCTGGTGTTAAGCCTGTACCGCATGAGACTAAAAAAGTATGCGGAGCAGGACAGCAAGAAGAACAGCAAATACGAGATGGCTGGTTACATCTTAAAACAGCTCAGTGATTTTGCAGGGATTGAGGTTATGGAGGAGGAGATTAAGTTTCTCGGCAGAATATTAAATGAGATGCGTTATATCAAAAAAACGACCAGCAACCAGGAAATCGTAAAGATGCAGGTGATCACAAGAACCTTCATTGAACATGTGTCCATTGACATCGACCTGAATTTACAGGGGGATTATATTTTCTATGAAAATCTGATCAACCATCTGGAATCCATGTTTTCATCGGCTATCCAGGATAACACGGTAAATTCAGTTGTGACAGAGGTATTGGAGCGTTATCCGAAGATTCAGGAAGCAGTGCAGAATAACGTATCTGTTTTGGAAGAATATATCGGACGGAAGCTGAATGAGGTGGAAATCTCGTACATTGTAGTGCATATCTGTGCTGCCATGGAACGGAACAAAAACTCTACGGAGCGTTATTCCGTAATACTTGTGTGCAACGGCGGCATCGGAACATCCCAGCTTCTGCTGGCCAGGCTGAAGAAGTATTTTAATTTCGACGTGGCGGACATCATACCGGCACATGACCTGAAAAACGCAGACATAAACGAGGCGGATGTGATCCTTTCCACAGTAGCGCTGGATACCGATATGGAATACATCCAAGTGGACCCGTTGTTAAATGATGAGGACTGTATCAATGTGGGAAAAAAGCTTTCACGGCTGAAGGGAAGCCATAAAGCCATCAGCAGGCCAAAGATAAAAGAGAAGCCGGAGGCTGTGCACATGAAGCGGATCAAGGAGATCCTTGCCGCGGATACGCCCCCGGAACAGATGGTATTTCAAATTGAAGAGGTTGTAAATGAGTTTTGCCACAAGGAAGTGAGCATGCCGCTTTTAGCTATGCTTCCCAGCGAGGCAGTCAGGTTAAATGTAAGCTGTGAAAGCTGGCAGGAAGCTGTCAGGCAGTCTGCGCAGTATCTTCTTAGAAACGGCTGCATCGAGGAGCGGTATATAAGCTCTATGATTGAGAACGTGGAAAAGAACGGCCCTTATATTCTGGTGGCGCCGGGCTTCGCCCTTCCCCATGAAGCCTTAAATGCGGGGGCTAAGAAGGTGGGTATGAGCCTGATCAGACTGGCAGAGCCGGTAGTGTTCGGCAAGCCTGAATTTGACCCGGTTGAATGGGTCTGCTGTTTAAGTGCTATCAACAAGGAAACCCACTTAAAGGCTATGTTCCATCTGGTGAACCTGTTCCATAACCAGAAGTTCAGAGATGAGATACGGGATGCAGGGAGCGGGGAAGAAGTCTATAACGCGATCAAACGATATGAATATGAAATGAGGTAATTCAACATGATTTGGGAAGATTTAAAAGAAGAACTGGTGCTCACAGGCCTGGATGCCGAAAGCTCCGGGGAAGTCTTTGAACGTCTGGGTAAGACATTGATAAAAGAAGGCTATTGTAAGGATTCCTATATTGACGCTCTGAAGGCAAGAGAAAAGGATTTTCCTACAGGAGTTAATATGGCAGGAATCGGGATCGCCATACCGCATACGGACAAAAGCCATGTGCATAAGGGCGCTGTGGCTATCGGAGTGTTAAAAAAGCCTGTGAAGTTTTATCAGATGGGCACCACAGATGAAGTTGTCATGGCAAGGCTCATCTTTATGCTCGCCGTGGACGATCCAGAGGAACATCTCGTATTTTTACAAAAAATACTGCAGGTACTGCAGGATCCAGAGACATTGAGAGGGTTGACTGAATGCAAGGCGAAACAGGACGTGATCCAAATAATTAAAGACAAAGAATAGTCACTTTCCTAAACAGGGAAAACCGAAAGGAGATATATTATGTCAGTTGTAAATATTTTATCCGTTTGCGGATCAGGAACCGTAACTTCATCCATGGTAGCAGCAAAGCTGAAAGAAAAATTAGGAGAGAGAGGATACTCTGTATCCACCACGGAGGCAAGACCTACCGAGGCTTTAAATTTAGCACAGTCAGGTAGATTTCATATCCTTGCCCATACCAGTCCGCTTCCGGACGGGGATTACGGCATCCCGACAGTCAATGCTTTCGCATGCATTACCGGTATGGGAGAGGAGGAATTTTTTGATCAGATTGTGGAGGCACTGAAGTCTGTCGGAAAGTAAAAAGAGAGTAAAACGGAGGAAATACATATGGAAGCAATTCTTACAACATTGAAAGCAATCATTGACAACTTCGGGTCGGCTATCATCGTACCATTTATTATTTTTATCATTGCATTAATATTTAAAGTAAAAGTTCAAAAAGCATTTTTATCGGCGCTCTATGCAGGAGTATCCCTGATGGGATTTACGCTGATTCTCGGAGCATTTACACCAATCATCACACCGATGGTTAAAAATATGTCCCAGGTTATGGCAGGTATCACGGGAGTCAACTTAAATACATTCGATGTGGGCTGGCAGGCAACATCAGTAGTTGCCTTTGCCACCAGTGCGGGAATGATTTATTTAGGCCTGGGTATTTTGCTGCAGACGATCCTGTTCCTTGTGAAGTGGACAAATATTTTTCAGCCGTCTGACCTTTGGAATAACTATTCCTATATTGTCTGGGGTGCCATGGTTATTTTCAAGACCCATAATTTTTTCCTCGGAATCGCATGTATGATTCTCTTGAATCTGTACAGCCTGCTCATATCCGAGCTGGTGGCAAAGCGGTGGTCCAAGTATTATAACTATCCGAATTGTACGATCATCGCCATGCACAACGTGGAACCGGCTATTTTTGCCATCTTGTTTGACCCGATCTTAAATAAACTCGGATTCAATAAATTAAAGCTGAACCCGAAATCCATAGAAAAGAAAATTGGTTTCCTCGGTGAGCCGATGACACTTGGATTTTTCCTTGGAATGTTTATCGGAATACTTGGAAGCGTAAATAAGCTCGGAACGATTGCTGGATGGGGTGATATCTTAGAAGCTGCCATTGCAACGAGTGCAGTCATGGCCATTTTCCCTAAGATCGCCAGTATGTTTGCCCAGGCGTTTGCGCCGATCACAGAGGCCGCACGAAGATTTATGGGAAAAGCGGGAGACAGAGAATGGTACATTGCAGTCAATGACGCGGTAGGATACGGAGAACCTGCGACTCTTACAAGCGGACTTCTCCTGATCCCGATCATGATCGTGGTTTCCACCATTCTTCCGGGCAACCAGGTGCTGCCGGTCGTGGATCTGCTGGCAATTCCATACATGGTACAGGGTCTGGTAGCCGTGTATAAAGGAAATATGTCAAAGATTCTTGTGGCAGGAACCATCTGGTTCAGTTTAGGGCTTTTGATGTGTACCTACACAGCGCCGCTGTTCACACAGGTAGCCATGGCTGCAGGCTTTGCCATTCCGGCAGGAGCAGCTATGATCACCAGCTTTAACATTCTTGGAAAACCGATGCTTGGTTTCGTATTCCTCGCGTTCCTTTCCGGAAATCCGGTATTCATCGCCATCGCGGTGGCAGTTTATGCGGCAATGTTTGCAGTATTTAAATTAAAAAACAAGGAAATCGTAGCTTACTTAGACCGTCAGGCAGATAAAAATGAATCAGCAGAAGAGGCAGGGGTGTAGAGTATGAAAGTGGATGTAAAAGAATTCTTGAAGCCGTGCAGCTGCGGCAGAAAACATGAGATCGTCGTGGACGATATGATCATAGAAAGCGGAGCAGTCTCAAAACTCCCGGAAATCCTTTCAAGGGACGCATATAAGAAGTTCCAGAATATTGTCATGATCTGTGATGAAAATACTTATGAGGCAGCGGGAAAGACGGTGGAACGCCTTGTGCCGGGTCTGAAAAAGGCAGTTCTTGACCCAGCCAACCTTCACGCCAATGAACACGGCGTGGAGGCAGCCAAAAACCAGCTTGACCAGATCGGAGACGTGGATCTGATGATCGCCGTCGGATCAGGAACGATCCACGATATCACAAGATATCATGCCTATGAGAGAAAGATCCCGTTCTTCTCTGTACCTACAGCGGCCAGTGTGGACGGCTATGTGTCCACGGTGGCAGCTATGACATGGCATGGATTTAAAAAAAGCTTTACTGCCGTGTCACCGGTTGTGGTGATCGCGGACACTGATATCTTCAGCAAGGCGCCGATGCGTCTGACAGCTTCCGGGGTTGCAGATCTGCTTGGAAAATATACGGCTCTGGCAGACTGGAAGATCACACATATCCTGACCGGGGAATACATTTGTGAAGAAATATGTGAGATGGAGTACAAGGCGCTGGATGCGCTGACAAACAGTCTTTCCGGGCTGGCCAGGGGAGATGCCGGAGCCTATGAGGAGCTTATGTATGGGCTTCTGCTCTCAGGACTGGCTATGCAGATGACAGGAAACTCCCGGCCGGCCTCAGGGGCGGAGCATCATATGTCCCATCTGTGGGAGATGGAAGTGCTGAATGATTACATTGATTTTTACCACGGAGAAAAAGTGGGCGTGGGTCTGATCCTCGCTTCTAAGATCTATCACAAGGCAGCCCAGAAAATGCGCAGCGGGGCATTTACGGTAAAAGAATCCATGCCGGTGGAAGAAGAACTGATCAGAGTGAATTTTACAAAGCTCGGTATGTACGAGTCCATTATGGAGGAAAATACACCGAATCTTCTGGAAAAGGTTGATTCCCAAAAGCTTTTGGATAAAAAGAATGAGATCGCAGCTGTCATTGACGAGATTCCTTCTGCCGAGGCTCTTACGGAGATGCTCGCAAAGGTGGACGGGGTCAGATCCCTTGAGGATCTTGGTTTTGACGAGAGTTTTCAGGAAAAGACCGCAAGGCTGTCTCCTTATGTGAGAGCCAGGATTACCTTTATGAGGCTTCTCAAGTTCTATAGTTTTTATGAAGAAGTGATCAAGAATTAGGGAGGGTGAAAGGATATGCTGGAAAAATTAAAACAGCAGGTTTATGAGGCAAATATGGAGCTTCCCGCAAAGGGACTGGTTACCTATACTTGGGGAAACGTAAGTGGCATCGACCGTGAAAAAGGGCTGTTTGCCATCAAGCCAAGCGGCATTGCCTATGAAGACCTGGAACCATCTGATATGGTTCTTATGAATTTAAACGGAGAGTGTGTGGAGGGAGATTATAAGCCTTCCTCCGACACACCGACCCATCTGGAACTCTATAAAGCATTTCCGCAGGTGGGAGGCATTGTCCACACCCACTCTGCTTGGGCAGCCTCCTGGGCGCAGGCAGGAAGGCCAATCCCATGTTACGGAACCACACATGCAGATTATTTTTATGGGGAGATCCCGTGTGCCAGAAGTCTGAGACCGGAAGAGATTGAAACGGAATATGAGAAAAATACAGGGCTAGTCATTGTCGAGACATTTCAGGGAATGAATCCAGCCTATGTTCCAGGAGTTCTCTGCACAAACCACGGACCGTTTGCCTGGGGAAAGGATGCAGAGGAGGCAGTACACAATGCTGTCGTGATGGAAGAGGTGGCAAAAATGGCTGCCAGGACAGAGCAGCTGAAGATAGAAGTGGGTGAGGCGCCCAAGACCATCCAGGATAAGCATTTTTTCCGGAAACACGGCCCCAATGCCTACTACGGAAACTCCGGAAAGTGAGGAGCTATGTTAGAAAATATCAAAGCTTTTGTCCTGGATATGGACGGAACGATTTATCTTGGAAATGAACTGTTTCCATTTACGAAGGACTTTCTTTCCAGAGTGGAGGAGACAGGCAGAAAATTTTACTTCTTCACAAATAACTCTTCCAAGAGCCAGCAGGCCTATATTGAAAAGCTTTCCAATATGGGCATTGCTATCTCCAAAGAGCAGATGATGATTTCCAGTCATGTGATGATACGGTTTCTTTTGGAGAAGCATCCTGGAAAAAGTGTTTATGTTGTGGGAACATCGTCTCTGCTGAACGAATTCAGAAGCTTTGGGATACCTCTTGTGGAAGAAGATCCGGATATTGTTGTTCTGGGATTTGACACGACTCTGACCTATGAAAAGCTGTCCAGGGCCTGCCATTCTATCCGGAACGGCTGCATCTATTACGGAATCAATCCCGATTTAAACTGTCCCATGGAGGGAGGTACGTTTATCCCGGACTGCGGTTCCATGGCAAGGCTTGTGGAGGCTTCCACCGGACGGTACCCGGAGTTTTTCGGAAAACCTTCAAAACATACATTAAATTATATGATTCAGGAGACGGGATACCGCCCGGATGAAATCGCCATTGTAGGTGATCGGCTGTATACAGACATTGCCGTGGCCGATCAAAGCGAAGTGACATCCATTCTTGTGTTAAGCGGTGAGAGTACCCTGAAAGATGTGGAGAATGGAGATATAAAACCAGATCTCATTGTGAAAGATTTAAGTGAGATAACGAGAGAACTGTAAAAAAGAAAAACACATTGGATGTTGTGTACGGAGATCCAATGTGTTTTTTTATTAAATTTTTATAAATTAAATTGATTAAAATCTATGACCAAATCCTCACATATTCCGGCGGGTACGGAATCATTAAACGTATATTCATGGATATCTTCATGGGAAAGATCATGAACCATGATTCTGTTTTTCTCAACATCAATAATCCAGTATTCCCGTACACCGGCAGTGCGGTATTTGAAAAGCTTAATACTGTAATCCATCCGTCTGCTGCTTAAGGAGACAACTTCGATGATCCAATCCGGAGCCCCATGGCAGCCTTTATCATCCAGTTTGTCTTTATCACAGATAACGGATAAATCAGGCTCCACATAATTTATATGATCATTTTCTAAAAAAACGGCAAATGGAGCAGGATATACTTCACAGGAACCATCGTGGCTGTCTATATAATTTGCAATTTTCTGATGATTTCTTGAAGGCGGAGACATATAGTAAATATGCCCGTTGATTAGTTCTGCCCTCATACCGTCAGGAAGACCATAAATATCTTCTATTGTATAAAGTTTTTCTTTTACTAAGGGCATGGAAACACATCCTTTCATAAAGATTATGGGCAAAGCCAAAGCAAGTATTCAATTTTATTATAATATGAGGATACTCCTAAAACAAGAGTATTGCGAACAACCTACTCAAGTTCAAAGGCACCGCTATACAACTGATAATATACTCCCTTTTGTGCAATGAGTTCATCATGGTCTCCGCGTTCAATGATACGGCCATGATCCAGAACCATGATAGCATCACTGTTTTTTACGGTGGACAGGCGGTGTGCAATGACGAATACGGTCCGGTCCTTCATCAGATTATCCATTCCTTTCTGTACCAAAGCCTCTGTTCTTGTATCAATGGAGGAAGTAGCTTCATCCAGGATCATTACCGGAGGATCAGCCACAGCGGCTCTTGCAATAGAGATCAGCTGCCGCTGTCCCTGTGACAGGCTTGAGCCATTTCCCGTGAGAACCGTATCATACCCGTCAGGAAGCCTTGTGATAAAATCATCTGCATTGGCCAGTTTTGAAGCAGCAATACACTCTTCATCTGTGGCGTCCAGTTTTCCATAACGAATATTCTCCATCACCGTTCCGGTGAAAAGGTTTACATCCTGAAGCACTACACCAAGGGACCTTCTCAGATCCGGTTTGCAGATTTTATTAATGTTGATTCCGTCATAACGGATCTTTCCGTCAGGAATATCATAGAAGCGGTTGATGAGGTTTGTGATCGTAGTCTTACCCGCCCCGGTGGCTCCGACAAAAGCGATTTTCTGTCCTGGCTTTGCATACAATGAGATATCATGAAGGACCAGCTTCTCCGGTACATAGGAAAAATCCACTTCTTCCATTTGGATATCTCCTGTTAATTCTGTGTAGGTCAGGGTGCCCTGTTCTCTGTGAGGATGCTTCCATGCCCACATTCCTGTAGGGACAGAAGATTCCTTAAGATCTCCGTTTTCATTTTTTGTCACATTCACAAGAGTGACATATCCATGATCTTCTTCAATTTCTTCATTTAAAAGCTGAAAGATTCTTCCGGCTCCGGCAACTCCCATAGCGATCATAGAAATCTGCATAGAGGCCTGCCCGATGGTCTGCGACAGCTGCCTTGCCATACTTAAAAATGAAACAATAATACCGACGGTGACAGGGCTTACACCTGTCAGGCAGAAATTAGAGGCATGGAAGTAAACCAGCAGTCCGCCAACTACAGCCAACAACACATACATGATATTTCCAATATTATTTAGGATCGGCATTAAGATATTGCCGTACTGGTTTGCCTTTTCCCCATTGATAAATAACTGCTCATTCAGCGCAGTAAAAGCTTCCTTGCTTTCTTCCTCGTGACAAAAGACTTTTACTACTTTTTGCCCGTTCATCATCTCTTCTACAAAGCCTTCCTCTTTGGCCAGGGATTTCTGCTGAAGCATCATGTATCTGGAGCTGGCGCCTCCCAGCCGTTTGGTTAAAGCAATCATGATTCCCAGAATGACCAGAACAGTAATCGTCAGCCAAAGACTGTAGTAAAGCATCATGACAAACATAACGGCTACGGTCAGCATAGACTGTATCAGGGCCGGAAGGCTTTGTCCGATCAGCTGGCGGATCGCATCCGTATCATTGGTATAGGTACTCATAATATCCCCATGGGCATTGGTATCAAAGTACTGGATAGGCAGCTTCTGCATATGCTTAAACATATCATCGCGCAGATTCCGCAGTGTACCCTGTGTCACAACGGCCATGATTCTGGTATACAGAAATGCACAGACAATGCCCGTCACATAAAATGCAGCCATAATACAGAGGATAGAGGTGAAGGTAACCCACACGCTGGACAAACCTCCAGTGATTCCCGGGGTGATACAATCATCAATCAGTCTCTGAAGAAAAAATGTAGTTACCACTGAAGCGCAGGAACTGATTACGATACAAATCATTACAACGGTTAACTGAACCGGATAATGATGAAAAATATAGGCTATCAGCCTTCTAAAACTATGAATCTTCTTTTTTTCGTCCATCTATTGTTCCTCCTTTCCGCTGTTATAACTTCTCGGAATCTTCAGCCCTGATTTTATAAGGCTTTCAGACCCTATCTCAAAAAAATCACCCACTTTTTTTAAAAACACTTGACAAATCGCTCAAAATTTGCGGCGAAGCCGATTG
>NZ_CAJSYK010000015.1:0-80551 GCF_910574135.1 Anaerostipes faecis | reverse complement strand
AATCTCAAAAGAAAAGCTGAAACAGGCAGGGCTTGTGAGTTGCTACGATTATTACATGGAACGTCATGCTTTGAAGTTATGTTGAACCGCCGTATGCCGAACGGCATGTACGGTGGTGTGAGAGGGGAGATTTAATCTCCCCTACTCGATTGTAGGGCGTTCAGAAATGAGCGTCTATTTTTTTACCCAAATGAAAGGAGAACTAAAAATTATGAAAAAGATATTGAAACGATTATGTACGGGCTTCTTAGCTCTTGCAACTGTCGTTACCACTTTGCCGAGTACACCCGTTCATGCGTCGGAAAAGCAATACTGGACGGAGTCTGCCGAGCGTGTTGATATCGTAGAGCGTGTCAATAATGACGGCTCTATTACTGAAACCTTTAACGAGGGATACATGAAAGTCGAGGACGCTTATTGTATCGACATCAACAGGCTTTCAAAAACGGTTATAAAATACGTTCTAATGCAAGCGACCGCATGAGTGCTGACCAGATTGCCGACGTTGCGTTATCCATTGAATATGTAAAACAGTATGCAAAAAACCACACAGGGCTTAGTAGCAAGCACGCCTACCTTTTAAGACAGTTAGTTGTCTGGCAGAGATTAAGTGTTCATTTAGGCTGGAATTGTGATAATGTGCGAGCTTCTTATGATGAAATGCTGTTGACTTCCTGCTTGCAATAAGATATAATATGACTATAAAATCAAATCAGTCATAATGGAGGTATGAGGTATGTATAAAGAAGTTAGCATATCTTCAAATAATGTTCCGATAACCCTTTCTATCTGGTATACAGAAAGAGGCAGTCCTACCATTGTTTTTTTGCCGGGTACTATGTCGCACCCTCTCATGTATGAGAATTTTCTATGTGGATTGGGTGCAAGAGGATTTAATATAATAGGTGTTCATTATCTTTCACACGGGAAAAGCCCTAAAATCAAACAAAATTATACAATGGAAGATTTGCTGTATAATGTATATGACGCAACAACTTACGGAATAGAAAATTTCGGAGCTAACATAGCCGTCATGGGTTCCAGTCAAGGCGGGATTTTAGCAGCAATGGCGGCGGGTAGGGATACAAGATTAAAAGCCGTTTTTCCACATAATATCATGCTGACTACACTAAAAGAAACTATGAGCTTAACAAAGTATCCTGCATGGACACACCGTTTTATGGGGCTGATACAGTGGGGCTTTCGTGTGGGCGGAAAGTTGTTGCCTAACTACAAGGTTCCGGGAGACGCTTATTTAGACTATGACAAAGTATTTTATAGCGAACAGGCAAAACAAGATTGCTTAAACGACCCTATGCTTTTACCATATTATCCTTTAAGATTTGTCGCCAGTTTATTTAATGCTGACTTATCGTGCTTGGAGAACGGCTCAATACAATGTCCAGTTATTTTAATTACAGCCAAAGGCGACCCGCTTTTTAGCTTTGATTATACCAACAAAGTATTTGATTTAATCCATGCGCCGCAAAAGGAATTACTTACTTTAGAACTTAATCGTCACATGATTTTTAATGAGGATACGGACACGACGATAAACGCATTGGAACCTACATTGCATAAATATCTAGGATAGCATATTGATAATATGAGCAGCAAATGCTATACTTTTCATGATGATACTAATGATTTAGTCATAAGGAGGTTATGAGAATTGCCACGATTTACAGAACAAGAGAAAGAGATCATTAGCAGTAAACTTTTGATAGAAGGAGAAAAGCTGTTTGCATTACACGGTTTGAAAAAAGTAACGGTTGATGATTTAGTAGCCGCTGTAAACATATCAAAGGGGTCTTTCTATTCTTTTTATCCCAGTAAAGAACACCTATATGTTGAAATCAATTTTCGCTTACAAAAAGAGTTATTTACAAGTATAGAAACAACCATTAAAAAGAAAAAGTATAAGAACCATAGAGATTTAGCAAAGGACGTTATTATGCTAAGTTTAACGGGGGTGATTACTTCGCCTATTCTTTCACAGATTGATTTATCTTTAATGGACTATCTGCAAAGAAAAATATCGTCAGATATTTTTGAAAATCATATGTACAGTGATATTCGTATATTGGAGATACTGGAAGATTTAGGGGTTGTATTTTTGGTTCCGCATACAGTTATCATAAAATCCCTGTATTCTGTTTTATCCTGTTTGGAACAATTCAAAGAGGACGAAGAACTGAATATGATACAAAATCTTTTAGTGAATGGTATTATTCAGCAAGTAGTAGCAGAGTAACAATTTTGTTTGGTTATTTGACAGGCAGGTAGCCAAACAAATTTTTTACAGTTTATATGACTATATATCTGTAAACGTCATAAAGTTAAAGGAGGAAAGAATAATGATTGATGTAAAAAAACTGTATTTTAGCTATACTGACAAACCGTTTGTTGAGAATGTAAGTTTCCATGTTGGGAGAGGAGAAATTTTCGGCTTTTTAGGACCCTCTGGAGCCGGAAAGTCAAC
Source organism: Anaerostipes faecis (assembly GCF_910574135.1). Classification (NCBI taxonomy): domain Bacteria; kingdom Bacillati; phylum Bacillota; class Clostridia; order Lachnospirales; family Lachnospiraceae; genus Anaerostipes; species Anaerostipes faecis. The sequence goes on along the minus strand of NZ_CAJSYK010000015.1, from coordinate 78,069 downwards.
CATACAAAAAGTATTGACTGGGCTTAACACAAAATATAAAGGCAGTGTAAAAGTTTCAGGTATTGAAATAAAGGAACGCACAAATCGGTTTTATGAAAATATTGGAGTAGACTTTGAATTTTCAACCTGCTATGAGAAATTCACAGCACGACAAAATCTCGCCTATTTTGCTTCTCTATATGAAAAGCAACCTCGGTCTATTGATGAATTATTGCATATGGTAGGCTTGGAAAATGACGGGGACAAAAAAGTTGCTGACTTTTCCAAAGGTATGCGTTCTCGCTTGAATTTCATTAAAGCGTTAGTCCATGACCCTGATATATTATTCCTTGATGAACCTACAAGCGGTCTTGACCCTACAAATAATCGTTTAATGAAAGACATTATTCTTGCGGAAAAGAAACGCGGAAAAACGATTATCATTACTACTCACAATATGTTTGACGCAACAGAGCTATGTGACCAAGTAGCCTTTATCGTTGCCGGAAAAGTCAGTGCATTGGATAGCCCGCATAATTTGATTATGTCAAGGGGAGCTGCCAAAATACAATATACCTACTATGATAAAGGCGAGAAAACCGGAGAATGTCTGCTTGATAGAACCACAGAAGATAAGTTGTTAAAAAGTTTAATTTCCGAAAACCGTTTGCTTTCTATTCATAGTAGTGAGCCTACATTAAATGATATTTTTGTTGATATTACAGGGAGGACACTTCAATGAGATTGGGACGTTTAATTTGTAGTGATATACATTTCCAATGGAAATATGGTTTCTATTTTATCTACTTTATATTAACAGTTTTATATGTGTGTGGGATTGCCTCTTTGCCGGGACATTGGAAAACGGATATTGCTTCTATCATGATATACTCTGACCCGGCAGCAATGGGATTGTTTTTTATGGGAGCGATTGTCCTTTTGGAAAAAAGTCAAAAGGTATTAAATGCTATTGTAGTGTCTCCCGTAAAAATGTCCGAATATATACTTTCAAAAACAGTTGCGTTGATTGCCATATCTACGGTAATTGCAATGATATTAGGATTAGTTTCCGGTAGCAATCAGTTACTTAGTATCGCAGTTGGAACAGCCTTGACATCAGCAATCTTTACTATGCTTGGAATTATTGCGGCTACAAAAATTTCAAACTTGAACCAATTTCTCATTGTGATTATGCCGATAGAAATTGTTTGCTTTGTTCCACCTATCGTTGGTCTGTTTGTAAAGTTACCAGATATATTCCGCTTTTTTCCGTTCACAGCTTGCATGAACCTTATAACTGGAAAAAGCATTTTACTATCGTTTGATATGGTACTTGTAATTGCTACGTTGATTATCCTCTACATAGTTGCGCGACATACAGTTAAGCATATGTGGAAAAGTTTAGGAGGTGTAAAGCTATGAAAAGGATATTATCCAGTACCATACAGGTATTTAGACAAATCAAGAGCGACCCTATGATGTTTGCAGCTTGTTTTACGCCTTTTGTCATGGGAGCTTTGATTAAATTCGGTATTCCCTTTCTTGAAAGAATAACAGATTTTTCTTTGCAAGCATACTATCCGATTTTTGATTTACTACTTTCTATCATGGCTCCTGTATTACTCTGCTTTGCATTTGCAATGATTACATTAGAGGAAATCGATGATAAAGTGTCACGGTACTTTTCGATTACCCCTCTTGGTAAGTCGGGGTATCTCTTTACAAGGTTGGGAGTGCCCGCGGTTATCTCGGCTGTCATTACTTTTATCGTACTTTTGTTTTTCTCATTGGAAAAACTATCTGTTGGAATGACGATTGGTTTAGCGTTTCTCGGCTCCATACAGGCAATTATTGTTTCTTTAATGATTATAACATTATCAACTAACAAATTAGAGGGCATGGCTGTAACAAAACTTTCCGCGCTTACACTGTTAGGCATTCCAGCTCCTTTTTTCATAAAAGGAATGGTTCAATATGTCGTTGGTTTTCTGCCCTCTTTTTGGGTAGGGAAAGCAATGCAGAGCAATGGTTATATAAATCTGCTGATTGCCTTACTGGTTGCTTCTGTATGGTTTTATGTTTTGGCAAGCAAGTTATTAAAAAAATTAGCTGGTTAGGGGGTGATACATATGGCTTGGTATTGGTGGCTGATACTAATTGGTGTTTTGATTGCGGTTGGGCTTCTCAAAATCGTAATTATGAAGAAGTATAATCAAAAGAAAAATTCTAACAATCGTCCGAAAGATTACGAGGACGATTAAGACAAACTTTTTATCAAAAAAAGCCCGCCCCCGCCACGGGATATTCCGGCTTTATAGAAGAATACACACATCATTATAATGCTGTTTATATTTCACTTGCGCCCGATTGCGTTTTGCGGTCGGGCGAATTTTGCATTTTCTCAAAAGTTTTTTAAGAAATTATATATTATAACAGATGTCTGATTTGAAAGACTTCGACTATTCATTCCACTGACAAACTTTCAAATCCACATGGACTTCATCTTTAAACACAGCCCCTTCTTCCTGCAAAAGCTGTCTCTGTTGATGCCAGCCCGGGACCAGTCTTCCGGCGTGATTGACCACACGGTGGCAGGGATAACTGCCGTAGTACTCTGCCATGCCAAGGACCCTGCCCACAAGTCTTGCGTTTTTTTCTTTGCCGATCAGACGGGCAATCTGGCCGTAAGTCGCAACCTTCCCCAGGGGAATTTCTTCCACTACAGAGAGGATTTCATAAATTAAACGCTCATCTAAAATCTTTTTCATATGTGCAACCTCAAAAATGTATTACAGATCATATTAATCAAATCATGCTTCAAGAAAGAAGAAATGTCAAGATGAAGGATGACAAAAAATTGAATGGAATCTGTACAGTTCTATGTTATACTGAACATATACATAGAATGGAGGTTGAGATTATGGGAATTTGGATGATGAAGCACTGACAGCAGGGCGTTGGTGTTTCCATAGCCTTGCTGATCGATAAGAGGCGTAAACAAAGAAACGGTCAGGAGGCAAAGGATGTCATATTTTAATTATCAGTCAAAAAAGATTTATTACAAAGAAACAGGAAGCGGAAAACCCGTAGTGTTATTGCACGGGAACACAGCATCTTCCAGGATGTTTGAATTTATACTGCCTTTATATGAAGATAAGTTTCATGTAATTCTTATTGATTTTTTGGGCCATGGGAAATCAGACAGGCTGGAAGCATTTCCGGCGGAACTCTGGATGGAAGAGGCAAGACAGACTATAGCTCTGCTTGAGCATCTGGATCTTGGAAAGGTAAACCTTGTGGGAACCAGCGGCGGTGCATGGGCGGCAGTCAATGCAGCCTTGGAACGCCCCGATCTGGTGGACAAGGTAGTGGCGGACAGTTTTGACGGACGTACTCTGGCAGACGACTTTGCAGAGAATCTGCTTAAGGAGCGGGCAGATGCCAAGAAGGACGAAATGGGGACAGCATTTTACGAGTGGTGCCAGGGGGAAGACTGGGAACGCATCGTGGATATGGATACAAGTGCGATGGTACAGTGTGCCAAAGAGAAGCTGCCCTTATTTACAAAGCCGCTGAGCGCGCTAAATAATCCTCTCCTGCTGATGGGCAGCAAGGGAGATGACATGTGCAGATCAGATTTTCAGGATGAATATCGTGCAATAACCAAAGAAACCAATGCAGAAGTATGTATTTTCCCGGAAGGGGTACATCCCGCAATTCTCTCCTGTGCCGAGAAGGCGGCAGAGGTTATTGCCGGATTCCTGGAAGGAAAAGAAACATAAGGAGGCTGGAAGATGAGAATGCCGGAGAAGATTGAAGCAGACATGTTTGCACCCTGTGGGATGAACTGCATGGTTTGTTACAAACATTGTTATCATAAAAAACCTTGTGCCGGATGTCTGAACAGTGACCGGGGAAAACCGGAACACTGCCGGAAATGCAGGATCAAAGACTGTACCGCCGGAAAAAATATCACCTATTGTTATGAGTGTGCTGATTTTCCATGTAAGCAGATAAAATCATTGGAAAAAAGCTATAACTCCCGGTATCATGCAAGCCTGCTTGAAAACAGCAATGATGTGAAAGAGCATGGCATGGAAGTCTTGTTAGAAAAGCATCGGAGAAAATACAAATGCCCGAACTGCGGCGGTATTATTTCCCTGCATGATGCAGAATGCAGCGAATGTCAACATAAGATACGCACATAACGCAAACGGGGGAAGGTGAAAGCACTTGTGGAAAAAAAGATGAGCTGCTGCGGCACCGTATGTATTGAATGAGAATATTATCCGGCCGACTGCAGGGGGTGTCATGAGATCAAAGGCAGGGTGTTCTGGGTTATGGTATGATTGAAAAAAGCGGCACAGCTGTTATTGAAATGTCTGGTGCAGCCGGTATAACGCTGATTTCTGAAAAAGACAGAAATCCGATGTACACAACAACTTATGGAGTTGGAGAAGTCATCCGGGATGCTGTGCAGAAAGGCTGCCGAAAATTTATCATTGGAATTGGCAGAAGTGCAACCAATGACGGCGGGATTGGGATGCTTCAGGCTTTGGGATACGGATTCCTGAATGCCGGGGGTAAGCAGGTTCCTTTTGGAGCCAGAGGACTCGCTGAGCTTGAGAGGATTACGGACACCTGCGTGCTTCCGGAATTAAGTGAATGTAAGTTTGAGATGGCATATGACGTGACCAATCCTCTGTGCGGGTATCATGGATGCAGTGCGGTCTACGGGCCCCAGAAGGGGGCTGAATCTGTGACAGGCATTGATATTTCAGCAAAATGTTAGAGACTGCAGGAGAAAGGAACAGCCATGAAAAGATCCGGTACCGAAGATATGCCATGGAAGATCTGGACTTTCCAAAGGAATCTTTTGATGTGGTCATCAGCTCACTTGCATTCCATTACGTGAAGGATTTTGAAGCGTTGGCAGAAAAGATCAGCCAATGGATTGCGCCGTCCTATGATGCTGATCGTGGCGGCGGAAAAGGATTGACAAAAGGAGGTGCGGAATGCTGGAAGACGATGTGATAAAGGCGGCGGCCGAGGAAGAGCCGCTGATACAAAAAAAATATGAAGGTGAGATACTGTGTCTGGAAATGCCTGTAAAGGTAGAATTTAATCATGTTTGTTTCAAAAAATGCAGGTTTGTATCATGTGATTTCAGCGGTTCTATGTTCTACAATGTAAAATTCCTGAACTGTGATTTCTCTAACTGCAGATTTCAATCCTGCTATTTAAAAGAAACGGAAATATGGGGATGCAAAGGTGACGGAGGAGACTTCAGTCAGAGCACGTTCCGCACAACAATGGTTGAAGAAGGATGTTATCACTATGCCAACTATGAAGGCACGCTCTGGGACGGCTGCAGACTTAAAGGAGTTGATTTCAGTGAAGCGTTTTTTGCGGAAGTAAAGTTTAAAAAAATCCGGTTTGAAAAAGTGAACCTTTCCCGAGTCGATTTTTTTAAGACGCAGCTGGAAGGCATCGACTTATCGGACAGCAACATCGAGGGAATCATGATATCCGATACTTTTCGGGAACTGCGCGGGCTGAAGATCGGCCCGATGCAGGCTATGGATCTGGTGCGTTTCTTAGGAGTGAAAATCATCTGAGTTTTGTTATAAGCAAATGGGCACAGAGAATAAACCGTGTTATGCTAAATAATGCCAGGCAGAAAGCCGGAAGGGTCAGGGAAGCCGCTTTATCGTCACTCTGAATTTGAAGATCGCCGATTCGGATCAGGTTACGGAGCACAGGATGGCGGGATTTAAAATACAAGGTGTGCCAGGGGCTGATTCCCGGTGTTCGGACAGACTCAGGGGCAAACGGCTTCTGCTGGTAGAAGATAATGAACTTAATATGGAGATTGCGGAGACGATACTCACTGAAGTGGGATTCGTGGTTGAAAATGCAGAGAACGGAAAGGAGGCTCTCGACAAGTTCCTGGCGTCTGAGCCGGGACATTATCAGGCAGTCCTTATGGATCTGCAGATGCCGGTCATGGACGGATACACCGCTGCAAAAGAGATCCGGAGCAGCACACATCCCCAGGCTCTTACGGTTCCGGTGATCACTCTGACAGCCAATGCCTTTGCAGAGGACATGGCTAAAGCACTGGCAGCAGGCATGAATGATCATGTCTCAAAACCGATTGACTACAAGCGCCTCATAAGAATTTTGGAAAAAAATATAGAGTAGAGAAAGATGAGGAATGACATGAAAGACCAAATACTGTTGATCAATGATCTGGCCGGTTACGGCAAAGTGGCACTGTCTGCCATGCTGCCGGTCATGACCCATGCGGGACTTAATTTATATAACCTGCCCACTGCACTCGTCTCAAACACTCTCGACTATGGAAAGTTTGAGATATTAGAGACCACAGAGTATATGAGGAAGACGATGAAAGTCTGGGAGGAGCTGGGATTTTCTTTTGACGCTGTCTGCACGGGGTTTATCGCATCTGAAGAGCAGGTAAAACTGATCTCAGACTATCTGAGAGATCAGAAAGAGAATGGAACATGGATTTTTGTAGATCCCATTATGGGAGATGAAGGGAAGCTTTACAACGGAATTGAAGGAAAAACCGTAGGTTATATGAGAGATCTGTGCTCCCTGGCCGATGTGATCGTGCCGAACCTGACGGAAGCAAGCTTTTTAGCGGACATGTATCAGGGAAAGGAAGTCATCACAGAAGGAGAGAGCAGAGAGCTTCTCAAAAAACTCAGAAAGCTTGGTGCAAAATCTATCGTCATCACGAGTGTAAAGACGGAGGCCGGAGATTTTGTTTTGATCTATGACCATCAGACGGATACGGTGTCTGAGCTTCCATTTGAACAGATTCCGGTGCGTTTTCCGGGAACCGGAGATATTTTCTCGGCTGTTCTGGCAAGTCAGGTACTGAACGGAACACAGCTTGACAAAGCGGCCGAGCGGGCCATGACCGCCGTCAGAGAGCTGATCCTGCTCAACAGAGAGACAGCCGATAAGTTTAAGGGAATACCGATCGAGAAAAATCTGGAGGTGCTGAATTTTGAGACGTCCGAAGATTAAACTTACACTGATCGAAAGAAAAGGGGATCACGGTTGTCACCGGGGACATAAGGCCGGAGACAGTTTTGATTTTGATACGGAGAGGGGACAGCTTTGTCCGATGGCTATGCATGTGGCGTTTCCGTACGTTGATATTTTAAGATATGGCGGAACCATTCCGGGTCAGCCGGAGGGAACGGCGGTGTTCTGTTGTCCGGACGCGGATACGATTAATGTCTTTAAAGCTGAAATCATCAGTGAAGAATAGTGAGGAGCGGTTAATCAGAGTTAGCCGCTCCTTTCCGAATTTTACGGTATCCGAAAGATACCAGATTTCCTGGCGGTAACCATCCTACTTTTTTGTGCGTACTTTACGTTTGGAGAACGGGGAATTATCATGAAATTAGAATCTAAGCATTCACAAAGGAGGATAAAGGGATGACAGCAGAAGCGTGTATTAAATTATTAAGAGAGATCAAAGATGCGGCGTTTGCAACGGTAGATGAAGAAGGACATCCCCAGGTGCGCATTATCGATGTCATGATCGCAGAGGGAGAAAAGCTGTATTTTTGTACGGAAAGAGGGAAAGACTTTTACCGACAGCTGATAGCAAATGAATATACGACTATCACAGGGATGAACAAAGAATTTCAGATGGTGAGGCTTTCCGGCCCGGTGAAAAAGCTTTCGGATCAAAAGATGTGGATTGACCGCGTTTTTGAGGAGAACCCGATGATGAACGATGTGTATCCTGGGGAAAGCCGTTATATCTCGGAGGTTTTTTGATCACAGAAGCATGTATCGGCTGCGGGACGTGCAGGGACGTATGTCCCCAGAAATGCATTAGTGAAGGAATGCCGTATATAATACAGCGGGAACACTGCCTGCACTGCGGACTTTGTGGGGAACAGTGCCCCGCAGACGCAATTCAAAGGAAGGATGGATAGTCTATGCTGCATCAAATGTGGACCGTATTAACACAGCGGAGCGGATTTTTCATGAGTTTGGCTTTAGAGCATCTTGAAATTTCTCTGATTGCTATTTTTATTGCTATTATATTTGGAGGCATCGTCGGTATCCTGATCAGTGAGTATCAGAGGTATGCAAAACCGGCGCTTGGACTGATTAACTTTCTCTATACTATTCCGTCGATCTCCATGCTGGGATTCCTGATCCCGTTTTCCGGAATCGGAAATGCTACTGCGGTGATCGCACTGACGGTGTACGCTCTGCTCCCGATGGTGAGAAATACTCATACGGGAATGATCAACATTGACGAAGGAATCCTTGAGGCTGCCAAAGGGATGGGCAGTACCAGGGCGCAGATTTTATTTAAGATCAAACTTCCCCTTGCGATGCCGGTCATCATGTCCGGAATAAGAAATATGGTCACCATGACCATTGCTCTTGCCGGTATTGCATCGTTTATCGGGGCAGGAGGACTGGGCGTTGCCATCTACCGGGGCATTACGACCAACAATTCGGCAATGACCATGGCGGGAAGCCTTTTGATCGCCCTCCTGGCATTGGTCATGGATTTCGTTCTTGGATTTGCAGAACAAAGGATGAGAGCAAGGGGCAGGCGAGCCAAAAAGGTAAACAGGAATTTATTGCTCCTTACGCTTTTGGCAGCGGCAGTCCTTGCAGCCGGAACCTTTTTCGGGCAGGCAAAGAAGGACACCATTCACATCGCGACCAAACCGATGACGGAACAGTATGTCCTGGGGGAGATGCTGTGCCTTCTCATTGAGCAGGATACGGGGCTCAACGCAGAACTGACCCAGGGAGTAGGCGGCGGAACCTCCAACATCCAGCCGGCCATGGAAAAAGGGGAGTTCGACATTTATCCGGAGTACACGGGAACCGGATGGAATATGGTACTGAAAAAGAGCAGCCTTTATACAGAGGATATGTTCGGACAGCTGAAAGCCGGCTATGAAGACAAATGCGGGATGCAGTGGCTTGGAATGTACGGATTTAACAATACCTACGGATTGGCTGTGCGCCGGGAGATTGCCGAGAAATATAACCTCAGGACTTATTCGGATTTAAAGAGGGCGGCGGGACAGCTGACTTTTGGGGCCGAGTATGATTTCTTCGAGCGGGATGACGGCTACGACGCTCTGTGCAAGACCTACGGGCTGAATTTTAAAAATACTATGGACATGGATATCGGCCTGAAATATAAAGCTATCGGACAAAAGAAGATTGATGTGATGAACATTTTCACGACCGACGGCCAGCTGAGCGTTTCTGATGTGACCATTCTGAAAGACGACAAGAATTTCTATCCTTCTTACTCCTGCGGAAATGTAGTGAGGGATGAGGTACTAAAAGAACATCCGGAACTGAAAGCTGTCCTCCAAAAGCTTGACGGAATCCTTTCTGACAATGTGATGGCAAAGATCAATTATGAGGTGGAGACGAAGGAGAAAGAACCTAAGGAAGCGGCTATGGATTTTCTTAAAAGCAAAGGGCTGATGGAGTGAGGAGGACCAAATGAGTACGGCGATTGAATTTAAGCAGATTAAAAAAATATTCGGTGAAAAGACAGTCATAGAAGGTTTTGACCTGACGGTTGAGCGGGGTGAATTTGTGACGGTTATAGGGTCCTCCGGCTGCGGAAAGACGACGGTGCTGAAAATGGTAAACGGCCTGGTAATCCCCGACGGCGGCAGTATCTTTGTGGAAGGCAGAGATATTTCAGAGATGGATTTAATCAGCCTGAGAAGAAATATCGGCTATGCCATCCAGGGAAGCGTTTTGTTTCCCCATATGACGGTGGAAGAAAATATCTCCTATGTTCCTGACCTACTCAACAAAAAGGATAAGGAACGGACAATAAAAGCGGTGGAGAAGTGGATGGGCATCGTGGGCCTTGAGGAGGATATGAAAGAAAGATATCCTTCAGAGCTTTCCGGGGGACAGCAGCAGAGAGTCGGAATTGCAAGGGCTTTGGCTGCTTCGCCGGACATTCTTTTGATGGACGAGCCGTTCGGAGCCGTGGATGAGATCACGAGGGGACAGCTCCAGGCAGAACTTAGACAGATCTATAAGAAAACCGGAATTACGGTCATGTTTGTGACTCATGACATCTCGGAAGCGCTGAAGCTTGGAACAAAAGTGCTGGTCATGGACAAGGGAAAGATCGAGCAGTATGCCGCGCCTGAGGAACTTCTGAAGGCCCCGTCCACGGAGTTTGTAAGCAGGCTGGTGGAAAAGGAGCGGAGAGTGTGTACGCTTCCCGATGAGCAGCTGGCCGACTGCGGGCACAGCGGGGCGGCAGGACGTATTCTTTCGGACCAATGAAATTCTAAAAAGAGAGCATTTCACGGCAAGCGTAGAATTTGAGAATCCGTTAGAATTGTTTTATATCACAAAGAATTAGGAGGAAGAATATGTAGGCTTGGGAAGCAATATAAAAAACGCTGGATTATATTGAGGAACACTTTGGGAAGGAGATCGCGGTAGAGCTCCTGGCAGATGAGGCACATTTGTCTAAATATTATTATCAGAGACTGTTTTGCCGGCTGGTCCGCAAGAATGTATATGAATATCTGAAATTAAGGTGTCTTGCGAAGACAGCGGAAAAGCTCAGGGATCGGAGCCGCACGATCTTCGATGTGGCTTTTGAGTGCGAATTTACAAGCCACACATGGAAAATTCTGAATGCGGGAACAAATATCATGTACTATTCTATTGGAGCCCACCCGGGATTTCCGGCAGCGGCAGTCTGGACCATGCCTTCCTCCATTGATTCAGCAAAATATCTGCGTATCGAACCCTGGTGCGGCATTAATGATTTCGTGGGGCAGGGAGTACAGGATATCAGTCATAAATATCTCATTCAGCCGCTGGATAATAAATGACGGTATTGTAAGTTGAAATTCTTCCTGAAGTGAAATATAATAAACAAAAACATGTAAGGGAGATAAATTATGAATGTAATAGAAATCGTAAAGTCGATTGTGCTCGGTATTATCCAGGGAATCACAGAGTGGCTTCCGATCAGCAGTACGGGCCATCTCATTCTGTTTGACAACATATGGCCAATGGCTTCAAGCCCGGAGTTTTTTGAAGTATTCAAAGTAGTCATCCAGTTCGGGTCTATTCTGGCGGTTCTGGTTCTGTTTTTTCACAAACTGAATCCATTTTCTCCGCAAAAGAGCAGAAGAGAAAAACGGGATACGTATAACCTTTGGAAAAAGGTCATCGTAGGGTGCATACCGATTATTATCGTAGGGCTTCCGCTGGATATGATATTGGAAGATTATCTATCGGGTGTCTATGTAATAGCGGCAACTTTGATCTTGTACGGTATTGCATTCATTGTCATTGAGAGCAGAAACAGGCGTCCATCCATGCGGTCACTGGAGGATCTGACTTATAAAGCGGCGTTTTTTATTGGATGTTTTCAGGTACTTGCGGCAATTCCGGGGACATCCAGGAGCGGTGCAACGATCCTGGGAGCCGTGTTATTGGGCTGCTCCCGTTATGTTGCCAGTGAATTTTCATTTTTCCTGGCAGTTCCGGTCATGGCCGGGGCCAGCGGTCTGAAACTGATCAAATATTTTCTGAAGGTAGGAATGTTTTCAGGCAGTGAATGGCTTCTTCTGACTGTGGGAACCGTGGTTTCCTTCTTAGTGTCCATCCTGGCAATCCGTCTGCTGCTAAGTTACATCCGAAAACATGACTTTAAGGTCTTTGGAGTTTACCGGATCCTGCTTGGTATCGTGGTAATTGTATACTTTGGATTCCTGGCATAATAATGAAAGAAACAAGTTTGGAATAAATAAAAAATGCATCTGTTACAGATTTCATTTTTCTGTAACGGATGCATTTTTAATGGGAAATATATATTTTTTGTATTTTTAACTATTTGCAAAATCTCTGGTAAACATGTCGCTCTTTTCCACAAACTCCTCCATATTTTTAAAACCAAGGCGGTGGAGAAGTTCCATCACATACGGATTGTCAAGGGGTGTTTTATATGGTGCTTCTTTTCCGTAGGTCTCTACATTTCTTTTTCCCTTGTCCTTATCAATGATGATTTTAGGCCCGCCGACACATCCGCCTCTGCATGCCATTCCCTCGAAAAAGTTGGCGTCTGTCTCGCCCTTTTGGATCTGTTCGATCATGGCCTTGCATGCAGGGACGCCGTCTGCCTGCTGTGCACGGACCGGAACTTCCCTTCCCGGACTGAGTTTTTCCACAGTAGACCTTACGGCCTCGCTGACGCCGCCGGTGTGGGCATAGATCCTGCCCGCCCTGGAGGAATGTTCCCTGTCGTTGTCGGCAAGTTCTTCCGGCCGTATCTCGGCCGCGTCGAAAATATCCTGTACTTCCTGAAATGTCAGTACATAGTCCACTGCATCTGCAATGTCCGGTTCCCTGGCTTCTTTCTTTTTTGCGATACACGGGCCGATGAATACTGTAACCGCATCGGGATGAATATGCTTTACCGCCCGCCCTGCCGCGATCATCGGGGAGACTGCTCCCGGCACGTGGGGGATCAGTTCATGGTAGATTTTGCGGATCATGGCGATCCAGACCGGACAGCAGCAGCTGGTGAGTTGGAAATCATCTCTTGAATTGATATGCTTGTCAAATTCCAGAGCCTCCTTCAGAGTCAGAATGTCTGCAAAGACCGCTACTTCCACCATTCCTTTGAATCCGGCGGCTTTCAGTGCACTTCTCAGCTGTCCTGGGGAAGCATTTTCATACTGGCCTACGAAAGCAGGGGCGATCAGGGCATAAACATCTTTTTCTTTACTGCGCACTTCTTTTAACACGGGGAAGATATCCTTGCTCTCTGCCAGCTTATCCAGCCTGCATGACTCAATACAGACACCGCATCCGCTGCATTTATCCGGATCGATAGCCAGCTTTCCGTCAACCTCTTCTATGGCGTCAAAAATACAGCTGTTTTTGCATGCCCTGTCATAGGCACAGCTCTCACATGATTCCGTGTGGATGACCGGGGCATACTGGTCCGGATTTAAAAGGCAGTCAAGCTGATGAGGATCATAGTCAGCCTCGCTGATATCTTCATTTTTCATTTGTTTTTGAAGCAATTCTTTGTAGAGTTCATGGAATGATGTTAATTTTTTTACTTCCGGCATATGAATCACTCCTATTCTGCATTCAGTGCGGCCATAGTGATATAATTGTACGGCTGATTAAAATGCGGAAGGAAAAACAGGTCGAACAGTTTTAACTTATCAATGGTGACTTTTTCCTGGATGGCCATAGAAAACAGGTGGATCGCCATGGAGATATCATAGTCGGAACAAAGCTGTGCACCGAGGATTCGTCGGGTCTTTTTGTCATAAACGATGCGGATCACGACCTTATAGTTGTCCTTCTCCATAAACCCGGCTTTCTGCCAGTCCTCATAATCTGTGGCGGCGGCATCAAAACCGAGTTTTTTTGTTCGCTCCAGGGAAAGCCCGGTGCTTACCATGTTTAAGCCCCAGATGCTGATCCCGTTAGAACCCTGTACCCCCGGGGATTTCAGCTCTGTACCGCAGGCGTTGTGGGCGGCAATGATCCCGGAACGGACCGCATTGGTGGCCAGTGCGATATAATCCGTATCCTCGATGGCATTATTGTAAACGGTGGCACAGTCACCCACGGCATAGACGTCCGGACGGCTGGTCTGCTGCATGAGATCCGTAAGATAGGCTCCGTTGTTGTGGAACTGCTTAAGCTGGCCGTTTCCGAGTTTTGTGTTGGGGCGGAATCCTACACAGAATATGACCATGTCGGCGTCGTAGGTGTTTTGGTCTGTGACTATTTTATCGACTTTCCCGTTTCCTTCCAGCTGTTTTACTTTCTCTCCAAATGCAAGGCGGATTCCGTGGTCAGACAGCTGCTTTTCCATGCGTTTGCAGAATATATCGTCATAGTAGGCGGAGAGACAGGTGTCTGCGCAGTCAATTAAAGTGACTTCTCTGCCGTTTCTCTGAAAAGCCTCGGCAAGTTCCACGCCGATATATCCGGCTCCCACTACGGCGACTTTCTTGATGGATGTATCCTCAAGCTTTTCAATGACTTCTGCCGCATTCTGATAGAGCTTTACAAACTGGACATTTTCAAGACTCATGCCCGGAAGCTGGGGGCCTACCGGAGTAGAGCCTGTGGCAAGAATTAGCTTGTCGTAAGGGTACTCACAGTCTTTGCCGGCAGCATCTTTCGTATAGACGACCTTGTTGTCAAAATCTACGGAATTGACCGAGGTCTCCATATAGATCTTTGCGCCCTTCCCTTCCAGGATTTCTTTGCTGGAATAAAACAGCCCGTCAGGCCCGGAAATCTGTCCCCCGATCCAGAGAGCCATCCCGCAGCCTAAGAAACTGATATTGGAATTGGCGTCAAAGGCGGTGACGTCCACATCCTTATAATTGTCGAGTATCGTATTCAGCGCTGCGGTACCTGCATGATTCGCACCGATGACAATAATTTTTTTTGGCATAATCCTTATCTCCTTTATATCTGATAACACTTGGTATAATAATCAGTATGCCAAAAAAAGAAAAAATTATTGATTAGAGGAGGAATAAAACGATGCTGATCTTAAACGGGAAAATCCTTCCTATGGAAGGAGAAACTATAGAACACGGCTATGTGCAGACGAAAGGAAAGGTAATAAAAGAACTGCCGTGTGGATGACCGGGTCGGAAGCCTGAAACCCGGGAAGGATGCGGATCTCGCAGTATTTTCCGACAATCCGGTGAGTACCCTTACCAAGACGCTCTATACAGTCATCGACGGTCAGATCGTTTACCATGAAGGAGATAAGAGTTAGGGTTTTAAGATGACCTTGATGCACTCGTCCTATTTTTTGTCGAAGATTTTGTATGCGTGTTTCCCTTTACTAAGAGGAAGGCGGTGTGTGATGATATCGGTGGCGTCAAAGGAACTGTCTGGGATTGGGAAAGAATAGGGTCCACATATTTCTGTGCAGGGCACTGTTCCATTCTCAGCGTGATATTCCGGTCAAAAAAGTTGCCCAGAGGGAATAGATTGTATCTTTCACCGTAGACACCGATTATTGTCACGGTTCCGCATTTTCTCACCGCTTCGGATGAGATCTCGATGGCAGACTTGGAGCCGGCCTGGAGTTTAAGGGCGGATTCCACTTTTTCTACAACTGACATTTTCCCGTCCATACCCACGCAGTCGATGACAACATCGGCGCCGCCGTGGGTTTTTTCTTTGATCTCCATTCCCGTGTTGTCGTAGTCCTTAAGATTCATGACCTCGGCACCGTAGGATGCCGCATGCCGCAGCCTGTAGTCTACGCTGTCCACGGCAATGGCACGTTCTGCACCCAGTAAAAAGGCCCATTTGATTGTCAAAAGGCCGACTGGGCCGCAGCCTAAAACTACGACGGTATCTCCCGGTTTCATCCCGCTGATATCCACGGCCCATCTGGAGGTGGGAAGGATGTCAGTCAGGAATAAGACCTGTTCATCCTCAAGCTCATCCGGTACTTTTACAGGCCCTACATTGGCGTAAGGAACCCGCAGATACTGTGCCTGTCCTCCCGGATATCCGCCGAAGGCATCACTGTACCCGAACAGGCCGCCGGCACCTCCGTTTGGATTGGAGTTATCGCACTGGCTGTACTCGCCGTGTTCGCAGAAAAAACAATGTCCGCAGGCAACCGGGAACGGGACAATGACCCGGTCGCCTTTTTTGACTTTGGTCACTGCTTTTCCGGTTTCCACTACAATGCCCATAGTCTCATGCCCCAGAATAAAACCGGGATTCAGGGCAGGCAGCCGGCCGTGGATCAGATGGAGATCAGAGCCGCAGATAGCCGTGGAGGTCACTTTGACAATGATATCATCTTCCTTTTCAATCCTGGGGTCCGGAACCTTTTCTACTCCCACATCTTTTACACCGTGATAAACAATCGCATCCATAGTTTTTACCGTCCTTTCAGAAACAATGTTTTCTTTTTAATATGGCTTTTCTCTCGCACGGCTATACTTGACATTAAAGTCTTACGGATGTAAGATTTTATGGAGGAGACGAAAAAGATGAGAATAAAAAAGATGTTGATTTTGCTGATGGGATGTCTGGGATTCCTCTCCGCATGCAGTACAGAGCCAGATAAAAAAACGGAAAAAATATCAGAGAAGATCAAAAAAGAACTTTTTGCGGCGGCAGACTGCTATCAGACGATTTATGCATCCGCAGACAAAGGGAAAGGCATGAATCCTGTGCTGGGAAAAGGGGAGATCCACAGAATTGTTCAGCGGCTCGGAACATGCGGATATTCTGCCGCGTGTATGGAAAATGACTGTGATATGCAGAATGGACGGACAGTGGAGAAAGCTTTGCGGAAAGCCGGAAAGGGTGGGAAGACTTCCGCCGTATTTTTCTGTATCACCAGATCAGGGGGAATACACAGATATGAACTGAAGCCGAAAGGAAAGAAAGCGGAATTCACAGACGCCTATCTGGACTGGAACAAACAGGGGAATCCGGCAGTATCCTATGTAAAAAAAGAGGAAGCATCCTCCTGGAGGCTGACGAAGAAAGGATGGCTGATCTGGGAGACCAAACATACAGAAAATGAGGAGATGGATACCCACAGTATGATCCGCATCCGTCCCCTCTCAAAAGAATACCGTAGATTTTGCAGGAGATATATTGAACCGGTGGGTTACAGAGGAAATAATCTGTTTCTTACCGACTGGGATGAAAAACAGCCGGGGAAACTTTATATGAATGATCTCTATGAGTATCTGTACCGTATAGAGACCGGCAGATATTTTGACGGGGACAACGGGACAAAAGGAATACTGTCAGAAGAATTTGAACTTCTGCTGCAAAAATATCTTCCGTTTTCAAAGAGACAGATGCGTGCACTGGCAGACAGAGGCGAAGACGGAACACGTTATCTGTGGGAGCCTTTAAGGTGCGGAAACTTAATTCCCCAGAGTATGCCGGTTCCTGAGGTGATCCGGGCAGAGTATAAAAAAGACGGAAGGATCATCCTCACCGTGGATGCTGTTTTAAAACAAAAGGGGACGGACTGCCTGTTCCGCCATAAGGTGACCTTAAAAAAATCCGAGGACGGCAGAGTGCGGTATATCAAAAATCAGATCAGGAGCTCAGATAAAGAGAGAGTTTTAGATTATCAGAAAAGGAACCGATAAAGCTGTCAGACGGGAAGGTTTTCTGTTATAATAGCAGAAAGTGAAGACAGGAGGTTTTGAGTATGGAAATATCAAAAGTGACGGAAGTATTCTTCAGCCCTACATACAGCACGGAACGCATTGTCAGACTGATTGGTGAAGCGTGGGAAGAAACTCATCAGGAGATCGAGCTTTCCAGAATACCAAAGGAAGGGGAAGTACACGAATTTGGAGCACAGGACCTGGTGATCTTCGGAGTTCCGTCCTACGGGGGAAGAGTCCCGGCTCCGGCTGCAGAGCGGTTTCGAAACTTAAAGGGACAAAAGACACCAATCATCCTTCTGACCGCATTCGGAAACCGGGACTATGACGATACTCTTCTTGAGATGAAAGACCTGGCAGAGGAGCAGGGATTTGTTCCTGCGGCAGCCGTGGCTGCAGGGGCGGAACATTCCATTATGCGCCAATATGCAGAAGGAAGGCCGGACAGCCGGGATAAGAGTGAGCTCACGGACTTTGCGGTGAAGATTCGGGAAAAGATAGAGCAGACAGAAGATACAGAAAGGGTCTCAGAGCTTTCCGTGAAAGGAAACCGGCCGTACCGGGAGTACAATGGCGTTCCCATGAAGCCTTCTGCCGGAAAACAGTGTAAGAAATGCGGTCTCTGTGCCCGTCTCTGTCCGGCCGGCGCCATACCTGCAGAGCATCCGGAAGAGACAGTGAAGAAAATGTGCATCTCCTGTATGCGGTGTATTGCCGTTTGTCCGGAACATGCAAGGAGCATTAGCAGACCGATGCTCCTTGCAGCATCTATGAAACTGAAAAAAGAGTGCAGTGAACGAAAAAGGAATGAATTGATCATATGAAGCCAGAACTGATTATGCTCGGGACCGGGCATGCAATGGTTACCAAATGTTATAATACATGTTTTTCCATCCGCAACGGCGAGGAATATTTCCTCGTGGATGCAGGAGGAGGGAATGGAATCCTTTTAAGGCTTGACGAAGCTCAGATTCCATTTGAACAGATCCGCAGTATGTTCCTGACCCATGCTCACACGGACCATATCTTAGGCGCCGTCTGGATCGTCCGGAAAGCGGCGTCCATGATGCTTTCGGAAGCTTATCACGGGCATTTTACCATCTACTGCCACGAGGAGGCCGCAAAGATCCTGAAAGAGATCTGCCGGCTCACATTGGCAGAAAAATTTTTGAAGTTTTTGGGCGGTAAAATACGGATACAGGAAGTAGAAGACGGAGAAGAGATGGATATCTCAGGGATGCACGTCCGCTTTTTTGACATACATTCCACGAAGGCAAAACAATTTGGATTTCGTGCAGATTTGGAGGAAGGCATTTCACTGGCATGTCTTGGTGATGAACCGTACAACAGCATCTGCAGACCTTATGTGGAAGGAGCGGACTGGCTGCTTTGTGAGGCATTCTGTTTATATGGCATGAGGGATATATTCCATCCATATGAAAAGCACCACAGCACAGCGTTGGATGCCGGGAATCTGGCCGAAAAACTCAAAGTCAGAAATCTGGTGCTTTACCATACGGAGGATACCGATTTAAAGAACCGGAAGAAGCAGTATACAAGAGAAGTGAAACTGCTGTACTCAGGGACTGTCTATGTGCCCGATGACCTGGAGGTACTGAAGCTGTGACAGAAAATGTCAGCAGCCAAGAACACTCAGATAATGCCGGAAGATCTGTACATGGACTTTTTCATCCATGGCGATCCGGTTTAGCACGGCGCAGACAAACGGGTCCTGTATCTTAGAGGCAGTCTCCAGATAAAAGCTGGCGGCCGCCTCTTCTGCTTCCATGTTGCTTTTCAATGCCTGGTGAAGATCCTTTGTATAATCAGGGGCGTCTCCACTCCAGCATTGGCAGGGGTCTTCGGCGAATCTCGGATCGCCGCCCAGAAGGGAGACCAGTGTGCCGAGCATCTGCATGTGGTGCATTTCCACCTTTGCTATTTTCATCAGAGTATCGGCCAGTGAGGAATACTTTTTGAAGAAGATCCAGTTTTGATAAATGTATGTGGTGACAGCAGTCAGTTCGCTGGACTGGGCTCTCAGTGCAGGCAGTATCATTTCCGCATACCGGGGGTTCCGCCGGGCTGCTTTTACAGGCGGATAGGGATGGGGATCTGTGACCGCCGGATGGTAAGAATCACAAAATGTCATATGAAAAATCCTTTGCTGTTTCAGTTGTTTTTATAATATGCACGCCCGGCCGGACGGTGAATCTTTATAGTACATTTCAAAGGCATATGCATATTCTATAAGTACTCAGATTTGAAGGGTGTAGGGACCGGTGAGACAGCAAAGAAAAGAACGGATAGCCATGAAAGTGTCTGTCAACAGTATTTTTGTAAACCTGGTACTGTCAGCATTTAAATTATTTGCCGGCATTGCGGCAAGATCCGGCGCCATGATCTCGGATGCGGCCCACTCCGCATCCGACGTGTTCAGCACGATCATTGTCATGGCAGGGGTTGTCCTGGCTTCCAGGGAAGCAGATGAAAAACATCAGTACGGTCACGAACGGATGGAATGTGTGGCGGCGGTCCTGCTGGGCGCAGTGCTGTGCATAACGGGGCTTTTCATAGGAGCTGCCGGGCTTCAGAAGATTTTTGCGGGGGATCAGGGAAAACTTGTGATCCCTGGAGCCCTGGCCATGGCGGCCGCCCTGATCTCCATAGCCGTCAAAGAGGGGATGTACTGGTATACGAGGAATGCAGCCAGGAAAATAGATTCTGCTGCTCTGATGGCGGATGCGTGGCACCACCGCTCCGACGCCCTATCTTCCGTCGGCAGCCTTATCGGTGTTCTGGGAGCCAGGATGGGGTTTCCAATTCTGGACCCTCTGGCAAGCGTGGTGATCTGCATTTTTATTGTAAAAGCGTCCTACGACATTTTTGCAGACGCCGTGCGCAAAATGATCGATGAGTCGTGCAGCAGGGAGACGGTGGAACAGATGAGAAGCGTGATTCTTGACCAGCCCGGGGTCAGGGGGATTGACGATATCCGAACGAGAAAATTCGGGGCCAGGGTATATGTGGATGTGGAGATCTGCATGGACGGAAATCTTCCGCTCAGGAAGGCTCACGATACGGCGGAGAAGGTCCACTTAAAAATCGAGGAAAAGTTTGCACCGGTGAAACATTGTATGGTACACGTAAATCCCGTCAAGAATGAAGATGGGGGAATGAACGAGGAAACGACAAAATGAAACTAATTTTATCTTACTTGAAACATTATAAAAAAATGTTTGCACTGAATGTATTTTCGGTATTCGGCTTTGCTCTTGTGGAGCTGGGGATACCGACCATCGTAGCGTGGATGATCGACCGGGGCGTAACGGAAAAGGACACGGCTTTTATTTTTGAGATGGGAGGAGTGATCCTTCTTGTCTCTCTGCTTGGAACCGCGGGGACGATCCTGCTGGGCTACTGCTGTTCCTATCTGTCTACCTCCATCACAAGGGACATCCGAAATGACATGTTTGAAAAGACGCAGGAATTTTCACACAGGGAATTCAAAGAATTTGGGACGGCATCCCTTATTACGAGAACGACCAACGACGCTTTCCAGATCCAGATGTTTTTAAATATCCTGTTCCGCACCGCCCTGATGACGCCGGTGATGACCGTCGGCAGCATCGTGCTCGTGCTGAAAGCTTCTTTAAGTCTTTCTATGGTGATCCTGGGAACTATACCTTTTATCGTTGTGGGAGTGATCATCGTGGCAAAACGCTCTGAGCTTTTAAGTGAACGCCAGCAGTCCTCGCTGGAATGGATCAACCGCATTTCCAAGGAAAATATCAGCGGTATCCGGGTCATCCGGGCATTTACCAACGACAGGCATGAAAAGAAGCGCTTTGATGAAGCCAACAGCGCCTATATGGGATATTCCAAAAAGCTGTTTAAACTCATGTCTGTCACCCAGCCGGCCTTCTATTTTCTCATGAATTTAGCCGGTATGCTCATTTACTGGATCTCCAGCATTATGATAGAGCAGGGAGGGCTGAACATCGGACAGCTGGTAGCCTTCATGGATTATCTGTTCCATGTGATGTTCTCTATCATGCTGTTCTGCCTGGTTTTCATGATGTATCCCAAAGCGGCGGTCAGTGCCAGGAGGATCACCAGGATCTTCGACGCTGTGCCGGCAGTTGAAAATACTTCGGGAGAAGGAGGCAGCCCTATCCGCATCGATGAGATCACGTTTGACCATGTAACCTTTGCATACCCGGACGGGGAGGAAGCAGTGCTCACCGACGTGTCATTCACTGTGAAAAAAGGAGAGACTATCGCCTTTATCGGCAGTACGGGTTCCGGAAAAAGCACTCTGATCAATCTTGTCCCCAGGGCTTATGATGTGTCCGGCGGAAGGATTTTGGTCAATGGGACAGACATCAGAGATATAGATCTTAGTTCCCTGAGAAATTCTATCGGGTTTATACCGCAGAAGGCACTGCTTTTCTCCGGAAGCATCGCAGATAATCTCAAGTTTGGAAAAGAAGATGCCTCTTTTGAAGAAATGGAGGAGGCGGCAAGAACTGCCCAGGCATATGATTTTATCATGGAAAAGGGCGGGTTTGACGTACAGATCACGGAAAATGCAACCAATGTATCCGGCGGACAGAGGCAGAGGCTTTCCATTGCGCGGGCACTTGTGAGAAAACCGGAAGTCTATATTTTCGATGATTCTTTCTCTGCTCTTGATTTCAAGACAGATGCAAAGCTCAGAAAAGAACTGAAAAAGGTTTTAAAGGATGCGGTCATGATGGTCGTAGCCCAGAGAATCACCAGCATCATGGATGCAGATAAGATTATGGTGCTCAATGAGGGACGGGTCGCAGGAGCCGGAACTCACAGAGAACTGCTGGAAAGCTGCAGGATTTATCAGGAGATCGCTGCATCCCAGCTGGATAAGGAGGAACTGGCCGATGATTAAGAAAATAAAACAGGCGGGTGCGGTGACAGGCAGACTCAGGCCGTTTATCGCTCCTTATAAATGGGGATTTATCGGAGCGGTTGTGATGACGGTTGTCAGCGTGGCCGCCATGACCTCGGCACCAAGGATCGAGGGAATGATCACTACCCGGCTGGCCAAAGACGCGGCACAGATCGCAGGGAAAGTACCCGGCGCGGGAGTCCGGTTTGATGTGATCGTGAGAATCCTTGCAGTACTTGCGGCTGTCTATATTATAAAGATGGCATCCCAGGTCATTAGTATGTTCCTGCTGACCAATTCCATCCAGAGCGCAATGCATGATATGAGAAATGCGGTGCAGGATAAGATCCGAAGGCTGCCGGTGAAATATTTTGATACCCACAGCTTTGGAGATACTTTAAGCCGGGTGACAAATGATATCGACTCGGTATCCAACGGTTTGCAGCAGAGTTTTACCCAGGTCATCAGCGGAGTCCTGACGCTCATCCTGGTCCTTGTGATGGTATTTACCATCCAGCCAGTGATGGCATGGCTGGTCGTGCTGATCATTCCTGTCAGTATTTTGATCAGCGTGGCTGTGGTAAGGAAAAGCCAGAAGCACTTCAAGGCTCAGCAGGACTCTCTTGGAGAACTGAACGGGACGATAACAGAGCTCTATACGGGATACAATGAGATTCTGCTGTTCGGAAGGCAGCAGTCTTCCCGGGAGCGGTTTAAAGAGATCAACGGAAGGCTCCAGAAGCATGCTCTGAAAGCACAGTTTGTATCTTCCATGATGAGTCCGCTGATTTCTCTGACTGTATATCTCTGTATCGGAGGTGTGGCAGTATCCGGGACTGTCTTTGTAATACAGGGGATGCTGACCGTGGGCAATCTCCAGGCTTTCATCCGCTATATCTGGCAGTGCAATGAACCCCTCTCTCAGGTGGCTCAGCTCTCAGCTCAGATCCAGGCGGCATTTGCAGGGATGAAAAGAATTTTTGAGATCCTCGATGAACCCGAGGAGATTCCCGATCCGGAACCGGGAACCTGTATCTCCGATGTAAAAGGAGAGGTTTCATTTGAGCATGTGGCTTTTGGATACGGAGATAAACCGGTCATAAAGGATTTGGATATTCATATAAAAAGTGGCCAGATGGTCGCCATCGTGGGTCCTACCGGGGCCGGGAAAACAACCATCATCAACCTGCTGCTGCGTTTTTATGACACAGACAGCGGAAGAATCCTGATTGACGGCGTGGATATCAAGTCCATGAAAAGAGAAGACTTAAGAAGCATGTTCGGCATGGTCCTTCAGGACACATGGCTGTTTTCCGGAACAATTTATGAAAACATCCGGTATGGAAGGCTGGATGCCAGAAAGGATGAGGTGATCGATGCGGCCAAGACGGCAAATGTCCATCACTTTATCCGGACGTTGCCGAAAGGATATGATATGGAGATCGACGAGGAAGGAAGCAATATTTCCCAGGGTGAAAAACAGCTTCTTACGATTGCGAGGGCAGTGTTAAAGGACCCGAAAATATTGATTCTGGATGAAGCTACATCTTCCGTGGATACAAGGCTCGAAAAGATACTTCAGGAAGCCATGCATAAGCTGCTGGCCGGAAGGACCAGCTTTGTCATTGCTCACAGGCTGTCAACCATAAAAAATGCAGACCTGATTCTTGTGCTGAAAGAAGGCCGGATCGTGGAGACCGGCACACACACGGAACTGCTAGAAGAAAGAGGATACTACGAACAGCTTTACCACTCACAATTTTCCACATAAAAAAATCACCAGGCCGTATTTTGTCAGGTCTGGTGATTTTTATGCTTGGATTAAAGCGGGCAGTTCAGTACTTTCAAGTGTTTCAGGGCATGGAAAATCCCATCCTCTTTATAATGCCGGGTGACGTAATCTGCGGCTCTTTTCGCTGCCCGGGTTGCGTTTTCCATGGCAACGGCCGTACCGGCGGCCTCAAACATGTGAACGTCATTGTCTCCGTCTCCGAATGCATAGCTGTCATCCTGTGAAAAGCCGAGAGCACTGGTCGCATAGGCAACAGCATGTCCTTTGTTGAAGGATACGCTGGAGACATCGGCGGAGCCGTCAAAGTGGTCATTGATGATATATTTGCCGTCAAAATTCTGCTTGATCGTCTTTAGATGTTCCGCATCCCTGTAGATGATATCAAATGCATAGGCCCTGACATCCCGGATGTCCCAGCTCTCTTCATGGATTACATCGATGGATTCGTATGGTCTCGTATGTCCGTACAGATACAGCGGATTGCCGTGGTATACGACACCGTCTCCGAGGAGACAGTAGGAGCACTGGGAAACCCTGCACAGCTTAATGATTTCTTTCAGTTCGGCGACGGTAAAGCTGTTGTCCAGCAGGACGCTTCCCTCGTGCTCTATGCGTCTGCCGTTTGCGGCTATAAATCCGTCGGCCAGCCCGGAAAACATATGCCTGATATAGCCGGCAGGCCTTCCTGATGCGATCATGACCGTGTGCCCTTTTAACCTCAGTTCCCGAAGGGCTTTCTGATTCGAGGGAAGGATGTCTTCCTGATCCGCAAGGGTTCCGTCGATATCAAAGAAAAAAATTTTTTTGGACATAGTATGATACCTCCATTCTGATTGCAGTTATTATACCATATATGCAGAGTAATGTGTCACTTACCCTCTGTTTTTTACCACTTGGCTGTTTTTCATTTACAGCCTCACGGCCTCTGCTA
Source organism: Anaerostipes faecis (assembly GCF_910574135.1). Classification (NCBI taxonomy): domain Bacteria; kingdom Bacillati; phylum Bacillota; class Clostridia; order Lachnospirales; family Lachnospiraceae; genus Anaerostipes; species Anaerostipes faecis. The sequence goes on along the minus strand of NZ_CAJSYK010000015.1, from coordinate 53,209 downwards.
TAATAAAGACGTGGAGATGAAAAGATGAAGATACGGATTGAAATTGATGAAAATTTAATGGAAGAAGAGGTCATCATCCGGTGCGCCGGTTTAAATGACATCGTCCGGGAAGTGCAGAAAGCGGTCTCGGAGGCAGCATCCGGGACACAGACGGCCATGTTTTCCAAGGGAGAGCAGGAGTACTATTTTCCCCTGTCCAAGGTTCTGTTTTTTGAGACAGACGGAAACACCATCAACGTGCATACGGCGGATGATATCTACGAGACCAGGTACCGGCTGTATGAACTGGAGGAGATGCTTCCGGGATCCTTCATGAGGATCTCAAAGTCGGCAGTTGTCAACACCAACAGGATCTATTCCATCAGCAGGGGGATGTCAGCTTCCGGCGTCATACAGTTTGAACATACCCATAAGCAGTTGTATGTGTCGAGACTTTATCTGAAACCGCTGAAGCAAAAATTAGAAGAAAAGAGGATCGGAAGATGAGAAAAGAAAAGATTTTCTGGGGATTGTTTTTTATCTTTGGAGCAGTGTTCATTATTTTTGGAAGACTGGGGTACCTGAGAGAAGTCAGTGTATTCAGCCTTATGCTGACTATATTTTTTGCAGCCATGCTGATCAAAAGCCTGATGCATCTGGAGTACACGGGAATCCTGTTTTCCATTGCATTTCTCTGCATTATTTATGCAGGGCCGCTGGGAATCACCGCTGTCACGCCATGGCCGGTATTAGGAGCTGCACTCCTGGGAAGCATCGGGTGTCATCTGCTGTTTCCTTCCAGGAAAAAGAGATGGAAGGAATGGCACAGAGATGAGCCGTTTGAGTCAGTCATTGACGAGGAGGACGGAACTGCTGTCTGTCACAGAACTACATTCGGTTCTGCCGTCAAGTATGTAAATTCTGATCATTTCAAATACGCACAGTTTGACGTAAGCTTCGGAGAGATCAAGGCTTACTTCGACAATGCAGGAGTAGAGGGCGGAGATGCCGAAATCAATGTGGACGTATCGTTTGCAGGGATGGAGCTTTTTCTGCCGAAAGAGTGGACGGTGATCAATCAGGCCAGCGCTGTCTTCGGGGCTGTGGATGAGAAAAACAGGAACCACGGCGACGGTACGATACGGATTAGACTGACCGGAAGAATCAGCTTTGGGGGAGTCACGATCATCTATGTATGACATCTTCCACATGATTTCCGTTCGGCTCTTAGAATGCCTCACTCTAACCATGTAAAAATGGACATAATGGCTGCCGAACAAGTATTGTCAAGTAAATTGGACGCAGTATCTGCCAGAGAAAGCAGATGAATAAAGAACACTATTACAGAATGGTTCCCTTCTGCTGAAAGAATTCCTTCTGCCGCAGATATTATATGGAAAATATCGTATGAAAACAGCTGGTTCATCCGGCTGTTTTTTGCGTTTCTCTTCTTGTTTTGTGTTATAATTAATAATATAGTGTAAATTGGAAATAAGAACGGAAATATTTGGAGTGCAGTAACGGGGGAAATGTGATGACAGGAAGAGACACTATTTTAATCGTTGATGATATGGAGATAAACCGTGTCATCCTCCGTGGAGTGTTTGAAGCAGATTACAATTTTCTTGAGGCAGAGAACAGACAAAGCTGTCATGAACGTATGGACGGAGGCAGATGCATCGCTGATCCAGTGGGGAGAAAAAGATGCATGTATGCTGTCCTGCCATAATATTACCAGGTATAAATAACATAGAAAGGATGATGAAAAATGGCTGTAATTGGTGCATTTATGGTACCGCATCCCCCGCTGATCGTTCCCGAGGTGGGATGCGGAAAGGAGCAGGCGGTGGCAGACACCGTAAAAGCTTACAGAGAAGCCGGAAAAAAGATCGCCTGTCTTGCCCCGGAGACAGTAGTGATCGCCACACCCCACTCTGTCATGTATACGGACTACTTTCACATTTCTCCGGGAGACGGGGCCCGGGGGGATTTCTCACAGTTTGGAGCCGCAGAGAGCCGGATCTGTACCGCCTATGACCGGGAAATGACAGAGCTGATCACGAGGCTGGCGAAAGAAGACGGATTTATGGCAGGCACTGCGGGAGAGCGGGAGAAACAGCTGGATCACGCGTCCATGATTCCTCTCTATTTCATACAGCAGAATTATCAGGAGTTTCAGACTGTCAGGATCGGCCTTTCGGGTCTTTCTCTTTCTGACCATTATACAATGGGGCAGTATGTGAAAAAGGCGGCAGACAGCCTTGGAAGAAAGACAGTTTTTATTGCCAGCGGAGATTTGTCCCACCGACTGATGGAGGACGGGCCTTACGGATACTGTGAGGAAGGTCCCCGGTATGACAGCAGGATTATGAAGACTATGGAAAGCGGAAATTTTCTGGAGCTTTTTGAGTTTGACGAGGAATTTCTTGAGAAAGCAGGAGAGTGCGGCCACAGGACTTTTGTGATGCTGGCCGGAGCCCTGGACGGCACGGCCGTGAAAACGGAAAAACTGTCTTATGAGGGGCCGTTTGGCGTGGGATACGGGGTCTGTGCCTTTGAGCCGCTCAGGGAGGATCCGGACCGGAAGTTTAAGGACGAGTATGTGAGGCTTCAGAGAAAGAAGGCGGAGCGAAGGCAGGCCAGAGAAGACTGTTTTGTGCGTCTGGCGAGACTGTCACTGGAGTCTTATGTGAGAAACGGAACCGCCATAGGAGTTCCGAAAGGGCTTCCGGAAGAACTTTTGAGCAACCGGGCAGGTGTCTTTGTCTCTCTGAAGAAAGAGGGAAGGCTGAGAGGCTGTATCGGCACTATTTGTGCAACGAAATCTTCTGTTGCTGAGGAAATCATACAAAACGCGGTCAGCGCCGGAGCCAGAGACCCGAGATTCCCCCCTGTCAGGGAGGAAGAACTGGATCAGCTGGAATACAGTGTGGATGTCCTCGGAAAGACTGAGAAGGTAACATCAATGGAGGAACTGGATGCCCAAAAATACGGAGTCATCGTAACACGGGGAGGGCGGAGAGGGCTTTTGCTCCCGAATCTTTCCGGTGTGGATACTGTGGATGAACAGATTGAGATTGCAAAACAAAAAGCCGGGATCGGAGAAGAGGAATCTGTACAGATCGAGCGGTTTGAAGTCATAAGGCACAGGTGAGAAGATGAAAGAGACATGTACGGTATGCATGCACCGCTGCAGGCTGAAACCAGGCCAGTTCGGGAGATGCGGGGCCAGGAAAAATGTAAACGGTATGATCGTGTGTGAAAACTATGGCAGGATTACTGCCCTGGCTCTGGATCCTATCGAAAAGAAACCGCTTTCCATGTTTTATCCTGGGAGTGTCATACTGTCTGTGGGAAGCTTCGGATGCAACTTAAACTGTCCTTTCTGCCAGAACTATGACATTTCCATGGAGAATGCAGATGAGGCGGAGACGGTCTTTCTGGCACCGGAGAAGCTTGCACTCAAGGCTTCGGAACTCAGGGCCAGAGGCAACATCGGAGTCGCATATACTTACAACGAACCGCTGATAGGTTATGAATATGTGAGAGATGCGGCAAAAATAGTAAAACAGTACGGAATGAAAAATGTTCTCGTGACCAATGGCACCTTTTCAGAAGCCGTGGAAGAATCGCTGCTCCCTTACATTGATGCGATGAATGTGGACTTGAAAGGCATAAGAGAAGAATATTACAGGAAATTGGGAGGAGATCTGGGCGCGGTACAGAATTTTATAAAAAAAGCGGCGGACAGATGTCATGTGGAACTTGCAGCACTGATCGTTCCCGGAGAAAATGATACGAGGGAAGAGATGAAGGAGATGGCCGCCTGGGTGGCCTCTGTGAATCCGGAAATTCCGCTTCACGTGAACAGGTTTTTTCCGAGATGGAAAATGGCGGACAAGAAGGCCACGGAAGCCGAACAGGTCTACCGGCTGGCAGAGACAGCGAGAGCTTATTTGAAATATGTATTTGTGGGAAATTGCTAAGAGAGAACAGCGGGACATGGTCCTTGCTGTTCTCTCTTGTGTTCAGGCATCATATGCCGCAATGCTCACGGCCCCCGTAATACTGAAGGCTTTTGGGGATTCGGGATAGCTCACCCGGAAACTCAGGGAAGCCGGGCTGTGCAGGGCTTTATCTGTGATAAAACAAGCCGATGCCGATGCGATCCCGTCTGAGGCGGCGGGGGAAAAAGAAGCATATAAAAGCGCGGGCTTGCTGTTGATGCACGGAAGGATACGAAAATACTTCCAGCTTCCGGGACCGGCAATAAAATGATAGCTCACAAAGTAAAACGAAGACGGCATCAATATGGCTGTATGTTCATCTGCCTGTCTGATCTGTCCGCCCTGTTCAAAGACCTGGAACATGGGAAGGAGACTTTCGGAGGCAGAATCGGCATCAATACTATATTGGGCACAGGAGGGCAGATGGCTTCCCGGGGGTTGGCAGGAGACAGTAAAATGATTCAAAACATCACATCCATAATTTGTCTTTCTATATTTTATGGTCCCGGGAAAAATGTGTGAAAGAAAAAACGAGGGAGAAGATTCTTCATAGAAAAAAGTATGTTGTATACAGGTAGGAAGGTCACGTATTCTATGGTAAAATAAAAAAAAGATGTACAGTTTAGAAAAGAGGTGCAAGATGGAGCAGAAAAATGAAATGAAATGGACCATTCTGAAAAGTTCTGCACAAGGTTTATTGGATTGCCTTCATTGTTATACGAAGAGCCAGCTTTTAGAGATTGCCTCTTTTTATGGAATGGACGGCACACGGTACAGGAAGCATGAACTGGCGGAGAAACTGGAAGCCGAGATTTTAGCCCAGATGCCTGCTGTTTTAAAATACAGCTCTTCTGAAGACTTGAGAGGACTGAAACTGCTTTTGAGTGAACCGGACGGGCCGGATGGGGAAAGCGCCGGCATCTGGACATACCAGAAAAGAGGCTGGCTTTTTGTATTCGGTGAAGACGGCGGGAGGAAGTTTGTTGTGCCGCCCGGGGTAGAAGCAAAGATCGTAAGATTTTTGTCCAATGCAAAAAACAGGAAGACAGTCGTCCACAACCAGGAGTTGTACCGGTATGCAAGAGCTCTGGCTCATTTGTACGGCGTTTATGAAAAAAAACAGCTGATGAGGGTGTGGGAAGAGTTTCACAGCACACCGCTCAAGAAAGGGGAGCTTTCCAGATTCCTGAAAATTACCGAAAAAGTCTACGGAGATTACCGTGTCGAAGGGCGCTACGTGATCTCCTCCAAGATTTCGGATACCAGGGTCTGCTTAAACCTTATGAATGAGGTGAAAAACCTGCCGTATTACATACCCGATCAGGAGGAAATCCGTCTGTATTATGAAGAGTATGTGGATGTAGATGCGCCTGAGTACAAGGAACTGAGAAGGTTCCTGGAGAAAAGGAAACACAATCCTCTGTCGTTTGCGGAGCTGATGACAGCGCTGGAAGACAATCTGCTCTTAGGAGGCGGTGTCTCTCAAATGTTCAGTCTGATGAAAGACGCCGGTATTTTTCTGAATGAGACACATGAAAAAGAGGAATTTCTGGCCTGCTGCGCCCGCTGGCAGAAACGCACCCGGCAGTGGAGATGCCGGGGCTTTACGCCGGAAGAGATCATCGAAGAATAAGAAGTACAGAGCCTTCTATGGCCTCCGTTGTCTGATGCAGCGGAGGCCATATGATTTGTCAGTTTTATTCTGTGCGGGAATTTTTCGGTTTGTTTTGCTTTTCTTCAGGGAATCGGCAGAAGTCAGAAAGGGGCATAGGACGTCCGAAGAGATAGCCCTGTATGCCTTCGCGCTGCAGAGTTTTGATAATTTCAAACTGATCCTGTGAGATGGAAGAAAAATCGGATATGACAGGCTTTTGATTGCAACAGGAGCGAATAGCTTTATTCCGCCGATTGGAGAAATGCGAACAGCCAATAATGTGTTTGGACCGCATCCTGCCGATTCAGCTCATTGAAAAGGTGGGAAAAGTCTACAAAGAACAGTTTGAGGCACATGGCTGTCAGTTTATTCTGGGGCAAAAGTCATGGATATACATAAGAATAGTGAAGGGGCAATTGACGCAGTTTTTTTCATAGGAAAGTTCTACGACCTTCCTTATGAAATAAAAACGCTCCGCGGGTTGTGCACAGATGCGTAAGGAAATTATTTGCCTGCGGCAAATTGCATCTGGCACGCAAAGTTGTCAAGCCCCTCAAAGAGTGAGGGGTTGGGGCGTTGAAGTGGGCTTGCCCACTTTGTTCCGAAGATGGAACCAGACTGGACTGTGATCCGGTGAGTGTGGCAGGACTCTCAGGAGTCTGGTCAAATGCTATGAAGCAGGCACAGGCAGTGGTTCCATGTGTCCGTTGCAGATTTCTTTGTTGTGGATGAGAAAGGAAAATATTTTTATCAGTTATCTTAAAGTTGTCTTAAATATCAGTTTCTGCCAGCCTGTCTTGATGTTATAATAGAACTATCAATGGTACAGTTCAGTTACAGCACTTGATTAAAAGGTTGATACAAAGAGAAATTGAACAGAAAAATAGCAACTATTGATATGAAAACAGTATAACAAATGTTAAAACAGCAGACAAAATTAAGAGTTAGATTATATGCATGTTTATCAAAAGACAACGGGGACACTGACAAAGAAAGCAACAGCATTACCAACCAGTTACAGATGTTACGCTATAACGCAAAAGAAAAGGGCTTTATAGCTTTCTGTACCGAACAGGGCGCTTGCCGGAACTGTTCAGATACAGAAGTTCGTATGTATCTATATCTGCAACATAGATCATTTCTGTGATATCATCGATTTATTTAAACACGATCGTCCTCCTCTGCCCCCTTTTATTCTTAACCTGTCTTTTTATATTCAGCTGCGGCAAATACTGTACTTGTCATTATACAACAGATTTTGCCGAATTCTCAGTCGTTTACTGTAAAAAACGCAAAATATGCGTTACATTTTGAACAGACTGGTTTACCTTGACACATATATCCTACATGTGTAAGATATAGATGATATTGATACCTGAAGATCAGGAACAGGAGGTATTTATGAAAAAGACAGGGATTTTTATACTCGGAGCGGCAGCGGCACTTGGCATTGCCGCATATGCTCTCTGGAATTATTTTGGCACAGGACGCCCAGGAGATGTACTTTCCGAGTATGTTTCGTGTATTGAGAAAAAAGACTATGGGACGATGTATGGACTGTTAGATAAAGGCAGTCAAAAGGAGATCTCAAAAAAAGAGTTTATACAGAGAAATCAAAAGATCTATCAGGGGATAGGGGCTAAAAATATGAAGGTTACTGTGGATAAAGATTCAGAGGGAGATAAGGTTTCCTATCACATGTCCATGGATACGATCGCAGGCAGGATTTCTTTTGATCACCAGGCTCATTTTGAGAAAGAGGGAAGAGATTACCGTCTCAAGTGGGATGACAGCTTAATCTTTCCGGACATGGAATTCACAGATAAAGTTCGTGTCACGAAATTAAAAGGGAACCGTGGAGCAATCTACGACCGAAATGGGAAAATGCTGGCGGGAAAAGGAAAAGCCGCATCTGTGGGACTCGTGCCGGGGAAAATAAAAGACCGGAAAGCTTCCGTATCCGGTTTGGCGAAACTGCTTGGCATGAAGGAAGAGGATATTGATAAGAAGCTTCATGCATCCTGGGTTGCAGAAGATTCTTTTGTACCGGTAAAGAAAATGACGTCTGCCGGAGAAGCAAAAATAGAGAAGAAGCTGTTAAAAATACCCGGCGTGCTGGTGTCTTCAGAGGACAGCAGAGTGTATCCGTACGGGAAGAAGGCATCACACCTGACCGGATATGTCCAGGAGATCAGTGCAGAAGAGCTGGAAAAAAAGAAAGATCAGGGGTATGAGCAGGGACAGCTGGTGGGGAAAAGCGGCCTTGAAGTATTGTATGAAGAACAGCTCCATGAGACGGACGGATATAAGATATCGATCCTCAATGAGGACGGCAGAGAGAAGAAGGTGCTTGCCGTAAAAAGGGAAAAGAATGGGGAAGATATTTATACAACTATCGATGCGAGACTTCAGGAAAAAATTTATGACCAATATAAAGACGATAAGAGCTGTTCCGTGATGATGAATCCGAAGACAGGGGAGGTCCTGGCCCTGGTCAGCACTCCGGCTTACGACAGTAATGACTTTGTGCTGGGGATTCCCGCGGATCAGTGGGAGGAACTGAACAAAGACAAGGCAAAACCGCTCTACAACCGTTTCCGCCAGAAATGGGCTCCGGGATCATCCTTTAAGCCGGTGGTGGCCGGGATGGGCATGAATACAGGGAAACTGAAGCCCAATGAGGATTTCGGATACAGCGGGCTTTCATGGCAGAAAGACAACAGCTGGGGATCTTACAAAGTAACGACCCTGCATACATATGAGAATGCAGTGCTTGAGAATGCACTGATTTATTCCGACAACATTTATTTTGCGAAGGCAGCGTTAAAGATCGGGGCCAAAGACTATGCGGCACAGGCAAAACATCTCGGGTTCGGCCAGGAACTGCCCTTTGACATTAAGATGGCAGTGTCTCAGTTTTCAAATAATCAAAAAAGCATTGATTCAGAAGTCCAGCTGGCTGACAGCGGGTACGGCCAGGGCCAGGTACTTGTGAATCCAGTGCATCTGGCATCGATCTATTCGGCCTTTGTCAACAAGGGCAGCATGGTACGTCCATATCTGCTGTATAAGAAGAAACCGGAGCCAGAGTACTGGATGAAAGACGCATTTTCAGAAAAAACGGCGGAGATCATCAAAAAAGACCTCATCCAGGTCATTGAACACCCGGACGGCACCGGACACGGAGCCAGGACTCCCGGCGTGAAGCTCGCCGGAAAGACCGGGACCGCCGAGATTAAAGCGAGCAAGAGCGATACTTCCGGGACAGAGCTTGGCTGGTTCGGGGTTTTTACTGCCGGAAAGAGCGAAAAAGAGCCATGGCTTTTGATCACCATGGCAGAAGATGTGAAAGAACGCGGAGGCAGCGGATATGTCGTGAAGAAGACTCTTCCGGTGATCAAAGCGAAAGAGAACGAATAATCTTTAAGGCAGTCTGAGCCGCTTCCTTCCCCGATGCGCCGTCGCGGCCTTTGATCCTCAGGGCAAAGCAGTAAGTATTATCTTTGGTTTTCAGAATACCGATGAACCATCCGTTTATGTCATGGCCGTCTATACAGCCAGTCCCGGTTTTTCCATACAGGATGCGGCCGGGGCCGCAGTTGAGCCGGATGGAATTTCGGACTGCTCTGGCCGTTTTTTCAGAGCAGCCGAGCCGGTTTTGATCAAAGTCTCTGAGCAGCATGACCTGTTCTAAGGGGGAGATCTTCAGAGAGGACTCCAGCCAGAAAGAAGTGATTCCGCCGGAAATATCCTCATTGCCGTACCGGATGCGTCTGAGTGTTTTTTTCAGTGCTGTCTTCCCAAGTCTTTGATCCAGGGTCTGGAAGTACCAGTTGACCGAGGAGGACATGGCGCTGTCAAGAGTCTGGTCTTTATTCCAGGATGAAAATGGATACTGCTTTTGGTCCCAGGCAATCTCAGATTTGCCGGGGGAGATCACGCCGGCATCCAATGCGGCCAGAGCGCTGTATATTTTATAGGTGGAATCCGGGGAGACTCTCTGCCGGCTCATTTTTTCGTTGTATATGCTGTACTGGTTTTTATTTTCATCATATAGGACAAAACAGCCCTCATTTTCCGGAAAGAAAGTAGACAGATCCACCGGAACGAATGGCCGGTCAGGTTTCCCGGATACGGAGTCCGCCAATAAATTATGATTCTGAACGAAAGGCGAAAACAGGAGCCAGAGGATCAGCAGGAGAGAAAAACCTGCAAGCTGCGTTTTCTTTGACGGCCTGCGGTAGGAGGCGATGGCCGTGATGCGCTGTTTTAGCTGGGAATAGCTGCCTCCGATGCCCGAGGAAACGAAAAATATCTCCCGGGAAGACAGGTATCCTGCAAAATTCAGGATCGTGTGGCCGTAAGAATTCCATTCATGCTGTCTTATATGATTCAGCACGGACGCAATGATACAAAAAGATTATTGTCATGGCGGCAGCGCCGGCGGCCCAGATCCAAAACAGGGCAGTAAAGACCGGGCCGGGGACAGCTGCTCCGGCGGATACGGCATAGTCTCTGATTTGTCCGGCAGAGCCTGATGCGGCGGAGACAGTGGAGGTCTGTACAGCCTGCCTGGGAGCATTTTTCATAAAACTGCTGACAAAAGAGCAGAGATTCGCTGATCCGGGCAGACGGACGGGAAGAAAGAAAAGGAGGGCGCAGAAACAGTAAAGATACCAGGTCATATGCCGATACTGCGCCGTCAGACAGTGCCGCAGCAGCTTTTGTCCTGCCAGGATCACAGGGACGATAAGAGCAAGAAACAGGCAGTGGAAGAGAAAATTCTCCATCAGCGCTTGGTACATTTTATTCATCCTCCTTGTCAAGTTCCGTATCCAAAATCTCTTTTAATTCACGAATCTCCCGGGCTGTCAGCCGGTCTTCTTGTAAGAAATTCGATACAAGTGAACTGAAACAGCCGTCATAAAAGCGGTTGAGAAAAGAAGCTGTCTCCTGCTTTAAGATCTCTTCCTCCTTTACCAGGGGAGTATAGAAAAAGGCTCTGCCATGCTTTTCGTAGGTCAGGGCTCTTTTTTTGACCAGTCTTGAGAGAAGGGTCTGGACGGTCTTCGGACTCCAGTCATTTTGGGCGGCCAGAAGCTTTGTCACCTGGGGTGTGCTGATCGGCGCATGGGCCCACACGGTTTTCATCACTTTGTATTCGGCATCTGATATCTGGGGAATCGGTTTCATAGGTCCTCTCCTTTTAATCTTACAAATGTAGTATATGAAATTATATCACAGGATTTTATAAAAAGCAAAGCCGGAACCATGCAGCACTATGGTTCCAGCTTTTTTAAGATGTTTAAGGTTGTCTGGGCCGCCTGTTTTAAATCGTTCAGATCCTCTTCCGGCAGCCGGTCAAAGGACTGCTTCAGATGATTGATAAAAGCCTGTTTTGCTTTCTGTGTCATACATGTGCCCTTTTGGGAAAGCCGGATGTAGACATATCTCCGGTTTTCCTCATCCATGTAACGCTCCACCAGACCTTCCTTTGCCAGGGGAGCCACTGCCCGGGTAGTCTGTTCTTTTGACGATCCGATATATTTGGACAGCCTGGACATCGTAAGGCCGGGTTTAACTTCCAGCGCAAATAAGACAGACAGCTGGCTTTTTGTCAGATTCAGCTCCTTCATATCCAGGGAACTGAAAATCAGTTTCCGGCACAGAGGGAATATTTCAAACAGAGATACGGCGATCCCCGTTGATTCTGCCTGATTCATGTTTTATACTCTCCTTAATTTTTCTTTTATATTTATTCCTTGAACAAAAAAAGCTGTCCAACGATCGTTTTTTAACACTATTGGAGGAACGCATTTTAAAGCGTGACGGAAATAGTGCTAAAAACCTCATATTTATAGTATAGTGAGTTCTTTGATAAGTGTCAATCGTTGACAAAAATCAAATATTGAGGTATGATGAAAAGAAATACTAGGAAATGTAAAGGAGGTATCCAGAATGAAATACAAGAAGACGAGCAGCATTATCAGAGAGTATACAGATTCCTATTCTAAGCTGTGTACGGAGAGCTGTACGGTTCCGAAGGAGCTGTATTCCCAATACGGTGTAAAGAGGGGACTGAGAGATGAAAACGGTACGGGCGTCCTGGCGGGACTCACCAATATTTCATCAATCCAGGCGTATGAAGAGATTGACGGGAAAAAGGTACCGTGCGACGGGCGGCTCCTGTACCGCGGCTATGATATTATCGACCTCACAAAGAATTTTGTGCAAAACCGCAGGTTTGGTTTTGAGGAGACTGCATATCTTCTGCTGTTCGGGCAGCTTCCAGACGAAACTAAGCTGGCAGAATTTAAAAACGTCCTTTCACTCTGCAGGACACTTCCCAGAAATTTTACCCGCGACGTTATCATGAAAGCGGCCAACGCTGACATTATGAACTCTTTGACAAAGAGTGTGCTTAATCTTGCGTCCTATGATCCGAAGGCGGCCGATATCTCAATGCCGAATGTACTTCGGCAGAGCCTGATGCTGATCAGCGTATTTCCGATGCTGGCAGTCTACGGCTACCATGCGTATAATCATTATGTAAAACAGGAGAGTTTTTATATCCACCGGCCGGACGAAAGGCTTTCTGCAGCTGAGAATATTTTGAGGATGCTCCGTCCGGACATGAAGTATACAGAACTGGAAGCCAAGGTACTGGACATCGCGCTTGTGCTGCATATGGAGCACGGAGGAGGAAATAACTCCGCATTTACGACCCATGTGGTCACATCCGCAGGGTCTGATACATATTCCGTCATCGCGGCAGCCTTATCTTCTCTGAAAGGACCGAAACACGGCGGCGCCAATATCAAGGTCGTACAGATGATGCATGATCTCAGGAAGCATGTAAAAGACGTCAAAGACGAGGATGAGGTGAAGGCATATTTGCTGAAGCTGCTGAACAGAGAAGCTTTCGATAAGAAGGGTCTGATCTACGGCATGGGACATGCGGTGTATTCGATCTCCGATCCGAGAGCGCTGATCTTTAAGAGCTTTGTGGAGAAACTTGCGAAAGAAAAGGGCCGGGATGATGACTTTGCACTTTATTCGTCAGTGGAAAAACTGGCAACTCAGGCCATTGCGGAGGAGAGGAAGATCTACAAAGGCGTCAGCGCCAACGTAGACTTTTACAGCGGATTTGTTTACAGCATGCTGGATATTCCGCTGGAATTGTTCACACCGATCTTTGCCATGGCGAGAATCGTCGGCTGGAGCGCCCACAGGCTGGAGGAGCTTGCCAACGTGGATAAGATCATACGCCCTGCCTACAAGAGTGTGGCAAAAGAAAAGAAGTATATTCCCATGCAAGAGCGCTGATTTTAATCTCAGCGGGGAACGGCTGCTGCCGCTTCAGAAGAAGAATCCTGTGAAGTTTCCAGCTTCCGCATCTGAATAAATTCATGACGGCCAAGGAAGAAGGCGGTGACAGCGGCAATCCCGTCAGCGATGGGGCCTGCATACATGACTCCGTCGATTCCGAGGAATACAGGGAGCAGCAGGATCAGAGGGAGCAAAAACAGTATCTGCCTGGTGAGGGATAAGAGCATCCCTTTCAAGGATTTCCCTATGGAACTGAAAAAGTTGGACACGATAGGCTGGAGTCCATTTATAAATACCATAAAAAGATAAATGCGGAAATAGCGCTCGGCAAAGTGAAAATAGGCTGCGCTTCCCTCTCCGAAAATGCTGACGATCTGCCTCGGGATCAGCTGAAAACAGATAAATGCGGCGGAGAAAATAGCGGTTACGGTTATGATCTCTTTTTTCAGGGTGTCACGAACCCGGCCGTACAGCTGTGCTCCGTAGTTGAAGCCAAGGATGGGCTGGCAGCCCTGAGCGATGCCGATGGCAAATGCCATGACAAATGCATTGACCTTTATAATCACTCCCGCACATGCAAGCGGAATATCGCTTCCGTAGGAGGAAAGGGCACCGTAGTATGCCAGAGTGTTGTTTAAAGCGATCTGTACGGCCATCATGGCAATCTGGTTGAAGAAGCTGGCGATGCCGATGGACACAATGTCCTTAAGATTATCCGCCTTGATCTTCAGACAGTCTTTTGTGAGCTTCATGGTCCGGAATCTTGTGAGATAGACAGCGGCCATGACACAGGAGACGGCCTGGCCGATGACCGTGGCCGCGGCTCCGCCTGCGATGCCCCAATGGAATCCAAAGATAAACAGAGGGTCCAGGCAGGTGTTGATGACGGCTCCTGTCACTATGACGACCATAGAGTATCTGGGGCTGCCGTCGGACCGAATCAGATTGCAGAACCCATTGGTGGCGATCAGAAACGGAAATCCCAGTGCAGTGATCCTTGTGTAGGTCAGGGCATAGGGAAATACCTGTTTCGTGGAACCGAAGGCGATCAGGATCGGTTTCAGGAAAAGAAGGGAAAAAATACTTAAGGCAAGACCCGAGAGGATCAGAAGAGATATAGAGGTACCGGCAAAGCTTTTTGCCTTTTCGTTTTTTCCTCTCCCCATGTTGAGATTAAAATTAGAGGCACCACCGATGCCGATGAGAAGTGAAAGGGCGATGCAGACATTGACGAAGGGAAACGCCACGTTGGTTGCCGCATTGCCGAGCATGCCGACACCCTGGCCGATGAAGATCTGGTCCACAATATTGTAGAGGGAGCTCACCAGCATGGCGATCACGCTCGGCACAGAATATTTGGCAATGAGCCGGCCGGTGCTCTCAAAGGCCAGCGGATTGTCCTGAACTGAATGCTGCTGTTCCATAATTCATATCTCTCTTTCTTATCTATGATATACAAAGTCTAACATATGGTTTCCGGCCCGCGTGAGGAATTCCAGAAACAGATGTTTTTCTTCTTCGGTGAAGCCTTCAAGAATCTTTGAGTTCCAGCGCTTCAGGGCGTCTTTGATGACCGGGCAGACGTCTTTTGCTCTTTGGGTCGGATAGATGTTGTAGCAGCGTCTGTTGTCCCTGTTCTGCACCCGAACAATATAATTTTCTTTTTCCAGGTGGGCAAGAGCCCTTGTCACGTTGCTGGCATTGACATTGAACGCGGTCAGCAGGTCTTCCTGGGCAATGCCCGGATCTTCACAGATTTTTAATATATAAATGTGCTGGCTGCTGTTAAACCCCAGATCTTTGAATTCTTTATCCAGCTGCATTTTCGTAAACCGGGATATGGTCGATATCCATTTTAAAAAGCCTTTCACTTATCTACTCCTTTATAACAGTTGCGTGCGCAATAAATGATAACTTTATGATACCGCTGGAAAAAAAGATTGTCAAGGCGTATGATAATCGTAAGGACGATGTATCAGGCGAAGAATTTCGGGAAAAATCAATGTAAGATGAAGTAAGAGAAAGAAGGATTTTTAAATGGAAAAGTTTATTTGTATCCTGGATTCTTTTCGGGGGACCGCAAGTTCCCTCGAAATGTGCCGGATCATGAGCCGAAAAATTTCAGAGATATATCCGGACAGTGAAGTTATTGCCATCCCTGCGGCAGACGGAGGGGAGGGCAGTGTGGATGTGTTTATGAAGGTTTTTGGCGGAGTGAGGGTGCGGATTGAGGCAAAAGACAAAAGGGAGCAGACTCTGAACAGGTGGCACATTTGGACCAGGGGCTGATGCATTTTTCCGAGAGCCGTTTTTACACTGAAGAACACATCGCGTTTGCGGTGGAGAATATCCTGCGTCTTGTCAGGGCTTTAGAAAAACAGGGAGGAGAGTCATGTTTGTCCAGTTAAACAGCATCAAAATGTATTATAAAAGGTACGGCAGCGGAAGGCCGCTGATCCTGCTGCACGGCAATGGGGAAGACCACACTATTTTCAGGGAGGTCATAAAACCGCTGTCCAAAAATTTTACGCTTTATCTGCCGGATGCCAGAGGACATGGGAGAAGCTCGGGCACAGAGGAGTTTCACTATATGGACATGGCATCCGATATGGTCCAGTTTATCAAAAAGCTCAGGATTGAAAGTCCGGCTTTTTATGGATTCAGTGACGGTGGGATCGTCGGGCTTCTGCTGGCATCCAAAAGGCCGGGGCTCTTGTCCCATTTGATTATAAGCGGAGCCAATATCAATCCAGAAGGCCTGAAAGCAGAGCTCAGGATTCCGCTGAAGATTTCTTATTTTTGGTCCCGGGACCCGAAGGTGAAGTTAATGCTCACAGAACCCCATATTTCCAGAAGCCAGCTAAAGGGCATAAGGACAAAGACCCTGGTCCTTGCCGGAAGCAGGGATCTGGTCAAAGAGAGCCAGACGAGAGAGATCGCCAGGCTGATTCCAAGAGCCAGGCTCAGGATCTTAAAGGGGGAGAGCCATGAAAGCTACGTGGTTCATAACAAAGCACTGGCAACTATTATCGAACATGAACTTCTGCGTTAGTATTTTATGATGCCAAAGGTCTTGCAAAGAAACGATGGTGAGCATATACTAAAGGAACCAAAATTGATAGTCTGAAAAGAGAAATCCAAAGGAAAGAGGTAGGAATATGGAAGAATTAAAGACACTGAAGATCGGCCTTTTGGGGTCCGGGACTGTGGGAACCGGAGTTTATAAGCTGGTGGAGAGCCAGAGGGAAGAGATGCCCCATAAAATCGGAGCCAATCTCTCGGTGGCAAAGATCCTTGTGAGGGATAAGACAAAAAAGAGGGACGGGATCGACCAGAGCCTGCTCACAGACCGTTTTGAAGATATTATAGAAGATGATGATATCCGGATCGTCGTGGAAGTGATGGGAGGGATTGAACCTGCCAGAACTTACATAAATGCCGCGTTGAAAGCGGGAAAGCATGTGGTCACTGCCAACAAGGACCTGATCGCAGAGCATGGAAAGGAACTTTTGGATGAAGCTTCCGCCAACGGCTGTGATCTGCTGTTCGAGGCGGCAGTGGCAGGAGGCATTCCGATCCTGCGTCCGTTAAAGCAGTGCCTGGCGGGGAACCATCTGTCCGAAGTCATGGGGATCGTAAACGGCACCACAAATTTTATTCTCTCCAAGATGACACAGGAGGGAATGGAATTTTCGGATGCTCTCATGCTTGCCACGGAACTTGGATATGCAGAGGCAGATCCCACGGCGGATATTGAAGGGTACGATGCGGGGCGCAAAGTTGCCATTATGGCCTCTATCGCATTTAATTCCAGAGTTACTTTTTCAGATGTTTATACGGAAGGGATTACTAAGATTACGTCCAGAGATATCTCCTATGCCAAAGAGATGGGCTGTACCATCAAGCTTTTGGGTGTGGCCAAGAACACGCCGGATGGAATAGAGGTACGTGTCCATCCGATGCTGATTCCAAGCGGCCATCCGCTGGCAAAGGTAGATGATTCCTTTAATGCGGTGTTTGTCCACGGAGACGCGGTGGATGATGCTATGTTTTATGGAAGAGGTGCCGGAGAACTGCCGACGGCCAGTGCCATCATGGGTGACGTGATCGATGTGGCAAGGAATATCCGGTTTGACTGCTGCGGAAGGATCAGCTGTACCTGTTATAAGGACCTGCCGATCAAGAAGATCAATGAGATTGAGAGTAGATATTTTCTGAGGCTTAAAGTTGAGGACAGGGCAGGAGTGCTCGCAAAGATCGCAGATACACTCGGCAGATATAATGTCAGCATATCCCAGGTGATTCAGAAAGACAGCAGAGAAGGGACAGCCGAGCTGGTTGTCATTACCGCAAAAGTAAAAGAGCAGAACTTCTCAGACGCGCTGGCTACCATTGCCGAGATGCAGACGACAAAGAAAGTTTCCAGCGTCATCCGGGTATATTAAGTATCCACGGATGTCTGTCCGGCTTCTCTGGCTTCAGCCCTGGAGTAAAGAAGCACGCCTCCGACCGTGATGAGTCCTCCCAGAACCTGAAGGACAGCGGGAAGTTCCTGAAGCAAAAAGACCGCAAACACGGATGCGACCACAGGCTCACACAGCTTAGAGGCCGACACAAAGGCAGGAGAGAAAAATTTCAGGCACCAGCTGAAGATGCTGTGGCCCAATAAAGTAGAAAAAATACTTAACAAAAACCCGACGACTGCCGGGCTTTTTCCGTGCCCGAAAAGCGAATATCCCTGGATCAGTAACGTAAACACCAGAGATATGGAGCAGAATCCGTATACGATATATGTATAGCTGACCGTGGACATTTCCGTCCGGGCGATCCTTCCGATCAGTGTATATACCGCCACGAAAACGGCAGCGGCCAGGGCGAGCATGTCTCCGTACAGGCTGCCGTGGGAGCCGGCAGAGTCGGAAAATGCGATCAGGACGCTTCCGGCCAGAGTGAAGATAATGCTTATGACAGCAGTGCGGGACAGATGTCCCTTCATAAAAATTGTGAAGCCCAGGGCGACCCAGATGACTTCCGTACAAACGATGGCCGTGGAGCTTGCAACGGTGGTGTGGGAGAGGGATTCAAACCAGAATGTAAAATGCAGGGCCAGGAAAATACCGCTGACCGCACAGAGACAGACGGTTTTACGGTCTGTCTGCCTGAGCTCGGCAAGATAACTTTTTTTTCCGAGCACCACCGGTGTCATCAGAAGCACCGTCCACAGCAGGCGGTAAGCTGCGGTCACTGACGAAGGAGCATAAGAATATTTGACCAAAATTGCAGAAAGGGATATCCCGATGATCCCGATGACGATCATGGTCATCGGATGTTTTTCTAAAAATTTCATAATAACTCTCTTTTCTATCGTATTTATAAAATCTAGTATACCACATCTTTACACCGTTTTAATGCCCTTACCCTCTACCTTGACACTAATTTTATTTTCTCTGTGATAAGCTTTTTAATCATAAAGGAGGATATGAAGAATGAATACAGTTATTTGTCTGATCGGTGTCACAGCGCTGGCACAGCTTTGTGTGAAGTATGCACTGCAGCATAAAACGATACCGCTCGTAAAAAGCGTGACCAGGGAAAGTATTAAGGATAATTTAAAGCTTGATTTTACGATCAGTCCTGAAGATATGAAGATTCTGGATGCGGTTTCCACCTGTGAAGGTTCTTACAGAGACAGTGACCACATTGACTTTTAAAATGATACGAGTTTTTGGTAAGGGAATAATTGAGAATGACTCTCAGTTATTCCCTTGCTTTTTTTGAAAAGGGTGATATGATGTTGGTAGTTAGTTAATACTAACCATCGCGCGGTGTAAGAATGAAGCAGGTGTGACATGAGAGAGAAAACCTTATCAGATTTAATCGTAGAGCATTGTGCCCCGACTTTGGCGGGAATGAAATGCGGCAGCCTGTTTAACTACCGTTATCAGGAAAATGCGGCTGCAAGGCAGGAAATCCGCAGCTGGAATCAATGGCTGAATCCATGCGGGCTATATCTGGAAGCGCTGAAATGGAGAGAAGAGTCGGTCTTGGTTTATGTATACCGAAGAAAAGACCTGGATCAGAGACTCCGGGAGGAAGGAATTGCTGAGCTGCTTTTTGATTTCGGTTATTCCGGAACAGAGGCCGGACACTGTCTGAGCCATTTGAAAAGCAGGCTTTTGGCAGATGATTTTCCCCACGAGATTGGTGTGTTTCTGGATTACCCGCTGGGGGATGTTCTCGGATTTATTGAGAACAGAGGGATGAACTGCAGGCTCTGCGGAATGTGGAAGGTTTACTGCGATCAATGTGAGGCACTGAAATTATTTAAAAAATATAGGAAGTGTAAAGAAATCTACTGGAAATTGTATCAGCAGGGCAGGGGTATTTTGAAGATGACCGTTGCGGCATAAGAAAGGAGTTATCATGGCAAAAGTATACATAGCATTTTGGAGCGGCACAGGCAACACAGGAATTATGGCGGAGGCCATCGCAGAGGGAGTCACGGCGGCAGGCGGGACCGCGGAATTTGTGGATGTGGAATCAGTCTCTGCGGACACACTGAAAGATGCAAAAGCATTTGCACTCGGCTGCCCTTCAATGGGAGTAGAACAGCTGGAGGAATCGGCAATGGAGCCATTTGTTGAGGAAGTAGCAGCCTTTGCTTCAGGAAAGCAGATCGCACTTTTCGGTTCCTACGGATGGGGTGACGGAGAATGGATGCGGGACTGGACAGACCGTATGAAATCTGCAGGAGCATCTGTTGTGGGCGGAGAGGGACTGATCGCCCATGAAACTCCGGATGACGATGCAAAAGCGGCCTGCATAAGCCTTGGGAAAACCCTGGTAAAGCTGGCCCAATAAAAATGATAACAAGTGCGGGAGCCGGTTTGACTGGCTCCATTTTAAACAGAGGAGGCTGCTTATGAGTGTTGTGATCATTGGAGGACACGACCGGATGGTCTGTCAGTATAAAAGAATCTGCAAAGAATATAACTGCAAAGCAAAAGTGTTTACTCAGATGAGTGCAAAACTGGGAAAGCAGGTGGGGAGCCCTGACTTAGTTGTTCTGTTCACCAATACAGTTTCCCATAAGATGGTGAAATGTGCCCTCTGCGAGGCGAAAAGGAGCAAGGCCAAAATCGTCCGGTCGCACAGCAGCAGTGAGGCGGCGCTGGAATCAATCTTAGAACAGTGTTCCTGAGAAAAGGATGCAGGGAGTTGAAGCGGACTTATCCGCTTCTTTTTTTTAATGAATCCTTACAAGAAGTGTAAGTGTTATTCAGAAGTGTTATTTTGTATAATAAGGTCAGAAAGACAACCGAGTCCTATGACTGTGAGAAAGGATACAAAATGACCGAGAAAAAAATGGAGGTACAGTCTCTTAAAAAGTATTATGGAAAAAAAGAAAATATAACAAAGGCCCTGGATGGAATCAGTTTTCAGGTTGTGGACGATGAGTTTATTGGTATCATGGGAAGCAGCGGGTCGCAGCGGCCAGGGCTCTCTTGTTAAGACCGGAAATTCTGCTGGCAGACGAACCCACAGGGGCGCTTGATTCTAAAAATAATGCTGTATTATGCAAGACTTAAAAATGCGTGTACGGACGATGTATTTGAAAAAGTTTCACTTCCGCATATATGCGGTGAAGTGATACTTGCAGTCAGGGACAATGGAATCGGGGTCAAGCCGTATGATCTGCCGTTTATTTTTGATAAAGGATTTACGGGAGATACAAATTAGAAGAAAAAGAATTCCACAGGAATGGGGCTTTATCTGGCAAAGCAGACGGCGGACAGCCTGGGGATACAGATCGAAATCCCGGAGGATTACACAGAAGGCTTTGAAATTGTCTTCCGGTTCTGCAAAGTTTTAACGCCAAAAATTTCTATACTGAAACGGTGTCATATCGGTATTTTTCCGAAAAGCCATAATAAAATGGGATGGATTGGAAAAGCCGCATTCAAGCCCGATCTCCTCGATACTCAGGGAGGTTGTGGTCAGCAATTTTTTTGAGCAGCGAAGTCTCTGTGTTAAGAGATATTTGTGAGGCGTCAATCCATAAATTTCTTTAAATTTTCTCAAATAATAATAATGGCTGAGTCCTGCCATGTCTGCAAGAACTTCCAGAGAGATATCTTTCTCGTCTAAATGCCCCTTCATGTATTCTGCAGTCTTTTCAATAGAAAGCTCCAGATCACTTTTTTTCTTTTCTCTGGATGTGATGGCCAGTAAAGCCAGCAGTCTGTGCAGATAGACGGAAGCTACATGAGGAGAAGGTTCCGTCTTGTCATACAGCATCAGGATCCGTTCACAGCAATGTTCAATCTCAGGAATAAGATCGGCAGAGCTGATGACAAATCCCTGCTGATTCAACAGCATATCCGTATAAGCATGGCTGGTGTTGCCTTTAAAATGAAACCATCTCATGCGCAGATGATCCTCGCTGGCGTAGTAGCGGTGTGGTCTTCTGCAGTCTAAAAGTATGATCATTCCAGAATGTGCTGTTTTAGTCTCACCTTCGTATTCTATTGTAAGTGAGCCTGAATCTACCAGAATAATCTGGTTTACATCCAGCGAATTTCTGCTCAAAGAGTATTCTCCGTCACAGTGATAGATCCCTCCGTGAGGCGAATAAAACAGATAGTCTGCCGTAAACGGGTCAGGTTCATAATAGTAGCGTTCTGAGTCTTTCAGTACACCGTTCTCTCCAATCATCAATTTCTCCTTAAAGAGCAATTTTTTATTATTTTCTGACAATCCTGCATAGTGATTTATTGTACAGATTATTGTACGATACAACATGTAAAGAGTCAAACATGATTTTGCCGGCATGTTTTATCATAATCAAGGAGTGGTGCAGCAGGAGCTGTACTGCGCTGGTCTCTTGCAGAAAAAGACAATATATTATTATGAATGGGAACACAATCTTATGTTAGGAGGATCTGAAAATGAAAGGAATTCGTATTGGTTTAATCGGAGCAGGATGGATGGGAAAGGCACATACAACTGCATTCCACAGCGCAAAAATGATATTCGGAGATGATGTGCCGGTGTTTGAGATGATTTCTGATGTGAATGAGGAACAAGTAAAGAACATGGCTGAGTCCTTAGGTTACAACCGTTATACAACAGACTGGACGGACATCGTAAAAGATCCGGACATTGATCTGGTAGATGTGGCTACACCCAACAGCATGCACTTTGAAATGGTGAAGGCTGCCCTGGAAAACGGAAAGCATGTCTTCTGTGAGAAACCGTTGTCCCTGTCCGGAGAGCAGTCACAGATTCTTGCGGACTTGGCAGCAGAAAAGAATGTGGTAAATTACTGTGGATTTTCAAATCTTATGAATCCTGCCAATCAATATGTAAAGGATTTAGTGCAGAGCGGCAGACTGGGTAAGATCATGAGGATTCATGCAACTTATGATCAGGATATGCTGTTAGATCCGGAACAGCCGATCACCTGGAGACATGTAAATAAATTTGCCGGATCCGGTGCGTTGGGAGATCTGGCAAGCCATTTGCTTTCTGTATCCCAGATGATCTTAGGCGATATTGAAGAGGTGAATGCTGTGGACTCTATTGTCATACCAGAACGGCCGCTTCCGGGCAAAAACGAAATGGCCACGGTGGAAAATGATGATTTGATCACCTTCCTTGTAAAATACAAAAATGGGGCCATCGGAGATATTTCTGCATCCCGGGTTGCCACAGGCAGAAAGAATTACTTCTATTATGAGATCCAGGGAACCGAAGGGACTGTGGTTTATGATTTGGAGAGAATGTGTGAAGTTCAGGTTTATTTTAAGGCGGATGCAGATAAGGACAACGGGCGTGACTGCGGTTTCCGCACAGTTCTTTTAAATCCGGAGCACAAGGGATTCAAATACTTCCAGCCGGCAGGAGGGATCGCCATAGCCTTTGATGATATGAAGACCCTGCAGGCACATGAGCTGATGCAGGCCATGAACGGGGGCAGCTATGAGGGGAGTTTTGCCATGGGGGCAAAAGTGGACGGAGTCATAAGCGCTGTTCTGAAATCCGTAAAGAGCAGACAGTGGGAATCATGCTAAAGGAGGAGAAACATGAAGTTTCAAAATGTTAAATTAGGAATCGCACCGATCGGGTGGACAAACGACGATATGCCTCAGTTAGGGGGAGACCTGTCCTTTGAGCAGATGGTCTCCGAGGCTTCCCTGGCAGGCTTTCAGGGCACTGAAGTGGGAGGAAAGTTTCCAACCGATCCAAAAGCACTCAACAAGGCTTTAAAACTGAGAAATATGGAGATCGCCAGCCAGTGGTTTTCTTCCTTTCTCTGCTCTGAACCTTACGAAAAAAATGAAAAAGCATTTATCAAACAGCTGGACTTTCTGGAGGCAGTGGGGGCATCCCGCATCAATGTCTGCGAACTGACAAGATGTCTGTTTGCGGAGGAGACCTCTATGTTTGGTGACAACAAGCCGGAGGCCACAGAACAGGAGTGGGAGCTGCTGTGCCAGGGACTTGACAGGTTGGGAAGGATTGCCACAGACCGTGGGTTTAAACTATGCTTTCACCATCATATGGCTACGGTGGTACAGACTACAGCAGAGACAAAACGGCTGATGGACCATACAAATCCCCGTTATGTATTTCTCTGCTATGATACCGGGCATTTCACGTTCTCGGATGAGGATCCGGTGGAAGCTGCCCGGATGTTCGGTGACAGGATCGGACATGTGCACCTGAAAGATATCCGCAGGGATAAAATGAAACAGGCATATGACGAAGGCTTCAAGTTCAGGAAAGCAGTGCTGGAAGGGTGCTTTACGATTCCGGGGGACGGATGTGTGGATTATGACGGTGTGTTTTCGGAACTTCATAAGGCGGGTTACGAGGGCTGGTTCATCGTTGAGGCAGAGCAGGATCCGGCAAAGGCAAATCCATTTGAATATGCAGTCATGGCAAGAAACTATATCAGGGAGAAGACCGGTCTGTAAGGAGGACAAAAAGTTATGGGAAAGATCAAGTTTGGAATTATAGGAATTGGAAATATGGGATGTATGCGTATCCGAAATCTTCACTGCCGTATTCCGCAGTCAGAAGTCATCGCCGTATGTGGTAGGAGGGAGACGCAGGTGAAAGCGGTCCAGGAGGAATTCGGCATTCCTTATGGCTACACAGACTATGACGAGATGCTTCAAAATCCGGAAATCGATGCGGTTTTGATCGCCACAGGAGCAGACGCCCACAAGGATCAGGTTGTGGCTGCCTGCAAGGCAAAGAAGCATATCTTTTGTGAAAAGCCGCTGGCGAAAAAGGTAGAGGACTGTCTGGCCATTGAAGAGGCAGTAAAACAAAATTCAGAAAAGTGTTTTACCGTGGGATTTATGAGGAGATTTGATCCCTCCTATGCAGAGGCAAAGAAAAAGATCAAAAACGGTGAGATCGGGACACCGATCTTATTTAAGGGGGTCAGCCTGGATCCGTCTACGGTGCTGGACGCTCATCTGGAGGGTGTGAAAAAAGGAATTTATGTACCGTGGTTTATTGAGATGGGCAGTCATGATACAGATCTTGCACGGTGGTTCCTCGACGGAGATCCCGAGGACTGCCATGCCTTTGGCGGTGCCTATGTGTGCAAAGGGCTGGAAGAATACGATGACTATGACAATGGATTTTCTCTGACCAGAATGGACAATGGGACAACTGCATACATTCAGGTGGGAAGAACTGCGACCTGCAGCCATGTGGAATCTGAGATTGTGGGCACAAAAGGCACCATCCGCATAAACAGCGTGCCGAGGAAAAACTATGTGTCTGCCTTTACAGAGAAAGGCTATGTGGAGGAATGCCAGGAAGACTTTATGAACCGCTGGGGAGATGCATTCTATAATGAACTTGAGAACTTTGTGGACTGTGTAGAGAACGGACGCAGCCCGGAGATTACGGCCCATGACGGTACGATGAGCCTTAAGTTCTGCCAGAAACTGCATCAGGCATATTTGGATGAAAAATAACCGAAAATCTGGAAGGAGAAGAAGATGAGTGATAAAATGAATGCAATCGTATTTAAAGATTTAGGAGAATTTGAATATACACAGAGACCGGTACCCCAGGTTTCCCATGGAGACGATGTACAGATCAGGATCCTGGCCGCCAGCATCTGCGGTACAGATGTACATATTTTGCGCAATCCGCCCGGAATCAAGGCAAATAGGGGGATCATCCTTGGACACGAATGTGTGGGTGAGGTTACAGAGATCGGCAGTGATGTGATCGATTTAAAAGTGGGCGACCACATTATTCTGGACAACAATGTGCCGTGCGGAGTCTGCACACCGTGCCAGACAGGAAATAGTAATCTGTGTACGCATATGGGATCCATGGGTGTTCATAAAGATGGAGTCTTCGCCCAGTATGCCGTAGCCCCTGAAAGGCAAATGGTGCGGATTCCAAAAGAGATCCCGTTAGAGCAGGCAATTTTTGCAGAACCGCTGAACTGTGTCATGGGCGCAGTGAAAAAGCTGAAGGTGATGCCGGGTGATACAGCATTGGTGCTGGGAGGCGGACCGATCGGATTATATTTTACGACATTGCTGAAAGCCTGCGGAGCGGGAAAGGTTCTTGTATCCGAGGTATCGGATTTCCGCACGGAGTATGCGAAAGCCCAGGGGGCGGACCGTGTGATCAATCCTGCGAAAGAGGATTTAAAGACAGAGGTGCTGAGTGAGACAGAAGGAACCGGGGCAGATATCGTTATAGACGCAGTGGGAATTCTGATCAACGATGCGCTCTCAGCAGTCAAAAGCGGAGGAAGCATTCTGCTCTTTGGACAGAACGGGGCCGCAAGACAGGAAATCTGCCAGAATGATATTACGGCCAGGGGACTCACAGTTTATGGCAACTTTATTGGAAATTACACTCTGAAAAATGTGGCGAATCTTTTGTCCAGCAGAAAAGTAGACTTTGTCAATATGATCACCCATAAGCTTCCTCTTGAAGATTTCGAGACAGGGCTGAAAGCCATGCAAAAAGGGGAAGCATTGGAAGTGGTCCTGGACCCGTTTGCCAACGCATAAGCCAGCGTATAAGAATAAACGTTTATGGAGGAAATATATGGATAAACAGACGAGGGAAATTGACAATAGTTTTAAAAGGATCCCCTGGAGAGTGCGCTTTGCCTACGGTTCCGGCGATGTGGCAATCAATGTGGTTTATGGAATGATTGGAAGCCTGCTGACGATATTTTATACGGATTATGTGGGTGTCTCAGTGGCGGCCATCGGTGTGGTAATGCTGGTCTCAAGGCTTTTTGACGGATGCTCCGATATCATTATGGGTTTTGTTGTGGAGCGAACACACTCAAAATGGGGAAAATCAAGGCCGTGGGTGCTGTGGATGGCGCTGCCGTACTCTGTCTCCGTGGTGCTTTTGTTCACCGTGCCCATGACTACAGATCTTTTGCAGCTGGTATACATTTTTATCACGTATAACCTTTGCAACACCGTATGCTTCACCATGCTGAGTCTGCCTTATGGAAGCCTGTCCGCCATGATGACCAGAAATTCCACAGAACGTGATATGCTGAGCATTGTAAGAATGGGGATGTCCCCATTCGGTCGGATCATGGCAGTGGGCTGCTCGCTTCCGCTGGTAAAGATTATGGGAAATGACCAGGCAGCCTGGATCAAAACAATTTCCATCTGGGCGGTGATCGCGCTGATCCTGCTGCTGATCTGCTTTATCAACTGTAAGGAAAATGTCCATATACCGGCGGCGGAAGAAAAAAAAGATAAGCAGCCTGTCCTGAAATCTATGAAGTATTTACTCACAAACCAGTATTTTTGGGCGGTGCTGATTCTGTGGATGATGCAGAATGTTATTTACAGCCTGACGGGGACCATTCTCCCTTATTACTGCAAATATATACTTTATAATGACAGCTATATGTACAGTGTGCTGTATTTCACAGAGACACTGGTGCTCATGGGAGCGACCTGTATCTGTCCCCTTCTTCTCAGAAAATTTGGCAAGAGGAATATGTCTCTTTTTGGGGCTGTCCTTGCTCTGGCAGGACAGCTGGTATTCTTCATGGATCCGGAAAGCTTTTCGTGGCTTTTGTTCAGCTGTGTGATCCGGGCTGTCTGCCTGGCGCCGTTAAATTCTATTATTTTTGGAATGCTGGGTGATGTGGTGGAATTCGGACAGTGGAAACATCACGTGCGTCAGGAAAGCCTGATCTTTGCATGTGGTTCTGTGGGGACAAAGATCGGAAACGGGCTTGCAGCAGCAGCCATGACAAGTCTCCTGGGAATGTCTGGTTACATAAGTTCAGCTGCAGGCAGTACTGTCCAGCCGGGTTCTGCCCTGGCAATGATTATGAACATTTATAAGTTCGGTCCTGTTCTTGTGTGGGTGATCGTCATCGCAGTACTGTTTCTCTATAAGCTGGACAAACGATATGATACCATTATGTCGGACCTGGAAAAAAGGGAAAGGCAGGGGGAATTATAGTAGATTTATAAAAATCGGCGCGCTGTCCATAGCAGGCATGGCCATAAAAAACAAGGGTCCTTGCAGCTGAGATATATACTCCCAACTGCAAGGACCCTTGCGAATATTGGCTATTTTATTTCGTCAGCATCTGCATGATCTTATTGCTGCGTGCGATGAATTTTGTCATCTGATCGGCCGGGAGCTGTTTGTTGCTTAAAACTGCCAGGTCATAAAGCTGTTCACAGATGATCGGTGTATTCTCTGCGTCCCCGTGTTTAAACAGGTACTGTACCAGCTGGTTGTTGGCATTTAAGGTCAGAGATTCCGCTCCTCCGAACATGGCCGGGTCCATGCCTGCCATTCCGTACATTTTCATCATATCCTGCATCCGGCGGCTCTCCTCGGATAAGGTGATGACTGCGGATACATCTTCATTTTTCAGTTTGTCCACATGGACATCCAGATTTTCCTTTCCAAGAGTCTTTCTGAATAATTCCGTAAGCGCAGTCGTGATGTCGGTGAGATCTTCTTCGGAATCCTCTTTCAGGGCACCTTCCACATCGGCGTCGATCCGTTTGAACGCCAGGTTCGGATTCTGCTGTTCCAGCTGAGAGATAAACGCCGCATCAATGTTGTGTTTCAGGATGACGGCATCCAGACCCTGTTCTTTGAACATATTGATATACTGGCTCTGCTGTACTTCGTCCGTAATGTAGTAGATGGTTGTCTTGTCTTTCTCATCGGCAGGGACCGGAGCCAGGTCACTGAGTGTTAAATACTTTTGATCCATGTTCTTGAACAGAACGTAGTCTTTGATCTTTTCTCCGAATTTCTGGTCCTTGATATAGCCGAATTTAATGAACGGGCTGATATCATCCCAATATTTTTCATAGGTTTCACGGTCGGTCTTGCACATGCCGCTCAGTTTATCCGCAACCTTCTTGGAAATGTAGTCGGAGATTTTTTTCACAAAGCCGTCGTTCTGGAGAGCGCTCCTTGAAACATTCAGCGGCAGGTCCGGACAGTCGATGACACCTTTTAAGAGCATCAGGAATTCAGGGATGACTTCCTTGATGTTGTCGGCGATGAACACCTGGCTGTTGTAAAGCTTGATGGTTCCTTCGATGGAATCATACTCCGTGTTGATCTGCGGGAAGTACAAGATTCCCTTCAGATTAAACGGATAGTCCATATTTAAGTGAATCCAGAACAGAGGCTCTTTGAAATCCGCAAATACTTTATGATAAAATGCCTTGTATTCTTCGTCCGTGCAGTCGTTCGGGTGTTTCATCCAAAGCGGATGTGTATCGCTTAAAGATACCGGGCGCTTATTGATCTTTACCAGATCTTTTGCGGGAGAAACCTCGACCGTTTCTTTTTCGCCGTTTTCATTTTCCTTTTCTTCGGTCTTTGCATCCTCATGGATATGCTCGACAACCACATCCTCTTCGGTCAGTTCTGATTCGTCGATCGTCTCATATTCCTGTTCTTTATTGGCATCGGTCAAAAAGATTTCCACAGGCATGAAAGAACAGTACTTCTGAATGACTTCTTCAACTTTGGATTCGTTGGCAAACATCAGGCTGTCTTCATTTAAAAACAGTGTGATCTGTGTTCCGACCTGTTCCCGGACGCCGTCTTCGATGTCATATTCTGTACCGCCGTCGCACTCCCAGTGTACCGGAACCGCACCATCTTTGTAAGAGAGGCTGTCGATATAAACCTTATCGGCTACCATAAATGCAGAATAGAATCCAAGACCGAAATGTCCGATGATCTGGTCCTGATCTGTCTTATCCTTATATTTCTCTAAAAATTCTGTGGCTCCTGAGAACGCGATCTGTGTGATGTATTCTTCGACTTCCTCAGCCGTCATACCAAGGCCGGTATCGATAAACTTCATTGTTTTTTCTTTAGCATCAACGATGACCTGGATTTCCTCTTTGTGACCTTCCGGAAATTCATATTCGCCCATGGAAGCCAGTTTCCGGAGTTTTGTGATGGCATCGCATCCATTTGAGATCAATTCCCTGACGAAAATATCATGATCGGAATACAGCCATTTTTTAATAATTGGAAAAATGTTCTCACTGTTAATTGAAAGGTTACCATGTTTTTGTGCCATGATATACACACTCCTTTGCATTGCTTTTCTATTGACAGGTTTAATTTTCAATTCTTCGGCAGGACAAGAATCTGCCGTTCTGCATAATATTGTAGAGCCACAGAAAGGGAAAGTCAAGAGAAAATTAGCACTCAATTCATATGAGTGCTGATAATTCTGCCGTGAATAGTCCGGATTAATTTGAGCCATCCTAAAAAGAAAAATAATTGAAGGGAGGGATTTTTGTGGATACGATTTGGGAAAAGACTGTGGATATGCCTTCTTTCCCGGCTTTTCAGGGGAGAAAAAAAGTTGAGACTGCAGTGATCGGCGGGGGCATAGCCGGAATTTTGACAGCGTATCTCCTGGCACTGGAGGGAAGAGAAGTTCTCGTTTTGGAGGCAGACAGAATCGGCAGCGGACAGACAAAGGGGACTACAGCAAAAATTACAGTTTCCCATGGTCTGATCTACCAAAAGCTGATCCGTGAAGTCGGAAGGGAACAGGCAAGGCAATATGCACTGATGAACCAGACTGCGGTGAGAAAATACAGGGAATTGATAAAGGATCATCAGATCGACTGTGATTTTAAAGAATGCTCTTCCTATTTATACTCCAATTATCAGGAAGAGGCGCTGAAGGAAGAAGTACACGCGGCACAGTCACTTGGCCTTCCGGCTGATTATACGTCACAGACAGAACTCCCCTTTTCCGTGAAAGGGGCAGTCAGGTATACTGGACAGGCCAGATTTCATCCGCTGAAATTTTTAAAAGCAGCGGCGGAAGGGCTGGAGATTTATGAACAGACCCTTGTCACAGATGTGGAGAGGAACAAAATTATCACGGACCGGGGAATCGTTGAGGCGGAGAATATCGTCTTTACGACCCATTATCCCATCATGAACCGGCCCGGATATTATTTTCTTCGAATGCATCAGGAACGGAGCTACGTTCTGGCTCTCACGGGGACTGATCATATAGAAGATATGTATCTGGGAGTCGATCCAAACAACGGCCTGTCTTTTCGGCCTTACGGACCATATCTCTTATTCGGCGGCGGAGGCCACAGGACGGGTGAGAATCTTTTGGGAGGGCAGTATCAGATGCTTGAGTCAAATGCCCGCCAGTACTGGGGAAATTGCCGGGTGGAAAGCGCCTGGTCCGCACAGGACTGTATGACCATTGATTCTATTCCTTATATTGGATATTACTCTTTTTCAAAGACGGGATGGTATGTGGCAACAGGATTTAAGAAGTGGGGGATGAGTTCTTCCATGGCATCTGCTCTTTTGATCACAGATTATATTATAGAAAAGAGGAATGCCTTTGCCCATGTATTTTCACCTCAGAGGCTTCATCTGAAGGCATCAGCCAAATCGCTGGCAAAAGAGGGGATGGTGACTGCCAGGAACTTTGTACTGGAGAGAATGAAGATTCCAGATGAAGAGGCGGCGCATCTTAAAAAGGGACAGGGCGGTGTGATCGAATACGAAGGGAAAAAGGCCGGGGCATATAGAGACGAGAAGGGAATTGTCCACGTAGTTTCTCTGACCTGTCCGCATCTAGGATGCATCCTCCAGTGGAATCCGGAGGAATTAAGCTGGGACTGTCCATGCCATGGTTCCAGATTTGACTATAAAGGAAATTTAATTGACAATCCAGCAAAGGAGGATTTAACACATGAAAAACCCGAATGCATTTCAGGGGACAAAAAGAAAGAAGAATTATTTTGAGGGCTGGTATTTAAAACACCAGAAAGGGGATCAGATGTTTTCGATCATACCAGCTTATCATATTGACCGGGAAGGAAATGCATTTTCATCCCTTCAGGTGATCACAAAGGAGCAGTCATGGTATTTTTCCTGGAAGGCTGAGGCTTTCTGCGGATCGGGA
The DNA here is from genome assembly GCF_910574135.1 of Anaerostipes faecis. Taxonomy (NCBI): domain Bacteria; kingdom Bacillati; phylum Bacillota; class Clostridia; order Lachnospirales; family Lachnospiraceae; genus Anaerostipes; species Anaerostipes faecis. Next base: position 21,765 of record NZ_CAJSYK010000015.1, on the reverse strand, counting down.
CAGAAGTTTCATGTAGTCCTGGATACGGGAAGAGGAGAGGGGCCGGTAAGCATTTTTTCTGAGCGGGGCATTCTTCTCAATATCCATGAGGAAGGATTAAGCCTTGAGGGGAGGATCATTTATAAAAATATTCATCCGCTTTCTTCCGATATTATGGGGCCGTTCCGGCATGTGCCCGGAATGCAGTGCCGCCATGGGATCATCAGTATGCGGCATCAGCTTTTCGGAGAAGTCACTTTGAACGGATATAAGATGAACTTTGACCAGGGGACAGGATACATTGAAAAGGACTGGGGCGGATCTTTTCCGGATGCCTACCTCTGGTCCCAGAGCATATTTCCCGACAGCGGAAAGAACAGCCTGATGCTGGCGGCGGCAAAAATACCGATTGCAGGCCTTCATTTCGATGGGGTGCTTGCGGCGCTGAATTTATACGGAAAGGAATATAAGATAGGTACTTACCTGGGCGCTAAAGTAAAGACAGACTGGAAATCCAGGATCATCATCCGGCAGGGGGACTTAAAACTCCGGGCCCAGCTCCTCTCCGGAGACGGAAATGAGCTTCTTGCGCCGGAACACGGGGCAATGGACCGGAGGATCAAGGAAAGTCTGTGCTGCAGAGTGAGATATACTTTTTGGGACCAGAAACTGAAGGTCCTTGATATGATCACGGACAGGGGAAGCTTTGAACAGAGTCAGAAGGAGAGAACATGAATCTACGTGTCGGTGAGATCCTAAAGTTTTATGAGAGGCAGGGGAAGCCGGCAGGACAGGAAGAGATTCTTTCTGCCCTCCGGGAGATCCAGGAGGTGCTGGGATGCATCCCGAAAGCGGTGCAGGAAGAAGCTTCCCTGCGGCTTGGGGTCAAGCCGTCCTTTCTTGCCGCATTTGTAAAAAAGTATCCTGAATTTAAGGAAGTTTCAGAAAAATATGAGATCCAGGTCTGCACCGGTCCGTCCTGCGGGGCAGGAAAAGCCCTTGAAATATTGAGGGCTGTGGAAGCTGCAGGGAAGCAGAAAGAACGGGAACAGGGAATCTCCGTTAAAATTGTGAAAGGCAGATGTACCCGGCAGTGCGGCAAAGGCCCCAATCTTAAGATCAATGGGGTCCTTCACCATCACATGACGCCGGAACAGGCGGCCGAGTTAATCCGCCTCCTGTAAGAGTGCTTCCAGGCTTTCTGCGTCAAAGACCGGAGCCTGACAGGCCCGTCCCCGGCAGAGGTAGCAGGATATTTTATCCGGAAGCACCGGATATTCTTTCGTGAACGGAGCAATGGCAGCCAGCATATCTTTGTTTCGCTCTGTTTTGACCAGTACGGTTAAGTCAGTCATCTGACGTCTGGAGAGCAGTTCCAGGAATTCTTCGGGAAGGCTCTCTTTTTTTGCCGTGATGACCAGCTGTCTGGACGGATGAAACTGGGAAGACAGCACGGTCAGGGCATAACAGTAAGCAGAAGGATGGACAGACAGATCTGCAGAAAAATAAGAAAAAGTCTGATCCATGCAGTCTCTGTATATGGATCTTCCGGTTATTTCAGATAAGATCGAGAGCACATGGAGGGCAGCGGAGTTGCCGGAAGGCAGGGCGCCGTCATAGAGTTCTTTCGGTCTGGAGATCAGTGCCTCGCTTTCACTGGAATAGAGGAAAAACCCGCCGTGTTCCCGGTCAAAAAACAGAGAGATCATGAGGTCTGCCGCCTGAACTGCCTTTTTAAGGTATTCTTCCAGAAAAGTGGAGCGATAGAGAGAAAGCATGGCCAGGGAATAAAAAGCATAGTCCTCCAGCTGGCCGTCATAAGCCGCTTCCTCGCCGCACCACCGGAGAAACAGGCGGCCATCGTTTTTTCTTAAATGTTTGTCAAGGAAAGCTTCTGCTTTTTGTGCAGCATAAAGGAATGTCTTTCGTCCGAAAATCCGGGATGCTTTTGTGAGAGCAGAGATCATCAGGCAATTCCAGGAAGTCAGTATTTTTTTGTCTGTGGAAAGACTGGTCCGCTTCTTTCGGTAAAGATAAAGGGCCTCCTTCATCTTTTGTAAGTCCTCCGGGTCATCCGGGAGAACAGAATGGTTCAGCAGATTCGGGATGTTTTTGCCTTCAAAATTGCCGCGGTCCGTAATATCATAGCGGCGGCAGAAAAGCCTGCCTTTTTCTTCTCCCAGAACGTGAAGGATTTCATCTTGGGTGAAAGTGTAGTACTTCCCTTCTTCCCCTTCGCTGTCTGCATCCTGACTGCAGTAAAAGCCTCCATCGGGATGAGAAAGTTCTTCTAAGACATAGGAGACGGCCGCATCAACGATTTCGGGAAAGAGAGAATTTTTACAGCATGCATAGGCTTCCCCATATGCCTCTAAAAGAAGTGCATTGTCATACAGCATCTTCTCAAAATGGGGCACCAGCCAGCGGTCATCAGTTGAATAGCGGGAAAAGCCTCCTCCGATATGGTCAAAGATTCCTCCCCGATACATACAAAGAAGTGTGTGCTCTGCCATAAACAGACTGTCCTTATCACCGCACAGTTTGTATTGATGAATCAGAAACAGCAGCACTGCCGGAGTCGGAAATTTGGGCGCTGTGCCAAACCCACCGTTGACTTTGTCAAAGGATGCTTTAAGTTCTGCCAAAGCCTGAGCCGGGACATCTTCTGATAGGGAAACATTTTCTGACGGCCTTCGATTTGTATTCAGCTGGTCAGTGATCTCATTTCCGATTTTTAAAAGGCGTTCCCGGTCCTGTTTCCATAAGAGAGAGATTCGGGGCAGCAGGTCCATGAGGCCTGTCAGCTGGTATCGGGAAGTCTTGGGCAGATAAGTGGCCGCAAAAAACGGTTTCTGGTCAGGTGTCATAAAAACAGACATGGGCCAGCCGCCGGACCCGGTCATTACCTGGCAGACAGACATATAGACGGAATCAATGTCCGGGCGTTCTTCTCTGTCTACTTTAACGGAAATAAAATTTTTGTTCAAAAGCTCTGCCACTTCCGGGTTCTCGAAAGATTCCTCCTCCATCACATGACACCAGTGACAGGAGGCATAGCCGATACTCAAAAATACAGGCTTGTCTTCAGCTCTGGCTTTTTCAAAGGCTTTGGGACCCCATGGGTACCAGCGCACCGGATTGTGTGCGTGCTGGAGCAGATAAGGTGATTTTTCATGGATTAAAAGGTTTGGTTCAAATTTTGACATATAGGCTCCTTTCCAAATGGTTATGGCTTTAGAATATGCAGATCCTTTTTGTTTCATCCGGACATCAGGTTCTGTTATAATAAAAAGAAATACTGATTGTAAGACTTTTTTCAGAATTGTATTCAATGAAATCTCAGAATTGGATGATACACTGTGGTTATCAAGAAAAAGAGGAGGAAGACTATGGCACAGCCCAAGATTTTAGTAGTAGATGATGACAGAGAGATTGTAGGAGCGATCAAAAAGCGCCTGGAACTGGAAGGATACGATGTAGTTCCCGCCTATAACGGTCTTGAGGCTCTGGATGTGCTCGTGGAGCAGGATATCCAGCTTCTGATTATTGACATTATGATGCCGGGCATGGACGGACTTTCTGCTACCATGAAGATCCGGGAGAGCAAAAACATTCCGATCATCATCCTGTCTGCTAAGACGGAGGAGAGCGATAAGATCTTAGGACTTTCCATGGGGGCAGACGATTATGTCAGCAAACCTTTCCGGCCGGATGAGCTGATTGCAAGGGTAAAATCCCAGCTTCGCAGATATTTACAGCTCGGAAGCAAAGCAGCAGGGCCGGAAGATAAGAACAGGCTGATCCTTGGTGGACTGACACTGGATCTGGACGGTAAGTGTATTTATGTGGACGGGGAACCGGTGAAAGTCACGGCTACAGAGTTTAAGATACTGCATCTCCTGATGAGGCATCCAGGCAGAGTTTTTTCCGCCGAAGAAATCTATGAAAGAGTCTGGGAAGAAGCAGCATATGCAACAGAAAACACAGTGATGGTTCATATTCGGAGGATTCGTGAAAAGATCGAGATCGATCCGAAGAACCCAAAATATTTAAAGGTGGTATGGGGAATTGGATACAAAATGGAAAAAATGGATTAACAGCGGACTGATTGCTGCGGTGATCATCGCCATGGTAGGCGGAGTGCTGTTCGGCATCTATCAGATGCATACCATGGATAATTATAATGACGGACTGGATTTCACAACGATCAAAAAAGGTGAGCGGATGGAAGACTCCGATTACTATGTGCACGCCGTCCAGCGGATTTTAAACAAATGGGTGAAAGAGAATAATCTGATGGACCAGAATTATGAGGATGTTGAATCAGAACTCCCGTTCAATCTTGAAAACGAGATTTTTGTAAAGGCAAAACTTACGATCCAGCCTTACGGCAAAAAAGCCGTGACGAAAGAATACGGTGCCGATGCCAGGACAGGTGCCGATGCCAGGACAGTAAGAAAACCTGTATTTAAGAAAAAGATCGTGATCAACAGAAACGATACGCTGGGGTATGGATTGAATCCCAACAAAAGTATAAGAGCCAAATATGCAAGCAATGCAAATACGGATGAGACTTATAATGATGAATACGAAGATAATGTTATGTCACCGTCGGATTTTTACAATATCAGCGGAAACTCTATGAACAGGGGAAGCCTTTCCCTGCCTCAGACATTTTTTATTGACGATGCTAAGCAGCAGAGACTTGAGTCTGCAGTGATCGAAGTCGGTTTCTACGATGGATATTATAATGCGCTGAATAAACATTACAAGACGTTTCCGGATGTGAGGAAAGAACTGATGATCAAATTGTCTATATTATTGGGGGCAGAGGTTTTGGGGCTTCTTGTTCTGTCAGTGCTGTTTGCACTTCAGAAAAGTCGTGCCAGGTTCTTCAAAAATATAGACCACATCTGGTACGAAGTGATCCTCTGCGTCATAGGATTTGGCCTGTTCCTGGGCACAGGAACGGTGGCGGCTGCATCCATCGGTGTCCTTCAGCAGGAAGAACTGATACCGATCATGACATTTGCAGGGATCGTACTGCTGATGATCGGGATCGTACTCTCCATCTGCCTGCAGACAACGGTCTGGCGCCTGAAGGAAGGGACATTTTTAGAACACACACTTTGTGTGGGCACGGCCCGGAGATGGTACCGCAGGAACAGGCAGAGACGGGAGGCGGAGAAAGAAGCTCTGGAGTTTGCAGACCGTCTGGCAGTGGAACGGCTTTCAATCTACCGAAAAGGAAAGTACCTCATGCTTGCAATTTTCTTTGCAGGGCTGTTTATGATCGGCTGGTCGCCTATTCTGGCAGTGATCGCCCTCTGTGTGGGTGTCCTTGGAATGAAATATCTGGGAGAACATTTTGATGAGGTTGCGAGGCAGCAGAGGGATCTTGGAAAACTGATCCGGCAGATCGAGAGAATCTCGGAGGGAGATCTGAAAGCCGATGCAGACATACCGAAGGAATCCCTGTATTATAACGCGTCGAAACAGCTGAGCAATATCGGAAGCGGCCTGGACAAATCCCTTCAGGACCAGATGAAAGGGGAGCGCATGAAGATCGACCTGATCACAAATGTATCCCATGACCTGAAAACGCCGCTTACGTCGATCATCAGCTATGTGGACCTTCTTGCGAGAGACAGGACACTGTCTCCGGAGGCAAGGGATTATGTGACCATACTGAATCAGAAAACGGAAAGACTGAAAAATACGATTGCTGATCTGTTTGAACTTGCGAAATCTACCAGTGGTGAGGCCAAGGTCACATTGGAGCCGATGGATCTCAAGAAACTGATGGAACAGACCCTCGAGGATATGAGTGATCAGATCAAAGAGTCCGGTTTTAAAGTGAAGTTTCAGTGTGAAGCAGAGCATACGAAATTTAAGGGGGATGTGAACCGTATGTACCGGGTAGTGCAGAATATATTGGAAAATGCACTGAAGTATTCCCTCAAAGGTACAAGGATCTTTGCCACGATCTCAAATCAGGGCAGCAGAGTCTGCCTGACGGTCCAGAATACTTCCGGTTATGAGATGAACTTTACTGAGGAGGAGATCATGGAACGCTTTTACAGAGGAGAAAAATCCAGGACCAGTGAAGGAAACGGCCTGGGACTCTCGATCGCAGACAGCTTTACTGCAAACTGCGGGGGAGAATTTAAGATCGGGATCGACGGAGATCAGTTTAAGGCTATGATCCTGTTCCCGATTCTTCCGTAGGACACAAAGTTTTAAAAGTAAGGACAATGACAGAAGTGCCATTACATGCTATAATAACTTCATTGAAGAAAGGAATTTCTATGATGAGAAGACGTATTACATGCATGCTGCTGGCACTCTGTCTTTTATTATGCGGGTGCAACATTGACGGCAAAAAGGACTATACAAAAACAGAAGATCTGGACGAAGCTACCCTTCAGGGCATGGCAAAGGATATCACAAAAGAGATGACACTGAAACAAAAGATCGGGCAGCTCTTTATGGTATCTATGTATTCACTGGATGGTTCGGGCAGCAAGAACCAGACCAAAGTAACCGGAACGATGAAGAAGACCATGAAGAAGTATCCTGTGGGAGGGATCGTTCTGTTTTCAAAGAATGTCAATTCCGAAAAGCAGTTAAAGCAGCTGATCAAAGACCTTCAGAGTGCTTCCCACATACCGCTGTTCATAGCGGCAGATGAGGAAGGAGGCAGCGTCTCGCGGATCGCCTCCAAGCTTCCGGATGCAGTCAGCCAGTATCCTGACGCCAGGAAGATCGGGGAGACTTATACGGACCGGCAGATCGCAGAGATGGGGAAGGAACAGAGCAGACAGCTTAAGGCCTTCGGGATCAATATGAATCTGGCGCCGGTGGCCGATGTGCTCTCCAATCAAAACAACACGGAGGTCGGAAATCGGGCTTTCGGCTCTGATGCCAAAGAAGTGGCTGCTATTGTAAAGACGCTGGTAAAAAATATGCAGAAGCAGCAAATTTCAGCCACGTTAAAGCATTTTCCGGGAAGCGGCGATGCCCTTGGAGATACCCACAGGGGAGCGGCGGAGACCAAACAGTCCATCCAGGAGCTGAGAAAAGAAGAGTTTCTTCCATTTAAAAGCGGTATGGAGGCAGACGCGGATGCCGTTATGGTTTCCCATCTGATTCTCACCAATGTGACGGATGAGAAAGAGCCGTGCAGTTTAAGCCAGCGGGTGATATCGGACATCCTGAGAGACGAGCTTGAGTACGACGGGCTCATTTTAACCGACGCCATGAATATGAATTCCATCACAGACAGCTATACCTCAGGGGAAGCGGCGGTGAAAGCCATAAAAGCAGGCGTGAACATTGTCGTTATGCCTGAGGATCTGGGACAGGCATTCAAGGCCGTGAAGCGTGCGGTGAAAGATGGAAAGATCGAGGAATCCGTCATTGACAAGGCCGTAAGAAGGATCTTCTATACCAAACTGAAACGGGGTGTGATACAGCCGGATACCATTCTTTTAGAGGATAACCAATAATTTTTTTGGATGTCGAAAAATAAAAATCAGTGCGATAGAAGATATTGCACTGGTATTTTATATGTGATACTATTTGTGAGGAAGCCTCCAAAGCGGGGCAATGCAGTGAAAGCAGAAGAATAAAGGAGATAAGACATGGAGAAACAGGAATTATTATATGAAGGAAAAGCGAAGAAAGTATTTACAACAGAAGATCCGGATTTATTAATTGTCGACTATAAAGATGATGCGACAGCGTTCAACGGAGAGAAAAAAGGAACCATCATCGGAAAAGGCGTTGTAAATAACCGCATGTCCAACTACATGTTCAAGATGCTGGAAGAAAAAGGTGTTCCGACACACTATGTACAGGAACTCAGCGACCGTGAAACAGTCGTAAAAAAGGTGGAGATCGTGCCTTTGGAAGTGATCGTCCGCAATGTGGCTGCAGGAAGCTTTTCCAAGAGACTCGGGATCGAGGAAGGCTTTGAACTGTTAGAGCCTACCCTTGAATTCAGCTACAAAGATGATAATCTTGGGGACCCATTGATCAACGAATATTTTGCTTATGCCATCGGTATCTCCAACCGCAAAGAAGTAGAACGTATCACTGAGTATGCATTTAAAGTAAATGAGGCATTGATCGAGGAATTCAAAAAGATCGGCATTAAACTGGTTGACTTTAAGATCGAATTCGGCCGCTATAAAGATGAAGTCATCTTAGCAGATGAGATCTCTCCGGACACATGCCGCCTTTGGGATTTAGAGACAAACCAGAAATTAGACAAGGACCGTTTCCGCAGAGATTTAGGAGACGTGGAAGAGGCATACGAAGAAGTATACAGAAGACTTGGTTTATAATTTATTCACAGAGAGGCTTGAAAATGGACATAGAACGTTTTGACAAGTTAGGAGAAGAGTGCGGCGTCTTCGGAGTCTATGATTTTGACGGCAATGACGTGGCTTCTACGATTTATTATGGTTTATTTGCGCTTCAGCACCGGGGACAGGAAAGCTGCGGGATCGCGGTTTCCGATACCAATGGTCCGAAAAGGAAGGTTTCTTCCAGGAAGGGTATGGGACTCTGTAATGAAGTCTTTACCCAGGAGTCTTTAGGCGAACTGAAAGGCGATATCGGTGTCGGCCATGTGAGGTATTCTACTGCAGGACAGAGCTGTCCCGAGAATGCGCAGCCGCTCGTATTAAATTATGTCAAAGGTACTCTGGGTCTGGCCCACAACGGTAATCTGATCAATGCGCTGGAGTTAAGGCATGAACTGGAATATTCCGGAGCTATTTTTCAGACGACCATAGATTCTGAAGTGATCGCTTACCATATTGCCAGGGAGAGGGTCAATACCCACAGTGTGGAAGACGCAGTGGCAAAGGCCATCCGCAAGATAAAGGGCGCATACTCTCTTGTGGTGATGTCTCCGAGGAAGCTCATTGGGGCAAGAGATCCATATGGCTTTAAGCCGCTCTGCATCGGAAAGAGAGACAATGCCTATATCCTGGCGTCCGAGACCTGTGCTCTGGACACGGTAGGCGCTGAGTTTGTCCGGGATGTGGAGCCGGGTGAGATCGTTACGATCACAAAAGACGGCATTCAGTCGGACTGCAGTATGTGCCTTCCAAAGGGCGAAGCTGCCAGATGTGTCTTTGAATACATTTATTTTGCGCGGCCGGACAGCTGTATCGACGGAGTCAGCGTGTACCAGTCAAGACTTCAGGCGGGAAAATATCTGGCGATCGATTCGCCGGTGGATGCGGACGTCGTCGTGGGAGTGCCGGAATCCGGCAATGCCGCTGCACTGGGCTACTCTCTGGAATCGGGGATCCCTTATGGAACAGCTTTCGTGAAGAATACTTATGTGGGACGAACATTTATTAAACCGAAGCAGAGCAGCCGGGAGTCCAGCGTGCAGGTTAAGCTGAATGTCTTAAAAGAATCTGTAAGAGGAAAGAGAGTCATCATGATCGACGACTCTATCGTCCGGGGTACAACCAGCGACCGGATCATCTCCATGCTCAGAGAGGCGGGAGCCAGTGAGGTCCACGTAAGAATCAGTTCTCCGCCGTTCTTATGGCCGTGTTATTTTGGGACCGATGTTCCTGCCAGAGAGCAGCTGATAGCGTATAACCGAAGTATTGATGAAATTTGTGATCTGATTGGAGCGGACAGCCTGGGATACTTAAAGACTGAGAGATTGGAACAGCTCTCTGAGGGGCTGCCGATCTGCAAAGGCTGTTTTACGGGAGAATATCCGATGGAACCGCCGAAGGAAGATATCCGCGGAGATTATGATAAATAAGGAGAAGAATTCATGAACAATAAATATCAGAGCCCCTTATCCGAACGATATGCCAGTAAAGAGATGCAGTATATCTTTTCACCGGATATGAAGTTCAAAACATGGAGGAAACTGTGGATCGCACTGGCCGAAGTGGAAAAGGAACTGGGACTTTCTATTACACAGGAACAGATCGACGAGCTGAAAGAACATGCGGAAGACATTAACTATGATGTTGCAAAAGAGCGTGAGAAGTTAGTCCGCCATGATGTGATGTCCCATGTTTATGCCTATGGAAAGCAGTGCCCTAATGCTAAAGGGATTATCCATCTGGGAGCTACTTCTTGCTATGTTGGAGACAATACTGACATTATCATCATGACAGAGGCATTAAAGCTTGTGAAGAAAAAGCTTGTGAACGTGATTGCTGAGCTTTCCAAGTTTGCTGTAGAATACAAAGACCTTCCGACCCTTGGTTTTACGCATTTCCAGCCTGCACAGCCGACAACAGTCGGAAAACGGGCAAGCCTCTGGCTGATGGATCTTGTGTATGATCTGGAGGATCTTGACCATGTTATCGATAATATGCGTCTTCTCGGGTCCAAGGGAACGACCGGGACTCAGGCAAGCTTTTTGGAACTGTTTGAGGGAGACCACGGCACGATCAAAAAGATCGACGGTATGATTGCTGAAAAGATGGGATTTGACAAGTGCCAGCCGGTATCCGGACAGACCTATTCAAGAAAGATCGACTCCAGAGTACTGAATATATTAAGCGGCATCGCACAGTCTGCCCATAAGTTCTCCAATGATATCCGTCTCCTCCAGCATTTGAAGGAGGTAGAGGAGCCGTTTGAGAAGAATCAGATCGGATCTTCCGCTATGGCATACAAGAGAAATCCGATGAGAAGCGAACGTATGGCTTCCCTGGCTGACTATGTGATCTCTGATGCCATGAATCCTGCGCTGGTAGCTTCTACCCAGTGGTTTGAGAGAACTCTGGATGACTCAGCCAATAAGCGTCTTTCTGTGCCGGAAGGATTTCTTGCTATTGACGGCATTCTGGATCTGTACCTGAATGTCGTGGATGGTCTGGTCGTTTATCCTAAGGTTATTGAAAGCCGCCTCATGAAAGAACTTCCGTTTATGGCAACGGAAAATATCATGATGGACGCAGTAAAAGCAGGCGGAGACCGCCAGGAACTTCATGAAAAGATCCGTGTACATTCTATGGCGGCCGGGAAAATGGTCAAAGAAGAAGGAAAAGAAAACGACCTGTTGGAGAGAATCGCGAACGATCCTTCCTTCGGAATGACGATGGAACAGCTGGAAGCGATTATGGAACCGAAAAATTTCGTGGGACGTGCACCGCAGCAGACAGAGGAATTTGTCAGTGAAGTTATAAAGCCCATCCTGGATGAAAATAAAGAAATGCTCGGTATGACAGCCGAGATCACGGTATAGTATTCATATGACGGAAAGCTCCTTTTAAAAGGGGCTTTTCTCTGCTTATAGGGGATGATAATGTATTATTTTATTGTAAATCCAAATGCAGGGTCCAGAAAAGGGATGCACTGCTGGGAGGAGATCAGGACATATCTTCTGAAAGAGGGGATTGATTTTCGGGAACTCCTGACCAAAGGTGAGGGAGACGCCATGCGATTCGCAGAGCGGATCACAGGGAAAGGCCGGCCGGATGTGATCGTGGCAGTGGGAGGCGACGGAACCCTCCATGAGACGGTTTCGGGAATGAAGAAAGGCACAGAGGCGAAGCTGGCTTTCATCCCTGCAGGGTCCGGCAATGACTTTGCCAGGGGGATGGGATATTCTAAAGACCCGAAAGAGAGGATCAGGAGCATTTTAGCAGATGAGGACGGGGCAGGAATCAATGTGGGAAACGCTTTTGCTTCCGGAGCTTCGGGGTGTTTCCTTGTCAGCTCCGGTATAGGATATGACGCCCGGGTCTGCCACATGGTCAATCACGCAAAGGCAAAGCAAATGATGAACCGGCTCCGTATGGGGAAGCAGACTTATCTGGGGATCGGCCTTCGTGACGATGCGCCTGGTCCTTGACGATTCCATGGAAGAGGTGTTTCACGACGTGCTGTTTGCATCGGTCCATAATCTGCCCTATGAGGGCGGAGGCCTGAAATTCTCACCGGATGCCCGGCCGGATGACAGCTTTCTGGATCTGTGCATTGTGGCAGGTATATCAAAGGCAAAGATGATCCGGCTGCTGTCCAAAGTACCCGGAGGAAAGCATGTAGGCTGTCCAGGTGTTTACAGCTTCCACTGCCGGAAGGCAGAATTTTTTATGGAGAAACCTCAATTCTTTCATATGGACGGAGAAGTGCCTGGGCAGTTCTGCCACGTGACGGCAGGGATCGATTCTGAAGATTTGAAGATTTTGGGCTGACCGGAGGAGTAAAAATGTCCCGGTCTGTAAATCCTAACAGGGACAATGATTTACAGAGAGGAAGGGATCAGATGGACAGGATATACTATAACGGGGATATTCTCACAATGGAAGACACCCAGACAGAGCCGGAGGCGGTTTTGATATCGGACGGGATCATTGCATTCACAGGAAGCCTGGAAGAAGCAGTGAGGGCTGCGCAGCATCCGGAGATGATAGATCTTAACGGGAAGACCCTGATGCCGGCGTTTATAGACGGACACAGTCATATTTCTCTTGTGGCACAGTTTTCACAGTTTGCAGATTTGTCCGGATGCGAAAGCTTTTCAGATATCAAAATGCGCCTGGCTGCATTTCAGAAGGAAAAAAAGATTGGTGCAGGCGGGGCTGTCATAGGTGTGGGGTATGACCACAATTTTCTGGAAGAAAAGAAGCACCCGGATAAACATATATTGGATGAAGTGTCAGATCAAGTACCCGTATTTGTCCTGCATGCGTCCGGGCATATGGGGGTTGGAAATTCAGTTTTATTAAAAGAGTCAGGGATCGACGCGTCGACACCGAATATGGAAGGCTCCAGATTTGGCAGGATACCGGGAACTATGGAACCGGACGGGTATGCGGAAGAGACGAAGGCACTGAACCTGCTTCTGGCTCAGGTATATGCAAAGATTCCAAGGGACCCGAAAGCACAGATAGAGAAAGCCCAGGAACTTTACCTGTCCTATGGAATTACTACGGTTCAGGACGGTGCGGCATCCGGACAGGATGTGGAGGCTTTATTTGAGGCTGCGAAAGAGGGGCTGCTGAAAGCAGACGTGGTTTCTTATGTTCTCGTCGGTGAAGAACCTGAAAAGCTGGAGCGGGAATATGCAGAGCTTAAAAAAGCATACTGGAATCACATGAAACTGGGCGGACGGAAAGTGATCCTGGACGGATCTCCACAGGGAAAGACCGCGTGGCTGTCGAAACCCTATGTGGGAGAAGAAAAGTACCGGGGATATCCGGCAATGGAACGGGAGAAAGTACAGAAATATGTCCGGGATGCCATAGAAAGCGGTGTACAGATCCTCGCCCACTGCAACGGAGACGTGGCTTCTCAGCAGTGGATCGACAGTTTTGAAAACGCTATGGAACAGTGCGGTGTCTCAAAAGACGATGATTTGAGGCCGGTCATGATCCACTGTCAGACAGTGCGGAAAGATCAGCTTTTCAGGATGAAAAACATCGGTATGATCCCGTCTATGTTTGTAGACCATGTTTACTACTGGGGTGACATTCATTTAAAGAATCTGGGAGAAGAAAGGGCAGAAGCCATAAGTCCTGCCAAGTCTGCATTTGAGCAGGGGCTTTGTGTGAATTTTCATCAGGATGCGCCGGTGGTTCCTCCGGACATGCTGCATACGGTGTGGTGTGCAGCAAGCCGCATGACCCGGGAAGGAAAGAGCCTGGGAGAAGAGGAGCGGGTCAGTGTCTATGAGGCGCTGAAAGCCGTGACGATCAACGGGGCCTATGCTTATTTTGAAGAAGACAAAAAAGGGAGTATAGCCGAAGGAAAACTTGCAGACCTTGTGATCCTCGATCGGAATCCACTGAAAACACCTATCTCAGAACTGAAAGACATCAAGGTGACGGAGACGTTGAAGGAGGGAGAGACTGTGTACCGGAAACGCTAGGTGTTCCTGGCTTTTCCGGTACTTTTTCTTTTGACGATGAACGGCTCAAACTCAAGTTTTGTCACGAAGCTCCTCGGCCTGTTTTTCGTCTTGGATTCCCTGTGTCTCACTATGATATCCACTGCCTCCCGCCCCTTAGCCTCGATAGAGTGTTCCACCGTTGTGAGGGAGATCCTTCGCATGTCTGCCATGGGAATGTTGTCAAAGCCGCAGACAGAAAAATCGTTCGGAACCTTGTACTTCATATCAAAAAGGGCATCTAAGATTCCCAGGGCGACCATGTCGTTGTAGGCCACAAATGCAGTGGAATCTGTTCCCTCGGTAAGGATTTCTTTGGTCAGGTTAAAGCCGCAGGAATACTCCAGCATGTTCGGGGAAAGGGTGTTGTACTCCCCGGTCGACACAGAGCGGCAGGTGACATTTTCCGGATCAAAGCCATGCTCATAGAAGGCCTTTTTCAGTCCCTCAAAGCGCTTGGACCGGGAACGCTCGATCGTACTCATGGGCGTTGAAACGTAGGTGATTTTTCGGTGTCCGAGAGAGAGCAGGTGCTCTGCTACCAGATAAGCCGGTTTGGTGCTGCTGACATGGATGGAGTCAAACATGATGTCGTCATTTTTGTCTCCGATGTTGATCACGGGGATATGTTTGGACATTTCATTTACATCCTCAAGCCACGAAGTCGGGTACAGGTAGACGATGCCCGCCGCGTCAAAATCCTGGATCATATTCAGGTAGAACTGCTCGGTGTTGGGATTCCTCAGAGTAGGGGCCGCGAAAGTGACATATCCGTAGTCGTGAGCGCGCTCTGTGATAGAATGGACAAGAATCGAATAGTAGTGATTGGATAAGAAAGGACACATGATGACAATCACTTTGGAAAGCCCGACCAACTGAGCTTCCTTCTTTTTCTTTTTTTCATATCCGAGTTCCTTTGCCGCATTTAAAACTTTGAGCCTTGTTTCCTCAGAAAAAGATACATTGTTTTTTTTGTTCAGAATCATTGACACTGCGGACTGGGAAACATTTGCATATCTTGCGATATCTTTTGTAGTAACCTTTTTTTTTGAAGCCATAAATCCTCCTAATCAAAAAAATATTTATTAATTAATATTCATTAATAAAAACGAGATATATTACTAATAAAATAAAAAATATTAATTGCCTGACAAAAGCATAACATAAATGGAATAGAAAAAACAGATAAAACCTAGGTTTTTTTTTGATGGGTGAATTTGGTATACAATAACCATAAATTTTCGGCTATTAATAAACCATAAAATTATTAATAAATTCACTTTAAATCGCATAAACACTGGGGTTTAAGAGTTTGACAAACCGGGGGGATACATGGTTAAATGATACCAGAGCAAAAGTGCAGCAATTCATTTTAGGAGGAAGATAATATGAGATTTTTTTTAGACACAGCAAATGTAGAAGACATTAAAAAAGCAAACGACATGGGTGTGATCTGCGGAGTAACAACAAATCCGTCACTGATCGCTAAATCCGGAAGACAGTTTGAAGATGTCATCAAAGAAATCACTTCTATCGTAGACGGAGCTATCAGCGGGGAAGTCAAAGCGACGACAACCGATGCAGAAGGAATGATCAAAGAGGGAAGAGAAATCGCAAAGATCCACCCGAACATGGTAGTTAAAATTCCTACAACTATAGAAGGGTTAAAGGCTACAAAAGTATTATCTTCTGAGGGAGTTAAGACAAACCTGACTCTCGTATTTAATCCGACACAGGCACTGCTTGCAGCAAGGGCAGGAGCTACATATGTTTCTCCATTCTTAGGAAGATTAGATGACATTTCTCAGAATGGTCTGGATCTGATTGCCGATATTGTTGAGATTTTTGAGGCAGGCGGAATTGATACGCAGATTATCTGTGCAAGTGTCCGCAATCCGATCCACGTAATCGAGTGTGCGAAGATGGGCGCAGACATCGCTACCGTACCTTACAATGTCATTGAGCAGATGATGAACCATCCTCTGACAGACCAGGGAATCGCAAAATTCCAGGCAGACTATAAAGCAGTATTTGGAGAATAAGAAAGGTTGGGAGAAAAAATGACAGTGGCAGAATTACAAAAAACAGCCAATGAGATCCGTAAAGGGATCATAAAAGCGACACACGCTGCAAAATCCGGACATCCGGGCGGATCTTTATCATCCGCAGACATGTTTGCATATTTATATTTTGAAGAGATGAACATCGATCCGGAAAATCCCAAGATGGAAGACAGAGACCGTTTCGTGCTGTCCAAGGGACATGTAGCGCCGGGACTTTACTCCACACTTGCAGAGAGAGGATTCTTCCCTAAAGAAGATTTACTCACACTGCGCCATATTGATTCTTATTTACAGGGACACCCTGACATGAAGAAAATCCCTGGAGTCGACATGTCCAGCGGATCTTTGGGACAGGGCATCTCCGCGGCAGTGGGAATGGCTGTGGCTGCAAAATTACAGGGAAAAGACTACCGCACTTACACCCTGCTTGGTGACGGAGAGATCCAGGAAGGACAGGTATGGGAAGCTGCCATGAGCGCAGGGTTCAGAAAGCTTGACAACCTTGTTGTCATCGTGGACAACAACGGCCTTCAGATCGACGGAAAAGTTGACGATGTGTGTTCACCATATCCGATCGATACAAAATTTGAAGCGTTCAACTTCAATGTGATTAATATCGACGGACATAACTTTGACGAGATTGCCGACGCACTGAAAAAAGCAAAAGAGTGCAAAGGGAAACCGACGGCTATCATCATGAAGACCGTCAAAGGAAAGGGAGTTTCCTTCATGGAAAATCAGGTCGGATGGCATGGTTCTGCTCCGAATGACGAACAATGTGAACAGGCATTGAATGAATTAGAGAAGGTGGGATGTTAAGATGGCAGATGTAAAGAAAATCGCAACCAGAGAAAGCTATGGAAATGCCCTGGCTGAATTAGGAAAAGAAAATCCAAACGTAGTAGTATTAGATGCCGATCTGGCAGCTGCTACCAAGACAGGCGTGTTTAAGAAGGAATTTCCGGAGCGTCATATTGACTGCGGTATCGCAGAGTGCAACATGGTGGGAATGGGAGCAGGTCTTGCTGCCAGCGGTATGATCCCGTTTGTCAGCACATTTGCAATGTTCGCCGCAGGACGTGCATATGAGCAGGTAAGAAACGGTGTGGGATACCCTCACTTAAACGTAAAAATCGGGGCTACCCACGGCGGTATCTCCGTTGGAGAAGACGGTGCGACTCACCAGTGCTGCGAGGATGTGGCGTTAATGCGCACAATCCCTGGGATGACGGTCATCGTGCCTTCCGATGATGTGGAAGCAAAGGCAGTTGTAAAGGCAGCAGCAGAACTTGACGGACCTGTATATATGAGATTCGGGCGTCTGGCTGTGCCTGTGATCAATGATACAGCAGACTATAAGTTTGAGATTGGAAAAGGTACTGTGTTAAGAGAAGGTACCGATGTGACCATTATTGCAAACGGACTTTGTGTAGGTGAGAGTCTTGAAGCTGCTGAGAAGCTTGCTGCTGACGGAATCAATGCAAAAGTCATCAACATGGCAACGGTAAAGCCGCTGGATGATGAGCTGGTGATCGCCGCAGCAAAAGAGACTGGAAAAGTGGTTACAGTGGAAGAACACTCTGTGATCGGAGGACTCGGAAGCGCTGTATGCGATGTGCTGAGCGAGAAAGCACCGACTCCGGTACTGAAACTTGGGGTACAGGATGTATTCGGACATTCAGGACCGGCAGTGGAACTGATCAAAGAATTCGGACTGGACAGCGAAGGAATTTACAAGAGCGTGAAAGCGTTTGTATAGAAAAAAATATTTTATAGGATTGAAAAAGAGATCTCAGTTGAGGTCTCTTTTTTAGTTATTCGAAAAGTTCTCTGTGCAGGATGTTTGAGTTTTTTACCACTATTTCCGGCACGCTTTAAAATGCGTTCCTCCAATAGTGATAAAAAACTATTGTTAGATAATTCCATTTGTTCGATGAGTACTTATCCAGTAGATATTACGTTTATTTTCTACATGATTGGAGTGAGGCATTCTAAGAGCCGAACGAAAATCATGTGGAAAATGTCATACAACTTTCCTCGGTGAAGGCAAAAAATCTACCGCATTAAAATGTCCTGACTCAATAATTTGATGAAAATTTTCTATGATATACTTAAATTATCAAAAAGCAGGTGTGAAAGGATTTCAATTTTATTGAGAGGAGCCTGGAAGAGATGAGACGTTCAAAAGATAAATTCTATAAGAGACAAATATTTGACTGCCTCATGGAAGGAAAAGTAGTTGCAGCCGGGAAGATTGCACAGGAAGTCGGCCTTTCTGAAAAATCTGTGAGAAACAAGCTGGATGGAATGAATGAATTTCTATTGCAGAATAATCTTGGAGAAATCCAGCGCAAGCCGAGGGTGTGGGTATGGCTGAAGGCTTCTGATGAACAGAAAGAAAAGATTCAAGCAATTTAGAGTAAGAAAAGAAAATATCAGGTAGGAAATTACGATCCGGGGGAGCGGATGACAGAAACCCTGAAGCTGTTTTTCAACCTGCGGCCATGGCAGACCCTTACGACACAGAAGCTGTCGGAAAAACTGTATCTGAGCGTTCCCACAATGCTGAAGGTGCTGAAAGAATGTGAAGAATGGCTGAAGCAGTACCATATTATACTGGTCAACGAAAGGGGAAAAGGATACCGGCTGAAAAGCAAGGAAAATGAATGGAAGTACCGGTTTACTGACGAATCGTTCTATAAAATTTTGATTTACTGCTGTCTGGCGTATAAAAGAAAGGAATTGGAGATCCCTCTGGTAAGTGATTATTACCAGGAAGAACTGAAGATTCTTAAAAAGTATACGGAGTATGCGTATACGGTTGCTATTTTGAGAAATTGGAGGAGGTGTTCCATGTACACTTCCTGTCAGAGGATATCTTATTCTTGTCCATTCAAATCCTGTGTTCTAAATTCCTTGGTATTTCAGAAGTAGAACTTACCCTGGAGCAGGTGAGGAAATATGATAATAAGCTGGTTGAATTCGTAGACAGAATGTTAAAAATGATTGGGGATGTTCTGGAAGTAGACCTGACATCGGATAAGAAGGTCAAAGAGAGTTTGATCGTGCATCTCCGCCCTACAATTTTCAGGTTAAGATACGGCACTCCTCAGGACAATGCCCTGATTGACTTTATCAAAGAGGAGTATAAAAATGTATTTCGGGCCAGCTGGGTGATCAGTATTTTATTTGAGGAAAGCTATCATCTCCAGATTACAGAAGACGAAATAGGATACATTGTTTTATATAATCAGGCGGCCATAGAAAGGAAAAAGCATCAATATGATGCATTAGTGATCACTGATTCCAATATGGGGCATGCACAGCTGATCAAAGAGAGAATACGGAAGTTTGTGCCGGAAATAGGGAAATTAGTGTTTGTCAGTACACACGACTACAAAACAGAGGACTATTGGGACTATGATCTGATCATTTCGTCGAAGGATATGAAGACAAAGGACAAGAGAGTTGCAGTGATTCCGAATATTTTAAATAAAAATGGTATTGTTGGGCTGAGAAATCATTTGGATGATATGAATTCTCAGATGATCGAGAATGAAAATCCTTTTTCTCCGGAACTGATCTTTGCGGAACTGAAGGTTCAGACAAAAGAAGAATGTTTACAGGTTATGTGTGAGGCCATGAAAAAAAAGGGAGTCGTAAAAGATGATTTTTATGGCACCGTCATGGAACGGGAGAGAAATACGACAACAACGATCGGAAATGGGATCAGCCTTCCCCATGGCTCGCCGACTGCCGTCAATGAGCCAAAGGTTGCGGTGGCTATTTTAGAAGAACCGGTCATCTGGGATGATGAGCAGATACAGATTGTATTTTTGCTGGGGTTTAAAATGAACACGAGAGATGAGATCCACCGTATACAGTTATTCTACAAGGAATATGTATCCCTGATCGATACGGAGGAAAAGATCAAGATGCTCAGGAACCGGGCTTCATAAAGGAAATTCAGAAAAGAACTGAACAGAAGGTGTACCCGGCACTGAAAGAAAATATTTGTATCGTACCGGCACAGCTTGGAGAAGACTGCGGTCTGATCGGAGCCGCATATCTGGCAATGCAGAAAGCAGGCTTATAACATATGGGTTCTGAGAGGGTATGAAATATGTCCGGAGAATGATATAATAAAATCAAAAGGTGTGGGAGGCAGTTTATATGAAAGTTTTAAATTACGGTTCCTTAAACTATGATTTTGTATATCAGGTAGATCACATCACAGAGGCAGGAGAAACGCAGGCATCTGAAAAAAGGGAAACCTTCTGTGGAGGAAAAGGGCTGAACCAGTCCATAGCCCTTGCAAAAGCCGGAGCAGAGGTTTTTCAGGGCGGAACGGTCGGCGCTGACGGACAGATGCTTCTCGATGAACTGAATAAATACGGGGTGGACACCTCCTTTGTGCGGAAAATTGACGGCGAGACCGGACATGCGGTCATACAGGTAGATCGGAATGCACAAAACGGAATTCTTCTATTCGGAGGAGCGAATGTGAGGCAGACAAAGCATGAGATGAATCAGGCTCTGGATGCATTCGGACAGGGAGATTTTCTGCTGATCCAGAATGAGATTAATCTTTTAGACTATCTGATTGACAGTGCATTTGACCGGGGGCTTCGCATTGTCTGCAACCCTTCTCCTTATAATCGAACTCTTGAACAATGTGACTTTTCAAAAATTTCTATCTTTATGCTCAACGAAGTAGAAGGTTTTCAGATGACAGGGGAAAGAGAGCCGGAAAAAATCCTGGATGTGATGGCGGAGCGGTTTCCTCAGGCAGAAGCCGTGCTGACTTTAGGGGAAAAAGGTGCTGTTTACCGGAAGGGATCTGTGAAGGTCAGGCAGGACTGTATACCGGCTGATGTGGCGGACACCACTGCCGCAGGAGATACTTTTACCGGCTATTTTATCGCAGGTATTATAGAAGGGATGAGTCCCGCGGACAACTTGAAACGGTGTGCGAAAGCGTCATCCATAACTGTATCCAGAAAGGGAGCGGCACCGTCAATACCGACATCGGATGAAGTCGATATTATTTGAAGTTTCTGAATATTATCTTATATGGAAAAATATGTTGTTTTTCTTTCCTTGCCGGAGTATAATAATATTAACACAAAAGAAGGAGGAACAGCGAATGGACAACAATGAATTACTCATACAGATAGAAAAGTTACTGGATTGCAAACTAGAAGGAAGATTCGATTCATTAGAAGGAAGGCTTGATTCATTAGAAGAAAAATTCGATTCATTAGAAGGAAGGTTCAACTCACTAGAAGAAAAATTCGATTCATTAGAAGGAAGGTTCAACTCACTAGAAGGAAGATTCAACTCACTAGAAGGAAGATTCAATTCATTAGAGCTAAAAGTGCAGTCCATAGATGACAGGCTGATCGCAGTGGAGGAGGACCTATCCCCTATCAAGAGAACCTGCCTCCGTGTGGAGAACGAGATCATTCCAAAGCTGGATGCCCTCTATGAGGACAGGATTCCGCATGCAGAGTTCAGCAGATTAAGCGACCGAGTGGAAAAAAATACACATATGCTGTTAGTGATGAAGGACGTAATCATCAATCACAGTGGTGAGATACAGCACTTAAAAGAGGTAAAATAATCTTTGGTACTTATGACAGCATAAAGCAAAACACCAGCTCAATTTGAACTGGTGTTTTATAAGTATGACGGGCATGTCCGTGTTCTGTGGTGCAAGTCCACATAGGCGTAGCTACCGACGAACTTGTAAGCGACTCCCAAGGTTTGCATCGTGAGGTGTGGGCGAGAAGAAGGGATAGCGAAATCGTAGCCCTACGGACAGAAACCCGATAT
>NZ_CAJSYK010000014.1:0-88071 GCF_910574135.1 Anaerostipes faecis | reverse complement strand
TTGTGCACAGATGCGTAAGGAAATTATTTGCCTGCGGCAAATTGCATCTGGCACGCAAAGTTGTCAAGCCCCTCAAAGAGTGAGGGGTTGGGGCGTTGAAGTGGGCTTGCCCACTTTGTTCTATTCCATTAATATTAAACATGATTTTCCTGTTCCGGAAGAAGCACTTCTTCAATAAAGTCCCATATTTCATCTCTTCCCTGTTTTGAGAGGGAAGAAAACGGAAAGACCGGCGTCTCCTTATTCAGTCCAAGTTCCTGCCGGATCTCCTTTATATGCTTGGGAAGCTGGCTCCGTTTGAGCTTGTCGCTCTTTGTGGCAATAATGACTGGATAATAGCCGTTATGTACGATCCAGTCATACATCATCACATCATTCTTTGACGGCTTGTGCCGGATATCAATGAGAAGGAACACCAGCTTCAGCTGCTTTGACGTGTGAAGGTACCGTTCAATCATCGCACCCCACTGCTCTTTCACCGACTCCGTGACCTTGGCATATCCATATCCGGGCAGATCTACATAGTACAGCTCTTCATTGATATTATAATAATTAATGGTCTGGGTTTTTCCCGGCTGAGCGGAAACCCTTGCATATGATTTCCGGTTCATCAATGCGTTGATGAGAGAGGACTTGCCCACATTGGACTTGCCTGCAAATGCTACTTCCGGGAACTGATTGTCCGGAAGTTTGCTGGTGATCCCGCAGACTGTTTCCAGATTGACTGATTTAATGATCATGGTATTCTCCTTATCTTATGAGTAATTGTGCCATGTAAACTGCAAATATGACAAGCATGAAAAGGCCGCCGCCCCTGGCAAGCTTCCGGTCTTTTGAAGACAAAAGCCATAAAAGCGCTGCCGACAAAATTGCTGCCAGAGCATCCGGGATAAAGCTTGTATCAAACGGAACCGGATGAATGACCGCCACGGTCCCTACGACAAACAAGATATTAAAGATATTGCTTCCCACAATATTTCCCACTGCAATGTCTGCTTTTCCTTTAAATGCCGCGGTAACTGAGGTGACCAGCTCCGGCAGGGAAGTGCCGAACGCCACAACCGTCAGACCGATGATCCGGTCAGAGACATTCAGGGCCTTCGCGATCGAAGTAGCCGCATCTACTGTCACATCGCTTCCGAGTACGATGGCAATCAGTCCGCCGATCGTAAAAACAAGCATTTTCAGCAAGGACGCATTCACTTCTTCTATCTCCTCTTCGATGCCTTCTTTTTTTGTCAGCCGAAACAGATATACAAAAAAACCGATAAACAGCACCCATAGTATCACTCCGTCCAGGCGTGAAAGGCTGCCTCCGGCGATTCCCATAGCTGTGAGGACTACAGTGATAACAACTACAAAGGGCATTTCCACCTTTACGGTTCCCTCTTTGATGGCAACTGCACTGACAACCGCGGTGAGCCCGAGAATCAGCAGTATATTCATAATATTGCTTCCAAGAATGTTTCCGACGGTGATTCCCACATTTCCTTTAAACGCTGCCGAAATACTCACTGCCGCCTCAGGAGCGCTGGTCCCGCAGGCGACGATCGTAAGCCCGATCACGATCTGTGGAATCCCAAACTTCGCAGCAATCATAGACGCCCCTTCTACAAAATAATCTGCGCCCTTCATCAGCAGAATAAAGCCCGCCGCTAAAAAGGCTATGTGTGGCAATAAATTCATAAGTGATCCTCTTTTCTCAAAAAAATAAATGCTGTATTAAAATTTTACATCCTAGGATGATCAAAATCAATCCTCCCATAATCTCCGCTTTTTCTTTCAGTTTGTCCCCGAACCTGCTTCCGATGGAAACTCCTGCCAGCGATATGGCAAATGTAACACTCCCTATGATCGTTACAGCTTCTAAAAGATTGACGCTCAGAAACGAAAATGTGACTCCCACCGCCAGGGCATCGATGCTGGTCGCGACCGCCAAAATAAGTAGCTCCCGGAAAGAAAATCCGCAGTCCTGGGTTTCCTCATCATCATCGAAAATCCCTTCTTTTACCATATTGAAGCCGATCATCACCAGAAGAAGAAATGCGATCCAATGGTCAATCTGCATGATCTTTCCCGCAAACTGCTTACCCGCCAGATAGCCGGCCACAGGCATCAGAGCCTGGAATCCTCCGAAAAACAAGGCGATCCAAAACATTTCATTTTTCCGGATCTTTCCCATATTGAGTCCTTTTCCTATCGCGACAGCGAACGCATCCATAGAAAGGCCCACACCTATCATCACTACTTCAATTATGTTCATCATTTAACCTCATTATGTACATTATCGCGTCAGATGGACCAGAGGTCCAATGCCTCCGGTCCATTTTCCGCACTTGATACCCATTCTAAATTACCTGCATTTATTTGTCAACGGACACATGGTGTATCTGCTGCGTATATTTCGTAATCGGCAGTATCTGATAGCCCTCTTTTTTCAAAGTCTTGATCAGAGAGTCCAGACTTTTTACCGTGTTTTCTGCCTCCGCCAGGTCATGCATCAGTACAATGCTGACCTTTTGTTTTTTTACATCTGCTAAAATATTCTGGTTCAACCTTTCAGGACTCAGGTTAAAATTCACTGCATCTCCGCTTAACGCATTCCAGTCAAAGTATAAAAGCCCTTCTTTGTTGATATACTGAATATAAGGTTTGATATCTCCGGCGCAGGAATTGCTGCTTCCCCCCGGAAAACGGTATATGATGGGCTTTACGTCTGTTATCTCATACAGCATCTCCTGCAGCTCCTTGATGTCCTTTCCGAAGGCTTCTACGGAAGAATAAATCTGGTCATAGTTATGGCTGTAAGAATGCATTGCCAGGGTATGTCCTTCAAGTACGATCCTTTGATACTGCTTCCTGGCCTTCTCCGTCTTCTTTCCCACTACGAAGAACGTCGCTTTCACCTTGTTCTTTTTCAGAATATCCAGGATCTCATCGGTATTTTCAGACGGCCCGTCATCAAATGTCAGATATACCTTTTTATTTGTAATCTTGCTGCCGGCCATCAGTCCGCCTTCTCCTTCTTTCTGGCTCGCTATAAAAAGTCCGTCAGAATGATCCGCCGCATACCGCAGGATGAAACCGATAAAAAATAATGCGCACACAACTGCAAAATAGGTTTTTCGTTTCATAAACTCGCTCCCTCGCTTTCAAATATAGGATGTGAGGAAGCAAAAAAACTATGCTGGCATTTTATAGATAATTAAAAAAATCCTGCAGACGTGTTTGAGGTGTGAGGTGTCCCCAATTCCGTCCGCGGGATTTTTATTTTAATATTTAAACTTCAAAGATCAGATCTCCGTAGCTTGGCATCGGCCAGTCTTCTTTCGCCACAAGCATTTCAAGCTTATCCGCCGGTTCACGGACAGCATTCATGCATCCGAACACTACATCGTGATAGAAACGTGCCTGTTCGTTTACTTCTCCGATGGACTGTGCTTTGACAGTCTCACTATCCAGAATACCGATTGCCGTGTATAATTTCTTCAGATTCTCTGTGATTTCGCCGAGCAGGGATTCCTGTACACCCGTATCCATTCCTGTAGCCTTTAAAACAGCGACTGAATCGGCCAGCGTCTTCTGATATTTCATCACAGCAGGAACGATCTGTTTTTTAGCAATATCCAGCGTTGCCAACGCTTCGATATTAATCGTCTGTGCATACTGCTCAAACAGGATTTCTACACGGGATTCCAGCTCTGCCTTCGTAAATACACCGAACTTTTCAAACATCTTGACTGATTTTTCCGTGATCAAAGCCGGAATTGCCTCAACCATGGACCTGATGTTCGGAAGGCCTCTTCTCTCTGCTTCCTTTACCCACGCTTCAGAGTATCCGTCTCCGTTAAATATGACTCTCTGATGATCTGTAAGCATCTTTTTCGTCAGCTCATGGGCTTCCATCATCACATCCTGCAGATCTCCGTCTACCTTCTCTAACTGGTCGCACACTTCTGCCAATGAATCTGCAACGATCGTATTTAAAACCACATTCGGGTCAGAGATAGACTGGGTAGATCCCACCATACGGAATTCAAATTTATTGCCGGTAAAAGCAAATGGTGAAGTACGGTTTCTGTCTGTTGCATCTTTTTCAAAATCCGGCAGGGTATGTACGCCTGATGCGAGCTTATCCCCGTGTTTGGATCTGGTAGCCTCTCCTCTTGTGACCAGCTGTTTTACCACGTCCTCAAGCTGCTCTCCGAGAAAGATAGAAATGATGGCAGGAGGTGCCTCATTGGCTCCCAGGCGGTGATCATTTCCAGGTGTAGATGCGGCCATACGGAGCAGATCTGCATGCTCATCTACAGCCTTGATAATGGCTGAGAGAATCAGAAGGAACTGCTGATTGTCATGCGGGGTATCGCCTGGTTCCAAAAGATTCTTTCCTGTGTTTGTCACGATGGACCAGTTATTATGTTTCCCGGAACCGTTGATTCCCTGGAACGGCTTTTCGTGGAGAAGGCATTTCAATCCCTGGCGTTCTGCCACACGCCGCATCGTTTCCATCAGAAGCTGATTGTGGTCCGTCGCTATATTATTGCTTGCATAGATCGGCGCCAGTTCGTGCTGGGCAGGAGCCACCTCATTGTGCTGGGTCTTTGCTGTGATGCCCAGTTTCCAGCTCTCCTCATTGAGCTCTTTCATGAACTTTCCGATCCTCTCACGGATGATTCCGAAATAGTGGTCATCCATCTCCTGTCCTTTCGGAGGCATTGCTCCGAACAATGTCCGTCCTGTAAAGATCAGGTCTTTTCTCTGCAGATATTTTTCTTTGTCTACAAGGAAGTATTCCTGTTCCGGTCCCACAGAGGTATTGACATTTTTTACATTCTTCTTTCCAAGCAGGTGTAAAAGCCTCGTAGCCTGGATATCCAGCGCCTGCATAGATCTCAAAAGAGGAGTCTTTTTGTCCAGCGCTTCTCCGGTATAGGAACAAAATGCCGTAGGGATACAGAGAATCGTAGAATCCGGTGTCTCTTTAATAAAAGCAGGTGAAGTACAGTCCCACGCAGTGTATCCTCTGGCCTCAAATGTTGCCCTCAGTCCTCCTGACGGGAAGGAAGAAGCATCCGGCTCACCCTTGATCAGCTCCTTTCCGGAAAATTCCAGGAGCACTTTTCCGTTTTCCGTCGGGGCGATAAAAGCATCGTGCTTCTCCGCCGTCACACCGGTCATCGGCTGGAACCAGTGGGTGAAGTGGGTTGCACCTTTCTCAAGAGCCCATTCCTTCATCTCGTTGGCAACTACGTCTGCGATGGCAGGGTTTAATTCTGTTCCCTCTTCGATCGTCTTCTTAAGGTCTTTGTAAACTGCCTTCGGAAGCCTCTCCCGCATAACACTGTCGTTAAACACGTTACATCCGAACATTTCTGACACACTTCTTTTTTCGCTCATAAGATATTTCTTCCTTTCCTGATTTGGACTTCAAATTATAAGAATTTAACCTGCCGGAAACCTGTGACAGATTAAAAAAATAGACGCCAAACAATCCTCGAATCGTTTGACGCCTTTGTCATTACTTCGCTAGGTATAAGATACAATGATTCTTTCTAAAAATCAAGTACTTTTTTGTATTTTGTCAAATACAAAGCCGCCAGCTATTGTGTTATCTGATAAATGCCGCTCTCGTCTTCTTCGTAGGAAATCTTGATCTTATCCCCGGCATTCCATCTGACCGCACCTTCATTTTTTGAAAATTCTTCTTTATAGACATTACCTTCCTTGTCGGTGATATACACGTAAGTATTGCCTTCGATCGGTATAAAATCAACCTTTTTGATCGTGATCTCCTTTGTCTTCATTGACTCTGCCGTGGCAGCTTCTTTGGCAGAGATAATCCCCTGCTCCTTTAGAAGTCTCTTATATTCCTTCTGGACTCCATTTTGAGTGGGAGAAGTTGCCACAATATTATACTTTCTTACATTGACCATGGCAAACATCTTCACAAGCCCGCCTTTATCCTTCAGAATCATGACATACGTCGGCTCTCCGTTTACATTGATCAGAGCCGGAAATGCCGCAGAATACCTGAGGTTCTGTACCTGCCCCTCGGCCGCTTTCATGGCCGACTGCTCATTGGCTCCGGAAACCGTGTAGTATTTGGATTCGGAAGTTCTCATGTTCATAAGAACAAATGCGATATTAGACTGATCTCCATTTACGGATGTGACACCGGTATAAGCCCAGATGTCTCCGTCGATGGCCCTGTATCCGTAGTCGTCAGTTGCGATCTTACAGCCCTTCTTGCCGAATACACTGTTAATATAGCCGTTGGAGAGGAGTCCTTTCCAATTATATTTTTGGAGGAGCAGCCTGCCGTCATATACATGATCCACCCATCTCGGAATATTTTTTGCGTCATAGTATGTGCTCTTCCCGGTGACCGGATCACTGATCACGGCTCCTTTGACATCTTTAGCCCCGAAAAATCCTGCGTTTGCCTTCAGCACCGGACAGATATAATAGGGATTTCCTTTATTGTCGATCTCAAAATAGTAGCCCTGGAAAATCGCTGTCGGATACTGGAACCTCAGATGTCTTTGAAGGTTCCTGGAAAAGTATGCGGATGTAGAATACTGCATCGGCTTTTTGAGCTTTACATACTTTGCCTCATTGCTGATAGGATCTACCTGTACATAACCCGGAATCCCTGCTTTGCGGTTTGTCATATACCGGATGAAGCTGGCGTAATTAAGAGGTGCCACTTTCATCGGCTGCCCGTTATAATCAATCTGGGTGTAGTCGTCACTGACCTCATACTGGCTGACCACATCGGACAGAGAGCCAATGGCGCGGTCGCCGATGATCCTTGCCCCTTCCGTGTCCATCAGGGCAATATCTGTGATCTTTTCCGTCTCTTTCATGTCTGTCTCAAATTTCTTATTTTCTATCTTCAGCCTGCCTGCATATTTTTTAGAGGATACCAGCTGGCTTGAAAGAATCATCCCTCCAAGAAAACCGACAATTACAAGGACCAGCAGAGCAGAAAACAGCGAAAACAGTTTCGTCTTCTGTCCCATCCCCCTCAATGCGGCCCACGCCGTCAGCACTCCTAAAACTGCGATCAGAACCATCCATATGCCGGTCTCCTGAAAATTAATTGCAGGCAGCGCCACATAATAGTACAGTCCCACTAAAATCAGTGCAATGAGGATTCCCACTGCCGCCGTTTTCTTTTTCATCTTACCGACTTTAAAGTTTTTGACCCGGTTCAGATCGTTCATATCAAACCGAAATATCATCTAAGTCACCTTCTAATCTTGTATTTCACAGTGTTTCTGCGATACCTAGATGTTATCATATTTCACATAAAATTGGTATAAAAATTTATTTTCTGCGCTGTTTGCCCTCCGGGTCTATATAAAAGTTTTTGGTCAGGATCATCTTGGAGACCGGCACAAAGGTATATCCCTCGGACTTTAACCGTCTTATGATTACCGGAAGGGCCTGTTTCGTGTAGACAGTTCCAGTGTGCATCAGGATGATTGCACCGTTTTCCAGCTTTTTGTTATCGCAGACACGGTCAATGATGTCCTGCCTGGAAATGTCCTTCCAGTCCAGGCTGTCTACGGACCACTGAATGACTTCATAGTTTAACTGCCTGGCCGTTTTCACCACATTTTCATCATAGTCTCCGTAGGGAGGGCGGAAAAGTTCCATCTGCTCTCCTGTCACAGCCTGGACTTTGCTGTGAGCCCCCAGAATCTCTTTTTTCTGCTCATCGGAAGACAATCTGGTCATATATTTGTGGTTATCTCCATGGTTTCCGATGTCATGACCTGCTTTGGCAATCTTCTTTACATCCGCCGGAAACCGCTGCACCCAGTCGCCGGAAAAAAAGAAGGTTGCTTTCACATTTTCTTTTTTTAATAACTTGAGAACCTGGTCGATGTCCTCATTTCCCCACGCCGTATCAAAGGTGAGGCTGATTTCCTTCTTTTTTGTATCCACACAGTAAATCGGAAGTTCCTTATTGTCCGCAGGATTTAAGATCCTCACATTTTGATTCCAGACAGAAAGGGCTGCATTGCCCCCGCCGAGCAATGACAGCCCTAAAACAACAATGCAGATAAAACCCGTGATCAGATTTTTCTTATTCACTCTGTCCATCCCCTGTTCATCTTCTATGTACTATTTATATGGAACAGAAGATTGTCTCATTCTGATTTCCTTGACATGTTCTTTGCTTAAAGGTATTCTGATAAAAGCGTTGAAACCTGTAAACTGTAAAAAAGAAAGGATGTGAGAGTATGGATTCGCCCCAAAGTCAATACAGCATGAATGAAAAATCCAAACCTCCTTCACATTATTTCATAAATACAGGGAAGGGTTTTTTATTCATGTTTTAATCTTCAAATTTCTATATAAAAGGAGAAAGAAACATGAGAGAAAAAAATATCAAAGCTTTGCTTTTACGGCGGGAATATCCTGTTTTAAAAGTTATGCTCAATTCTATGAATAACGTCGATCTGGCATCATTGCTGGAAAATTTCACCGAAAAAGAATACACAATTTTATTTCGTTTAATCCAAAAAGAAAAGGCAGCGGAAGTATTTACCGAAATGTCCTCTTCCATGCAGGAGACCTTGATCAATGCCTTTACCCGGACCGAGATCAAAGAACTGTTCGACGACATGTATATGGATGATACGGTCGATATCATTGAAGAAATGCCTGCCAACGTTGTTGAGCAGATTTTAGATGTGACTGACAAAGAAACACGCCAGACCATCAACCGTCTCTTAAACTATCCGGAAGACAGTGCCGGGAGCATCATGACGGTGGAGTATGTGGATTTGAAAAAAGAAATGACCGTGGAGCAGGCGCTGAAAAAGATCAAGCGGGTAGGCATCGATCAGGAGACGATTTATACATGCTATGCGATCGAACAAAAACGGCTCATCGGGATTGTGACAGCTAAAAGCCTTTTGCTCAGCGAAAGCCATGTGCTCATAAAGGATATCATGGAGACCAATCTGATCTATGTGAACACTCACGAAGACAAAGAAAATGTCAGCAAGCTGTTCCATAGATACGGCCTCCTGGCAATCCCTGTAGTAGACTTTGAACACTGCATGGTAGGCATTGTAACCTTCGACGATGCCATGGAAGTCTGGCAGGATGAGGTGGAAGAAGATATGTCCATCATGGCGGCTATGCAGCCCAATGAGGAATCCTATTTCGGCACCTCTGTCATCAGCCACGCCAAACACAGAATCTTATGGCTGCTTTTCCTTATGCTGTCCGCCACCATTACCGGAGCCATTATCACAAAATATGAGAATGCTTTTCAGACTCTTCCCCTGCTCGTATCCTTCATTCCAATGCTGATGGACACCGGAGGAAACTGCGGTTCCCAGAGTTCAACCCTGATCATCCGCGGAATTGCCGTCGATGAGATCCGGTTCCATGATCTTTTTAAAGTTGTATTTAAGGAATTCCGGGTGGCTGTTTTAGTTGGCTTTGTGCTGGCTGCAGTCAATGGACTGCGTATCATGCTCATGTACCACAGTCTCAGAATGGCCGTGCTTATCGGGCTTTCCCTCATAGCCACCATCATTCTTGCAAAAATCGCAGGCTGCTGTCTGCCTCTGCTGGCAAAAAAGATCGGTCTGGACCCGGCCATCATGGCGGCTCCCCTGATCACCACCCTGGTAGACACCTGCTCCATCTTGATATATTTTAATATTGCAACCCATCTGTTTTCGCTCTGAACACAGAAACATAAACGGCTGCGAGACCGCCCGATTAAACTGTGGTCCCGCAGCCGTTCCGATTCTTCTCTTCTTTTGCTGCTTTTCATTTATGCTCTGACAGCTTTTAAAAAGTACTTATTAAATAACTCCAGCTGATCGTACACAATGCCGTGTCCGCTTTCGTCCAGCTGAATCAGCTTGGAACCGCAGATTTCATCATGCTGTATCCTCACCAGATCATTCGACACCACTACATCCTTTTTCCCGTGAATGATCCATGTCGGCACATGGACGGCCTGCAAGTCCTCTCTTCCGTCTTCATCTCTCAGGGAAACTGCGGCCCGGACCGTTCCGAGTCCAGAAGCGGAAAGTGCGATCTGTTCAAACCAATTCACTGCCGGTTCAGACTGAGGACCTGCAAACAGCTGCTCATGACTGAAATTAAAGCAGAGCTGAGGCCTGTCAGTTTCCGCCAGTTCGATCAGTTCATTGACATATTCTCTTGTCAGTCCATACGGAAAGTCTCTTCTTTTTGTCCATGATGGAGCTGCGGCTGCCAAAAGAATCAGTTTTTTAACTCCAAACCCTTTAAATTTTCTCATATATCTAAGGACAATCGCGCCGCCCATTGAAAAACCTGTAAGAGTAAAATTCTTAAGTTTCAGTCTTCTGATCACCTGATAGATATCCTGGGACATTTGATCATATGAATAGCCGAAGGCCGGGGCGTCAGAATTTCCAAAGCCTCTCAGATCCAGTGTCACCACCCGGTAACCTTGCCTGCATAAAAGTTCCGTCTGGTATTCATACATCAGATGGGATAAAGGCCATCCGTGAATTAAAACGACAGTCTCCTCCCCAAAGGGATTGTAGTCATAGACTGCAATCTTTATTCCATCCGTTGATCTCACATAAAACAAATCACAGCCTCCTTATTTTTTGACCACCAGGGTATCATAGCCTCGCTGCTTCAGCTCATTTTCCAATTGGACTGCTTCATCCAGCGTTCTGAATTCTCCAAGCTGTACGGCATAATATGGCTCCTCATACACGATATCTCCGTCAAAGCCCTGAGCCAGTGCTTCATTCAGCGCGTACTGCGCATTGGAGAAATTGCGGTACAGTCCGATCTGCACCCGGTAGGTGCTGCCAAGCTCCTGTTGTCCTGATCCAATCGTGTCAACAATCCCGTCTGCAATGGCATTTGCAATGTCGTTAAATCTTGAATCGAAAAGCTCGTTATCTTTTACCGTATTGATGAAGCCAGCCTCGATCAATATTGCAGGGATATTCGTCCGTCTGAGAACCGCAAGTCCCGGCCGCTCCTTGACTCCCAGGTCATTAAATCCAACCTCGCTTAATCTGCGGTTTACATTCCTGGCCATCTCGGCCTTAATACCGCTGTCGTTGTAAACCAGAGTCTCCACTCCGCTGTATGTGTTGGGAAGCGGGCTTGAGTTTCTGTGTATAGAGACAAAGTAATCGGCCCCGCTCTCATTTCCGATTCTGGCCTTCTCAATCGGAGACTGATAGACATCGGTCTGTCTCGTATACTGTACCGGGACTCCCTTATCTCTCAGCGCCTGACCCACTGCCAGAGTAAGTCTTAATGTATCGTCTTTTTCCCTTCTTCCATTAAACTGGGCACCATTGTCATAACCGCCGTGCCCGGCATCCAAAATTACGCCTGCCATAAAATTCCTCAAATCAACTTTCTTTTGCTAATATATGCAGACAGTCATAAAAAGTGTCCTGAAAAATACAATCAAACATAAAATAATGCATCCAGTGCGTCATATTTGATGGCATTATAAATCCGAACAGCGAATTCTTTCCCCTCTCTTTGAAAATATTGTTTCCAAGGCTCCATTCCGGCCCTTTGTACGATAAACCCGATCATTTCCTGTAATTTATCCTCTATCGTTTCTGCCGGGTCACCTGAAAAATATTTCCGTACCTCTTCTGTATCTGTTCCCGTCAAGGTTAAATCCGTAAGCTGTTTTTTTGAAATCAGACATCCGAGAGATTGGAGCAGGACCAGAGAACATATATTTTCCATATAATCAACGTCCTGCTTTCTTTCCACATGCCTTAGGAGAGCTGTGATGATGCGGCTGTCGAAACATCTTAAAAGTCTCTGTTCTCTCTCTGCGTCACATAAATATTCATAAATAAGCCTTATCCCGCTTTTCTTCCCATACCTGTTCATCGTTGGATAATCCAGTGTCAGGATATGATCCTGAGGACAGAATCTGGCATCATAGCGCAGAAAAAATTGCGGCATGCCGCTGACTATTGTATCCCTGTAATTGACGCATCCATAATCTTCAAAATCCATGGCCAGACGATCATAGACAGCCTTTGCCTCATATGTTTTTTCTATTACCTTTTCATACCCAATGCTGTACGCCTCCTCCGCACGAAGGCCCCTTTTGGACCGCAGCGCTCCTCCGTAAGATTCTTCGCACAGGCCGATACAATATATAACTGCCTCCAT
The DNA here is from genome assembly GCF_910574135.1 of Anaerostipes faecis. Lineage (NCBI taxonomy): Bacteria > Bacillati > Bacillota > Clostridia > Lachnospirales > Lachnospiraceae > Anaerostipes > Anaerostipes faecis. The sequence continues at coordinate 75,873 of NZ_CAJSYK010000014.1, read as the reverse complement.
CAGCATCTGTGCCGTTTCATAGGTGACAGAACTGCTCTCTTTTGACGTATACTTCTCTGTCAGACCGGCTGCCGCCGGAAGTAACTCCTCTAATCGGTATTCCATAACACTTCTCCCTTCCCGGATGCGGACCAGTTCTGTCACTCCCAGAACATTTCCTTTAATATACTCAGATAGAGTCTGTCATCCCAGCGCTGTTCTTCGCTGAACTGTTCATACTCGCTGCCCCGGCTCTTTTGAACACCGTCATATCCCCCTCTCACAGCTCTGGAGTACCGTTCCAGGCAGGTTCCTCTGAGATATTCCAGGTCCCCAAAACACACAGTCTCAAACTGTTCTCTCATAAATTCAAGAAGTTCATCGTCTGTGAGCCTGTCCATGGATTCATTTTTGAACTGATAAAAAATATCCTGAAGTTCCTTTAATATTTCGGCATAATGAGCCTGGTCTATAAATTGAGAATCACAAAACGTATAGATCAGTTTATCTAAAATACCTTTCCCGAATTCCACTCTCTGATATTTTCTTAGACTTTCATTCCTCCCTGCGATCAATTCTCTCGCCTGTTCTTTTGACAGGCTCAGTCCAAATCTCCCATCTGTCTTCTCGTTGCACGCTTCAATGACTCTTAGTTCCTCTGCCTCTTTTTCCCTGATCAGCAATTCATAAAGATTTTCTTCCATAAAACGCCCCTTTCACTTGGAGACTCATTATACTGCCGCCGCTTTAGGATCACAAGTCTTGAAAAATTCGTCATTTTATGGTAATATAGTATTAGAAAAAGGAGCAGATATGCGTATATCTGCTCCTTTTTGATTCTTTCATCTTATTCCTTATTCGAAAATTCCTCCAATTCCAGCCTGCGGATCTGGCTTCGTTTGAGTCTCTTCATTTCTTTTATCTCCGGGTCTGAACTTCCCTTTAAATATCCGATCTGTTCAATCAGAAGTTCCCCCTCCGTCAGTGTCAGAACATAATCATTGGCCAGCCGCTCGCCGGAAGGATCAGACAACAGATGAGAGACCGCATTAGAAATGGCATTTGCGATCGCCTGTTTGTTTGAAATCTCTTGATAAGCTTTTAACACAATCGGCATATAATTCACCTCACGCCATTTAAAAATTTTTAATTGGAATCTCTTTCAGTTTTGAAATAGTATCGTACATAATTTTCTTACATTTATCAAATTCTTCTTTCGTCACTGTATAAAAATCGTCGCCGGGATATCTGGCATCATAATAAAAATCTGTCAAATAGGCCAGACCCACTGTATCCAGCTTTAAATCCGGCTTCCACTGATTCATTCTGACTGCAATCTTTTTCATATTATGCTTTCTTAATAAGTCCGAAACATCTTCATCTAAAAAGCACAATTCCAGGTAGCCTTTCAGAAATTTCTCTGTTACCTGCTGACACTGTACTGCAAGCTGATTATAGAAAGTACTCCCCACAGCGAGGATAGATTCAAGATACTCCAAGTCATTTTTTGCAATGTCCAGGTAGTTATTTTTAATCATTTCATCACCTCCAGTATTAACTTTTTATCTCTGTTCAATATTCTCTTAAAAATAGTATTTTCCTTTATGGACTCCTCGTTGGTATAGACTACATCCGTGGATATACCGGATATCTCATCATCTAAGGTCCATCTGATATCCGCCGCCAATGCCCTGTCTTCCAATTTTTGTTCTGTAAATATAAGCAGGTCTATATCACTGCCATTTCGGATATTTCCCCGCGCACAGCTGCCGAATAAGTACACTCCTTTTAAACCGGGAATATCAGCTTTTATCAAATAGTCAAGATCCGATTCAATTTTATCAACAAAACGCTTGGGCAAATGCTCATAATTTTCCCGGTAAATCTTTATCTTTGTCATCATTATATACTTTCCCCCGTCTCTTTACAATCTTTCTCCCGCTCCACAATCTCTTTTTCCTTCCACTTACCGCTTCGATATCTCAAGGTTCCGATCGTAAATGCCGCAGCCCATCCAATCGGGATAGACCACCAGATTCCGGACGCTCCCAGAAAATGAGCCAGGATATAAGCAAATACTACCCTGCATCCGAAATTGCAGAGGGTGCCCGCCATAAATACACCCACATCTCCTGATCCACGGAGAACCGCATTTACCACATTCATAAGTCCCATCAGTGCATAAAACACAGATACGACCCTTAAATAATCCACACCTATGGCAATGACTCCGGCATTGGACGTCTCATCCACAAACTGGGCAACCAGCACATCCCCCTTAAAAAACAGAATTCCCGTAATGACAGCCGCGATGCCTGCTGCCATGAGCCTTCCCGCTCTCAGCCCTTCTCTGATCCGTTCCGGTTTTTTCGCCCCGATATTCTGCGCCGTAAACGTAGACACTGCATTCCCCACATTTACCATGGGCATGATCGCAATCGAGTCAATCTTCGTAGCCGCCGTATATCCTGCAAGCACCACAGATCCGAAACTGTTGACAAGACTTTGTACAAACACCATGCCGAACGAGACGATAGACTGCTGCACCATAGACGGTACTGCAATCCGTCCCATCTGGACAAGGATCTTTCGGTCAAATAAAACCGGCTTTTTTTCTGTCTCTATCTTCTTAAGACGGAACAGCAGATTGATAAACGAAATGACTGCCGCCAGCCCCTGTGCGATCAGAGTTGCCCATGCAACCCCGGTCACTCCCATCTGAAGCCGGATCACAAAATACAAATCCAGCACAATATTCAAAATTGAAGAGCCTGCCAGAAAATAAAGAGGAATTTTTGACGCGCCAAGTGCATTATAAACCGCATTTAAAGTATTATACATAAATAAAAACACAAGGCCGAACATATAGATTCTCAGATAATTGGCGGCATCCCGGTAAATATCCGCCGGTGTCCTCATCAATACGAGGATTCCTCCTGTACCGGCCACACCGATAATCATTAAAATCAGCCCCAACACAAATGTGGAAATTAAGGCCGTATAGATCGCCGTCATCATCCGGTCCTGATCCTTTGCCCCGAACAGCTGAGAAATGACAACAGAATAACCGATGCTGGAACCGGTCGCAACTGCTACAAATAAAAAAACAATGGCCGTCGATGCTCCGACGGCGGCAAGTGCCTGTGCACCGACGAATCTTCCCACTACCATAGAATCAATAATATTATAAAGCTGCTGAAATAAATTGCCCAGCACAATGGGAACCGCAAAGAAAAATAACTTCTTTGCGGGATTTCCTACACTCATGTCATTGGTCAGCTGTTCCTTCATCTTTCATTGTTCAGATATAACTCCGGTCCACTTTGATCACTGCAAAGTAATTTTCCCGGTGCCTTCTGATCTCCTTTCTGATATAAGTCGTAATATCCCCCACTTCCTGGTCACATTCATAGGGCACCACCAGGTCAAAGATCAAGTTGTTGTGCGTTTTTCCCTCTACCATTCTGAAATCATGGATAGACAGTTCGGTTCCGCATTCTTTTACGATCTTTTCCACCATAATTCTTGCCTCGTTTGTCTCCTCATCATCCGTGACAACCGGATCCATATGAATGGTGGCGTCACAGTTAAACTTATGCATCAGATGATATTCAATGTTGTCAATCACGTCATGTGCCTCCAAAATATCAACATTGTACGGCACCTCGGCGTGAAGTGAGATCATCCGCCGGCCCGGGCCGTAGTCATGTACGATGATATCATGCACCCCTACGATCAGCTCATTATTTAAAACCTCATTTTGTATGTTCTCCACCAGTTCCACATCGGGAGCGGTTCCAAGCAGAGGCGAGAGAGTATCCTTTGCCGCTCCGAATCCGGCCCACATAACAAATCCGGCCACTAAAATACCTACATATCCGTCCACGTTGATCCCGGCAAACCTGAAAATCAGCATCCCGCCCAGAACTGCCGTTGTAGCGATACAGTCGCTTAAACTGTCTGTGGCTGTAGCCTTCATGGCCTCTGAGTCGATCAGATTTCCGACCTTTTTATTGAAAGCTGACATCCAGAATTTCACCAGAATGGATGCAATAAGAATCCCTATCGACACCGGACGGAACATAATGTCTTCCGGGCTGAAGATTTTATTAACAGAAGATTTTAATAATTCAAATCCCATTAACAGTATAGCCAAAGAAACCAGGAGTCCTGAAATATATTCGATTCTTCCATGTCCGAACGGGTGATTCTTGTCCGCCGGACGCCCTGCCATGCGGAAACCAACCAGTGTGATGATGGAAGATGCCGCGTCAGAAAGGTTATTGAAGGCATCTGCGGTGATGGAAATGGCCCCTGTGAGAATCCCCGCAGTCAGTTTCCCTGCAAAGAGAAATATATTGCAGAATATACCCACTGCTCCTCCCATTGTGCCATAGGCCTGACGGACTTTATGGTTTTTTAAATCATCCTTATTCTTAATAAATGCCGATATCAATAATTCTGTCATAATTTTTCATCCCCTTGTGTCAAATATTTTCCATTGTATCACAAATCACTTATATTTTCATTTCCCTCAAGCAAAATATTGATCAATTCTTTCATGGGCCCTGTCCGGTATTTATCCTTATGGACAACGATATGATTCTCATTCTTGAGTTCTATGCCCCTGATTTCTATTTTCTTTAATTTTCCTTTTGAGACTTCCTCTGCCGCAAGGCGTTCCGGCAGCACGGTGATTCCGAGCCCTTCCTCTGCCGCACGAATCAATACCTGAGAGTTTACACTGGTCCAAAAAGGCTCGGCCCTCAGATCATGTAAAAGAAGTACGCTGTCCAACACGTCCCTGGTCGCACTTCCCTTTTCACGAAGCAGAAGCGGCTGTTCCAGAAGTCTTTCAAGTTCAATATCCTTAACGTTTGCCCATGGATGGTCCGGAGAACAAAAAGCAAACAGACGAAACGAAGAAAAGACCGTGCTGTCCAGCGTACTGTCTGAGACAGCGCCCTCGATCAGCGCCAGATCGATCTCATTATTGTGGAGCATGGAAAGGACATCCGAAGCCTTGCATACCTGAACACTGACCGGCGTTCCGGGATATGTATCCTGAAATCGTTTCATAGCCCCGGGCAGCCAGAAGCTTGATATGGTTATGCTGGCCCCTACACGGAGTACAGCATGGTTCTCCAAGTCATACACTCCTTTTTCCAGATCCTCATAAAGCTCCAGGATGCGGACTGTCTTTTTTAATAATAATTTGCCCGTCTGGTTCAAAAATACTTTCTTTGATATACGGTCAAACAGCACAGTGCCAAGTTCTTCTTCCAGTTCATGGATCACATGTGATACTGCCGGCTGGGTCATATAGAGCTTCTTCGCAGCTCCGGTGACACTTCCTTCCTCGCATACTGTTTTAAAAATATATAAACGCCTTATCGTCATGGCTTTCCCTCCTATCATTACTATTTTAACATGTTATATATAAAATAATATAATTTTCTTTATGTTTCGAAAAAACGTATACTGTTAAAAAAAGGGGAAATCCGTTATGAATAAAGATATACTAAAACAATATGCCTGGCTGTTCCGTGTCAATTTGATTGTCAGTGCTTTTACTTTTGGCGGCGGCTATGTGGTCGTTCCCATGTTAAAAAAACATTTTGTGACAAACCGTCATGTTTTATCCGAGAAGGAGCTTTTTGATATCGCAGCGATTGCCCAGTCTTCTCCTGGAGCCATCGCGATTAATCTTTCGGCTCTCACAGGATACAGGATAGCCAGATTAAAAGGAGCAGTCACATCGTATCCGCCGTTCTCCTTGGCATGCAGGCAGGAGCGGCGGCACTGATCGTTGACTATATCACAGATATGTGCCGCATGATTCTGAAAAAGAAGTCTCTTTTTCTTACCCTCATGGTTCCTGCTGCTTTTTTATCCAACCTCGTCTTCCACATCAATGCCATGCTGATTTTAATCTTATGTTCTGTGCTTTGCCTGTTTAAAGTATGGCTCCATAAAAAAAGGAGGTGTCAGACATGCTCTTAAATCTGGTCCGTTTGTTCAGTACATTCTTTAAAATCGGCCTGTTCAGCATCGGCGGAGGCTATGCGATCCTCCCGATGATCAAAGAACAGGTCGTACTGGCAAAGCATTGGCTTACCAGTCAGGATTTTACCGATATCATTACGATCTCACAGATGACGCCCGGTCCTATTGCAGTCAACACTTCCTCCTTCGTGGGTATCCGCGTAGCCGGAATCCCCGGCGCAGTGGTGGCAACCGTAGGATGTGTGATCTCCGGATTTACCATCTCCATCCTTCTATACCGGTTTTTCCAGAAGAAAAGTGATTCATCCTATATGTCCGCTGTACTGGACGGTCTGAAGGCATCTTCCTCAGGGCTTGTACTTTCCGCTGCTTTTTCCATCTTGCTGCTTACCCTGTTTGGTACGGATGAGCATGTCGTCCTTTCATCTTTTCAGCTTCCTGCGGCCATTTTATTCGGGACCGCTGTGCTTCTACTGAGAAAGTTTAAAAAGCCTCCTGTATTTGTAATTGTGTTTACGGGAATTGTTGGGTTGCTTATCTATTGATCTTTTTATACAAAAAAGCTCCTGTAAAGACAGGATTTTGTATTCCTTCTGTCTTTGCAGGAGTTATAATATCATTGTTGAATCTCTCTATGAATGTCTTAAATACAAGTAAATCTTACGGATCAGTAAACTACATGCTATTATAATTAAAATTGATTCTAATGTATAAGTACTAGTGTCTATGTATTTTGCAAAATACAGCAAGCTACTTCTGATCAATACAATATAGCATCCACACAATGCACAGATTATGATAAAGATATTTGAAATAATGGTTAGCTTCGTTTTATCCCTGATAACCCACAAAATATAAATAAGCACTCCAATAGCCCATATTCCATTGGTCACAAAATCTTTTACGAGATAATATATAGCATCTCCATCCAGATATCCGGTATAATAATGTTGGCTCAAAAACAATATCTTAAGGAAAGGAATAGCCAAAGTTAGCAGCACCGGAAGAAACAAACCACATAATATAGCTGAAATTTTATTTAGTTTTTTGTTCAAAATTTGTTCTCCTCTTATGGATTACTTTAGATTGTCTAAAATATCGCTCCCACTAATTTTTAATTCAATCTGAGCTTTTGAATTCATTCCACCAACTCTGCCTACTGCGTTCATAATCATGCCTGTTCCTGATAAACTGGATTGAGGTACATAAGGCTTATATCCCCATTTAGTATTATAACTAAAAGAATTTTTACTAGGTCTTTTTTTCATATGTTGTCCATCTCCGCCATGAAGAACTACTTCACGATTTGTTACATATACTCCCTGCAGTTTGGGTTTCCATGATCCTGAACAGCTAGACACCTTTACTTTATCCAGATATTGGGTTGTATAGTTAAATTTTCCTGTAATTTTAACCTCTTTTTTGGTTGCAGTTTTACTAATACTATCACTTGCTAAAGTAGTAGCCTCTGTGTTAGGTATCTCAATTACCACCTCATAACTCTTTTCTATCTCCCCTTGTTTTGATTTCTGTTGTAAAGTTGTTGAACAAATTCTTTTTGGAATAACTACAGTTTTCTCTCCTGATTCTAGATTTGTTATTACTGCCAATGTTTTGTCATTTTCGTTTGTCGTACTAGCATTGGGCGATGCATAAACATGCCCTTAAATTGTAAAAATCATTACCAAACTTAAAAATAAACAGTTGATTTTCCTCATATCTTCCACCTTATCAAATTTTTGTTATTCACTATCTATATTGTTATATTATACTATGTAGAATTATTTGTCAATAACTATTTTTATAATTCGTTTTTAAACAAGAACAAAGTGGGCAAGCCCACTTCAACGCCCCAACCCCTCACTCTTTGAGGGGCTTGACAACTTTGCGTGCCAGATGCAATTTGCCGCAGGCAAATAATTTCCTTACGCATCTGTGCACAACCCGCGGAGCGTTTTTATTTCATAGGGAAGGTCGTAGAACTTTCCTATGAAAGAAAAAACTTGCTCGAAATACTTCTTTCATAACGTATTTCGAACAAGTTTTAACTTTTATTTTAATATTAAATGAGCTTTCTACTCAGCCGCCACAATCTTCCCAGCCACAGCAGATGCCGCAGCCGTCTTCGGTGACCCGAGATAAATCTCAACCTTCGATGTTCCCATTCTTCCAAGAAAGTTTCTGTTATTGGTGGCTAGAATCTTCTCCCCGTCGGTGAGGATTCCCCCGGCTCTTCCACAGCAAAGCCCGCATCCCGGCTGGGTGATAATGGCTCCTGCCTCAGCAAGAATTTTCAGATAGCCGGCTTTAGATGCCTCCATATAAATTTTCCTGCTGGCAGGGGTCACGATCAGCTTCACAAAATCAGCAACCTTTTTCCCATCGAGGATTTCTGCCGCTGCTTTCAAATCTTCCAATCTTCCGTTGGTACAGGAACCGATGAATACCTGGTCAAGTTCTGTACCCCCAACCTCAGATACTGGTTTGATCTTATCCACCTGAGACGGACATGCGACCACTGGAACCAGCTCCTCTGCCTTATAGACAACCGTCCTGCAATACTCGGCATCCTCATCTCCGTAAATCCAATCCACATCGGAAAACTCTACTTCAGAATACTCTGCTGTCTTCTCATCCGGCGCAAACAAAGCCGCCTTTGCCCCAGCCTCGATGGCCATATTGGAAATTGTCATCCTGGAAGCCACACTCATCTCTTCCACTGTGCTCCCGGAAAACTCCAGAGCCTTGTAAGTAGCCCCGTCGGCCCCGAGGTCTCCGATCAGTCTGAGGATAATATCTTTCGAAGATACATTGTCCGGAAGTTGACCGTCGATGACAACCTTGATCGTTTCCGGTACTCTGACCCACATCTCTCCGGTCCCTAAGATTGAAGCCATCTCCGTGTACCCGATGCCTGACGAAAAGCAGCCAACGCATCCGTAAGTGGTCGTATGAGAGTCAGTTCCGAATACAATGTCTCCTGGTTTGGCATACCCGCACTCTGTCATGAGCTGATGGCAGATCCCATCGCTTCTGTGAATGTTTTTCAGTCCGTATTTCTTTACAAACGCATCACCAATCTTAAAATGCCGGATATCTTCCACCGCACTGGCCGGAACCAGATGATCATAAATCAAAACCACCCTGTCCGAATCCCACAGCTTTGTAAATCCCATCTCCTCAAACTTTTCTGCCACAAACGGGATAAAAATATCATGGATCATCACGCGGTCCACATTGACTGTCACGATCTGTCCCGGGGAGACTGTCGGGGCCCCTGTATTTCTTTTAATAATCTTTTCGATAATTGTATTTCCCATGTCTATTCCACCCCATTCCTTTTCTTCATTGCTTCCACCAGTCCTCCGGCTTCAATAATGTCCATCAGATTCTGAGGCAGCGGCTGGATCGGATACTCCCTGCCGTCATGCACAACAGACTCGCCCAGCGTTACATCAAGAGTATCCCCTTCTTTCACTTTCTCCTGGATCTGGTCATTTTCGATGAGCAGAAGTCCATTGTTGATAGAGTTCCGGAAGAAAATGCGGGCAAAAGATTTGGCAATGACACATTTTATTTTCAGGGCCTTGATGATCTCCGGCGCCTGCTCTCTGGAGGAGCCGCAGCCAAAGTTTTTTCCGGCCACGATGATATCGCCTTCCTTTATCTGAGATGCCAGTTCCGGACGCAGCGGAGAAAATCCGTACTGCTTCATGTCTTCCACGGTCGGAAGCGCCAGATACTCTGTAGGAATGATGATATCCGTATCGATATCGTCGCCCAGCACCCATACTTTTCCAGTAAACTTTTCCATATGTAAACTCCTTTATCTTTTCACGATTTTCCCTGCGATGGCAGACGCTGTGACGGTCGCCGCAGATCCCAGATAGACATAAGAATCCGGATGTCCCGCACGTCCTTTGAAATTTCTAGTACCGGTGGAGATCAAAACTTCCCCTTCACCGATCACACCCTGACAGCTTCCCCAGCACACACTGCAGTTGCTGTTCATGACCATGGCCCCGGCTTCCATGAAGATGTCGATCAGTCCTTCGTCCAACGCCTGCATATAAACTTCATTGGAAGCAGGTGCGATCAGAAATCTGACGTCCTCATGAACCTTCTTTCCTTTCAGTATCTCAGCCGCCAGACGCAGCTCATCGATCCGTCCGTTGTTGCAGGAACCTAAGAATGCCTCGTCTATTTTAACGTCTCCGGCTTCTTCCACCGGCACCACATCATCAATCAAATGCGGTCTCGCAACCACCGGCTCTATCTCATCCAGATTAATATGGTATACCTTTTCAAAACGGGCGTCCTCATCGCTCACAAACAGGTTTTCTGCCTTACGGCCCCTGGACTCTACATATTCCACAACCTTTTCGTCAGGCTCCACGATTCCGGTTTTAGCTCCTGCCTCCACCGCAAGGTTACACAATACCAGACGCTCATTAATACTTAAGTTGTGTGCCCCTTCTCCTGCAAATTCCATGATCTTATAGTTACATCCATTGGCTCCTACCATGCCGATGATTGAAAGGATCAGATCTCTGGCATATACGCCTTCTCTTAATTTTCCGGTCAGCTCAAAGCGGATCGTCTCAGGTACCATGACCCAGGAGGTCCCTGTGACCATGCCGTATAAAAAGTCCGTGCATCCGATCCCTGTTCCGAAGGCGCCAAGCGCACCGTATGTACAAGTATGGGAATCGGCTCCCATGATCAGCTCTCCCGGACATACATAATCCTCCACCATGATCTGGTGGCAGACTCCCTTTCCTTCATAAAAGGCGATGTCATGTTCCCTGGCGAAGTTCCTCATTTTCCTGTGGGCCTCCGCAGTTTTTGGATTCTCCGCCGGGATATTGTGGTCAATAATGAAGACCAGTTTGTCTTTATCTGCAATCTTTGGATGTTTTAAATCATTGTGATACATATCGATCGTCAAATGTGTCGTCCCGTCATTGCTCATCAGGCGGTCAAGCTCCACTGTATGGATTTCTCCCGCTTTCACTTCCGGCACCTTTGCCGCCCTCGCGATAATCTTTTCTCCGATTGTCATTCCCATAATCTACACCTCGCCTTCATTCAGAAAATTAATTAATCCGCCGTGATCCAAAATATTCTGCATATAAGGCGGCAGTTTTGTGCAGGGCAACGTCTCATCTTTCGTCTTGATCACGCCTTCAGACAGATCCAGTTCGATCTCGTCAAGCTGCTCTACTTTGTCATAGAGTTCCCCGCTTACAACGACCGGAAGTCCGATATTGATGGCGTTGCGGTAAAATATCCTGGCAAAGGATTTGGCAACGATGGCTTTTACCCCCAGGGCCTTTAACACACTCGGCGCCTGCTCTCTGGAGGAGCCGCATCCAAAATTCTCCCCGGCAACAACGATGTCGCCTTCCTGCACCTTCTTTGAAAAATCCGGATCGATAGATTCAAAGGCATATACTTTCATTTCCTCAATATTCGGCAGCAACAAATACTGGGATGCTATAATCTGGTCCGTATCCACATCATTGTGGAACTTAAATACTCGACTCATAATCAACCTCCTTGTATAAATTCTCATTTTAATAAGAATACTATAAAACAGGCAAAAAATCCATGGCGTTTTCAGAAAGGAAGGTGCAAAATGAAAAAAACAGACCCCGCAGGGTCCGCTGTACTTCTTTTCGTTTTAACAGAATGTATTCTTTATGTTTCCTTCTTAGTGCTGGATCTCACATCTTCCTCAGGCCTTTTAAGCACCATTCTGAAATACTGCTCCATCCTGCTGTGCTTCTTCTTCGGTTTAATGTATGGCAAAACTAAGGACCGCATACTGGTAATATCCGCCCTCGGACTGACCGCCGCTGCCGATGTATTTCTCCTGGTCCTTGACGCAAATTATCCGGCCGGTGTCCTGTGTTTCTGCGGAGTCCAGATGCTGTATTACTGCCGTCTCCTCCGGGCCGGAGGCTTTGCCTTTCTTCCGTTTCTGCCCGTTCGTTTTCTTCTCACAGGATGTATGTTTGTGTTTTTAGGAATTCTCCAAACATGGAATCTTCTCACGGCGGCCGGAGTCTTCTACTTCACCCAGTTACTCTTCAATGCGGCAGAAAGCCTTGCCGTACGCCGTATAAATCTTCAACACAGATTGTTTAGTGCAGGACTCATTTTATTTCTCTGCTGTGATATCTGCGTAGGACTTTTCAATCTTTCCCCCGCAGCTCCCTTTTCTGTACCGGAACCGGTTTTATCCTTTGCACAAAACGGAATGTGGTTCTTTTACCTGCCATCCCAGGTTCTGATTACACTTTCTATACTCCAGGACTATCCTTCCTGTACTTCGGAATCTTCTTAAACACCTTGGTATCTCTCCATGTAATCGGACTTATGAGGACCAGCATCGGGAACAGCTCAAGCCTTCCTGCCAGCATATCAAACATCAGGACCACTTTGGAAAAATCAGAAAACATACCAAAATTGCTGGTTGGTCCCACCAGCTCAAGCCCCGGTCCGATATTGTTCAGAGTCGCCACGACCGCAGTAAAATCTGTGATCAGGTCAAATCCATCCAAAGCGATCAGCAGTGTAGAAAATGCCAGAATCATCATATAGGTGATCAGAAAAATATTGATGGAACGTATCACCTCATGCTCGACTACATGCTGATTAAATTTTATTTTCCGGATACTTCTGGGGTGTATGTAAAAATACATCTCTTTTTTTACCGTCTTCAGCATCAGAATCACTCTGGACACTTTAATCCCTCCCCCGGTGCTTCCGGCACAGGCTCCGATAAACATCAGCATTACCAGAATCACCTTGGAAAATTCCGGCCAGACATTAAAATCTACGGAGGAATAACCGGTAGTCGTAATAATGGAGCCTACCTGAAAGAAGGCATGGCGGAATGAAGATTCCAGGGTTGGAAACAGGTCCCTGATATTGTAGGTAATACATATGACAGCAGCCGCAATGACAAACAGATAGTATTTCAGTTCTTCAAACTTCCATGCGTCTTTAAACTTTCGGATCAGAATAAAATAATATACATTGAAATTTACACCGAACAAAATCATAAAGACTGTCACCGTATATTGAATATAGGGAGAATAGTCGGCCAATCCGGAGTTAAGAATAGAAAAGCCTCCGGTACCGGCACTTCCGAAAGAAAGCAGCATGGAATCAAACAGAGGAAGTCCTCCAAACATGAGCAAAACGATCTCTATCAGCGTCATAAAACAGTAGATTCCATAGAGGATCTTGGCGGTCTGCCTTACCTTCGGCACCAGCTTTCCTACGGACGGGCCCGGACTCTCCGCTTTCATCAGGTGCAGATTTTGTCCTCCTCCCATCGGAAGGATTGCCAGGATAAATACAAGAACACCCATACCCCCGATCCAGTGGCTGAAGCTTCTCCAAAACAGACTACACTTTGCCAGCACTTCGATATCGGACAAAATACTGGCTCCCGTGGTGGTAAATCCTGAAATCATCTCAAACATTGCATTTGTAAAGGATGGGATGTCTCCGTTAAATACAAAAGGAAGACACCCGAAAAAACTCAGCAGAATCCAGCTCAATGCAACGGCCGCAAATCCCTCTTTGGCATAGTACTGCATATTTTTGGGTTTCTTATGGCTCAGTAAAAATCCGACAACGAAACAGAGGAGCATGACTGCAAAGAAAGGGATGCCTCTGGCTTCCCTGTAAATCATGGCTACAATGCACGGCAGTGACAGAAAGGCACCCTCAAACAGGATGACCAATCCTAATATATATCGGATAACAGCGTAATTCATTTTCTTTTTTCTCCAATCATCTCTATTCTTTTTTCAGTATATCACTGATGTCGTGCAGGCCTGTCTTCGTGGTCACAACAATCACGGTGTCTCCCACCTGGATCATATCCTGTCCTGTTGGAATCTTCACCGTTCCGTTCCGGTTAATACTGCAGATCAGGATCTGGTCCCTCAGCGGCAGTATCTGGAGCGGAATACCGATGACCGGTGCATGTTCTTCAATATGAAACTCCAGGGCCTCTGCCTTTCCGTCCACAATCTTATACAGATTCTCTATATTGCTCCCGATAGAATTCTGTTTTGCCCTGACATACTGAACGATATACTGAGCCGTGATATATTCCGGATATATAAGACTTCCCAGGTCAAGACCGTCGATAATATGATTATAGCTGACACGTTTCACCTTTGTGATCAGCTTTGCGGGTGTCTGCCCTTTTACAAAGAGAGATAAAAACACGTTCTCCTCGTCAAAATTTGTCAGTGCCACAAAGGCATCTGTCTCCAGGAGCCCCTCTTCCAGCAGGACTTCCTGGTCACTTCCGTTTCCGTGGATAATGACCGCTTTGGGAAGCAGTACGCTCAGTTCCTCACACCGGTCAAAGTCCTTGTCTATGATCTTTACCGATATCCCTATTCTGAGCAGCTTCTTAGAAAGATAATACGCTGTTTTGCTGCCTCCTACGATCATGACGTTCCTGACAGGGTTCATCTGGACACCGATTTTCTGAAAAAACTTGCTGGCACTCCTCGGGGAAGCCACAATCGAAATCCTGTCGTTTTCCTGTAAAACAAAATCCCCGGAAGGAATGAAAACATCCTTCTGCCGTTCCACTGCACAGACGAGAACCTCACCGCGCATTCTCTCGCCTATTTCTTTCATCTTCATTCCATTTAGAATGGAACTCTTTCTCAGAACAAATTTTAACAGTTCTACTTTTCCTTTTGCGAAGGAGTTGATCTCCATGGCCGTGGGAATCCTTAAAATTCTGGACATCTCGGAAGCGGCTGCGAGCTCCGGATTAATGATCATGGAAATCCCCATCTCTTCTTTGATAAAATTGATCTCATCAAAATAAACCGGATTGCTGACTCTTGCGATGGTGGCACATTTTCCGGCTTTTTTAGCGATCAGGCAGCACAGCAGGTTTAATTCATCCGAATTCGTCACCGCAATCAAAAGATCGGCCTCTTCCACTCCGACTTCCGTTAAAACATTATAGCTTGCCCCGTTTCCCACAATTCCAAATACATCATACATATCTACCATTGACTGGACGACGTATGCCTTTGGATCTACAATGGATATATCATGATTCTCGCTGCTTAACTGTTCTACCAAAGAACGGCCGACTTTTCCGCAGCCTACGATAATGATGTTCATATTCCCCTCATCTTTCCCATACTTCTTTCTTTTTCGCTAAGATAACAGTATCGTAACAAGAATTCACCAGGGAAGCAATAAAGAAATGCCATGAAAACCAAATATTTGTTAGTTTCTATTTCTTATTGCTTTTCAGTGTCACTGCATAAGTATAGACATTCAAAGGATAAGTACCATTTCGAATGGTCTCTTTAGAGGGCTTGACCCCATTAACAGAAAGCATTTCGATGTGTGGATTCACAACCAACATCAAGTCTTCCTCCTCCATAAACCAAAACAAAAGCTCCGGCAATCAAGTAATCAAAAAATCGGAAAAAGCTGTATGGTGCAGCTGCTATGCGAATCATAGAACCCAGACACCATACAACCCATCCCGCAAATCCCCAGACTTCTGTCATGATCAGATTAAATCCAGCTCAGAAAAGCTATTTTAAGGCCTGGTTATATTTATTATAAAATATAATGAACAAGCTGAGTCATATTCTTTACGAAAAAGCAGCACAGACAGCCGGCTGCGGTGGGGAGCAGAAAAGCAGCAAACGTCCACTTGAGACTTCCTGTTTCCTTTTTAATGGTGAGGAGAGTCGTGGAACACGGCCAGTGCATCAGAGAAAACAGCATCATACACAGGGCCGTCGTCTGTGTCCAGCCGTTATGTATCAGAAGCTGACGGATCGTCTCCACACTTCCGGGTTCTGTAATTATCCCCTGAGACAAATATGCCATGATCATCACCGGCACGACAATTTCATTGGCTGGAAACCCGAGGATAAACGCAGCCAGGATCACTCCGTCCAGTCCGATCATTCTCGCGAACGGGTCCAGCAGCTCCGTAAATCCGCAAAGCAAGGTTGTTTCCCCTATTGAAATATTGGCCAGAATCCAGATCAGCAGTCCTGCCGGTGCAGCCACTGCCGCCGCACGGCCCAGGACAAATAAAGTCCGGTCAAAAATAGATCTTACGATGACTTTCCCGATCTGAGGCCTCCGAAACGGCGGAAGTTCCAGCGTAAAAGATGCCGGCATTCCTTTGAGTACCGTTTTTGACAACAGTCTTGAAACTGCAAGGGTCATAAATACCCCCAGCAGAATCAACAGCGTCAGCAGCACCGCCGAGCCGATGGAGGCGGGCAGTCCGTCTCCTGTCCCTACAAAAAACAGGGTGATCATAAGGATCAGCGTCGGAAATCTGCCATTGCACGGTACGAATGAGTTTGTGAGGATCGCTATGAGCCTTTCCCTGGGCGAATCAATGATACGGCACCCAACGATCCCTGCGGCATTGCATCCAAAGCCCATACACATAGTAAGTGCCTGTTTTCCGCATGTACAGCATCTTTTAAAGGACCGGTCCAGATTATATGCGACTCTCGGAAGATATCCTGCGTCCTCCAGAAGTGTAAAAAGAGGAAAAAAGATTGCCATGGGCGGCAGCATGACGGATACGACCCAGGCTAAAACCCGGTAAACTCCTGAGAACAGCATACTGCAAAGCCATGCAGGCAGTCCCGCATTAAGAAACAGCCCGGCAAGGCGGTCTTCCGCCCAAAACAGAGCCTTTGACAGCAGTTCTGAAGGGTAGTTGGCTCCAACGATCGTAACCCACAGCACCATGGCCAAAAGTCCGATCATCACCGGATATCCGGTTTTCCTGCTGGTCAGAATATCATCCAGCCTCCGGTCCCTTTTTATATAATCTTTTGTCCCGAACAGGACTGTATCGGCACAAATGTCCTGAGCTGTTTTTACCAGCCCTGAGACAATCCTGTCTTCCAGATCCTCTGTTCCGTCTTCTGAAAGAATCTGTTCTGCTTTTTTAACAGCCTGTTTCATATCCGGATCTTCTCTTAGCTCGGTGCCCAGCCGCTGTTCTATCTCCAGAAGCAGAAAAGGATCTGACTCCAGAAGCATAAGTGCAGACCAGCGGCCCGGAAACCTACCCGATACCTTTTGGTCCACCACCGGCTTGAGATTTTTCAGTGCTTCCTCTAAACAAGAATCATACGATGGTTTTACAGGCTTTTGATCCCATCTGCCGTCGGCAACGGCATCGACGGCATTCATCAGTTCCGCAAGGCCCTCTCCGCTTCTGGCAGCCGCTGCCACCACCGGAACCCCCAATTTGTCTGAGATCGCCCGGACATCGATCGAGATTCCCTTCTTTCCCGCCTCATCCATCAGGTTGATACAGACTACGACCCGGTCTGTGATCTCCATAGTCTGGAGTACCAGGTTTAGGTTTCTCTCCAGACAGCAGGCATCACATACAACGATGACCGCATCCGGTTCTTCAAAACAAATAAAATCTCTGGCAACTTCCTCTTCCGCGGAATGTGCCATCAGAGAGTAGGTGCCGGGTATATCGATCATGACATAGGAATTCTTCTCTGTTTTGCAGTACCCCTGTGCATTTGCCACTGTCTTTCCCGGCCAGTTCCCTGTGTGCTGTCTCATTCCCGTCAAATTGTTGAACACCGTGCTTTTCCCCACATTGGGATTCCCCGCTATGGCAACAATTTTGTCCTTTGGATTCTGTTTTTTTACGTTCAGCCCCGAATCTACGGATTTCATTCCGGTGGAATGACTGGTCAGTCCCATCGCATTATGTCCTCCTGTTTTAAATCCTTACTACAATATCTTTCATATCTTCAGACCGTATCGCGATCACCGCACCCCTGATCAAAAAGGCCGCCGGGTCTCCTGCCGGGCTCTTCCCGACGCACTCTACCTTAGTGTCCTTCACCAGTCCAATGTCCAGAAGCCTCCTGCGGATGCTCCCCCTGATCTTAAGTTCTTTTACCACCGCGATTTCACCCGGATTTAATTCATTTAAACTGCAATTCTGACTCATAAAACGATTCACTCCTTAATATCCATTAGGATAGGGAAACTTTATTTCTCAATGCTATTATATTGAGGGACAAAATAAGGCGTTACAATATTTTTATGAAAAGGAAGCGGCTCATGGAAAAAAAAGAAGGATTTTATACACTGAAAGGGTATCAGAACGGAGAGGCCCACAATATGACGGCCTCTATGGAAGACTATCTGGAAATGATCTGCCGCCTGCTCCTGACAGAAGAAGTCGTCAGGGTAAACCAGCTGGCCCACATGCTCCATGTCAAGCCTTCCTCTGCATCAAAGATGGTAAAAAATTTAAAGGACCTGGGATATCTGTTATCTGAAAAATACGGATATATCCGGCTCACCGACAAAGGCAGAAAAGCCGGGGATTATCTTTTATTCCGGCATGATATCCTGAACCGGTTCCTGTGCATGATCAATGAAAGCGAAGATGAACTGGAACAGGTAGAAAAAATAGAACACTTTATAAATGAAAAGACCATTTATAATATAGAGAATTTCTTAAAAATTCACGAAAAAGAAAAACGGCAGAACAAAGGTCCTGCCGATTAAAACGAGAAAAAACTGCGTAATTATTTGGTTTTGCAGTCGAAAGCGGGGTTGAAAGCGTAGAAGTTTTTAGAATCAAGATGATCCTGAACTCTCCTCAGAGCTTCACCAAACCGCTGGAAGTGGACAATTTCTCTCTCTCTGAGGAAAGCAATCGGATCTCTGACATCCGGATCTTTAATCAGACGGAGCAGGTTGTCATACGTTGTTCTTGCTTTCTGCTCAGCAGCCAAATCTTCTGTCAAGTCTGTAATTGGGTCTCCCACAGACTGGAAGAAATCTGCGGTAAATGGTTCTCCGCTGGCTGCCTGTGGCCAGATACCGGTTGTGTGATCTACATAATACTGGTCAAACCCGGCTGCCTGTATTTGCTCGGGCGTAAGGTCACGTGTGAGCTGATGAACAATGGAACAAACCATCTCCAGATGGGCAAGTTCTTCTGTTCCCACATCTGTAAGCACGCCGCATACTTCTTTATAGGGCATCGCAAATCTCTGTGACAGATAGCGCATAGAAGCGCCCAGTTCACCGTTCGGTCCGCCGTATTGAGTGATGATCACTTTCGCAAGCATTGGATCACATTTTCTGATGTTGACTTTATATTCCAAACGTTTTTCATAATTCCACATAGGCTAACATCCCTCCTTCTGCCAAGGCCATTTCGTGGTTGCCCAGGTGAAAGTGTCAGTAATCTCTGCAGAATCAATTGTTAATGGCTCAAAGTATTGGGAATACTCTTTAACAGCCTTATTTCTGGCACACTGGTACTGATTAAAGTGACTGATTGCCTCCTGGTCATCCGGATGGGTATCCAGGTACAGTGTCGTATCAATCAAGGCAAAGCTGACTGCATCAATATATCTCAATAATTTTTCCTGATCATATTTATTCATCGTCTGCACCCCGCTTTCCCATAAAATGGTTTTTTAAGTTCCGGGAAAATGGTACCGCATGCCAATCCCTCTTCAGGGCAATAGATCTGATCCCAATGCTGCCACGGCACATATGCCATTGCGAGTGCCATGGAATCCACGCCGTCGTGGCGGTGACCGTAATTACCATTTCTTTTCATTTTTGAATTGTACCCGCAGGTACGTTCCATCTCATATGGTGCCGGCTGTCCGCATGAGCATCTATGCTGATTGTATTTTTCCAACGAAATATCTCCTTTCATTTCTGTTAATATCAGTTTATGTGAACATCCATAGAATGTGCAGATCAGCTTTTATTTATATTATGGAATCAGAGTCATGAACGCCAAAAAAAGGATTGCCTAACAAAAAGGCAATCCCGGAAAATTTTATGAAATTTATAAAACAGTCAGTGATGGAGCGGCATAGACTCTTGCCTGAAGCTCTGCATCCAGCATATATAAGCCTTTCGGGTCAGTCCCAAACATTTCAAATTTTTGTACGAGGGAATCGGTATTATTCTCCTCTTCCATCTGTTCTTTCACAAACCAGTCCAGGAACTGCATACTCCTGAAGTCCTTGCACTGATATGCCGCATCATAAATATTGTTGATCAGAGAAGTAACATACTGCTCATGCTCCAATGCTGCTTTGAGCGGGTCCACCGGTTCTTCAAAGCTCTTATCCGGTTTTGCGACTGCCTCCAGTGTTACTTTGCAGCTGTTTGCCTGAAGATATTCCATAAATAAAATGGCATGATCTCTTTCTTCCTGTGCCTGAATCTTAAACCAGTTGGCAAATCCGTCCAGATTTTTGTCCACATAGTAATTGGACATATCTAAATACAGATAGGAAGAATAAAACTCCTTATTGATCTGATCGTTCATCAATTGTGCTACTTTTTCATTTAACATACTGCTTTTTCCCCTTTCTTTATGTAAAACTTACCATATCCATATCATAACGCATTATTTTCAAACTTTAAAGAGGCTTTCTTGCTTCTTCAAATTCTTCCTGCATTTCTTTGGTCGGTTCTTCTGTCAAAAGGCTGACAACGATGATCATCAGAGAAGACACGATAAATGCAGGCAGCAGGCAGTAAATTTCAAAAATCCCGCCAAGCTTTGCAAACGTATACGGCCAAACAAGGGCGATGACACCGCCGCTGACCATACCTGCAACTGCTCCTTTTAAATTGGTGCGTTTCCAGAACAGTGCAAATAAGATCAACGGACCAAACGCTCCGCCAAATCCTGCCCATGCATTTTCCACCAGCTTAAATACGGAGCTGTTTTCATCCAGTGCAATGATAACTCCGATGGCCGCGATGACAACTGTGGTAGCCCTGGAAATGATAAGAATTTTTTTCTCGGAAGCTTTTCTCTTAAAGAATCCCTGATACATATTCTTCGCGACACAGGAAGAAGCGATCAATAGCTGGGAATCTGATGTACTCATGGTTGCTGCCAGAATTCCTGACAAAATAATACCTGCAAAAAGCAAAGGAATAATTCCTTTAAACAGGTGCATCGTCATATAGATAAAAATCCTCTGGTTTCCGCTGCCTGCAAGCTCCGCTACGTTCGGATAAAGAGCCGCTCCGGTAAATCCGATGCACACAGCCACAGTCAGTGAGATCATCACCCATACCATAGCAATCCTTCTGGATTTCTTGATCTCATTTACATTCTTGATGGCCATAAAACGTACCAGGATATGCGGTACGCCGAAGTATCCAAGTCCCCATGCAAGTCCTGAAAGGATGGGAATTACACCCTGGGATACGGCATGTCCGGTGGCCGGATCATGATATTTCATGACATCAAAGAATCCTTCCATAGCCTTGCCGTGTTCCACAACATTTCCGACGCCTCCCACAGCCGCGACTCCCACGATCAGGACTGTGACGATCGCAAAGGACATTAAAAGCCCCTGGATCAGGTCTGTGGTACTGGCGGCAAGGAATCCGCCGATCGATGTATAGATGACAATAACTGCCGCGCAGGCGATCATGCTTGCCTGGTAATTGAGCCCGAATACTGAATTAAACAGAGTTCCGCAGGCCGCAAATCCGGATGCTGTATATACCGTAAAACAGATCAGGATCATGATGGATGAGACAAACATTAAAATCTTCTTCTCATCTTTGAAACGGTTGCTGAAAAAGTCGGGAACCGTGATAGAGTTGTTGGAAACTTCCGTATAGCGGCGGAGACGTTTTGCAACGATCTTCCAGTTTAAATAGGTTCCTAAAATCAGGCCGATGGCAGTCCATCCCGCCTGGCTGAAGCCGGATGCATAAGCCAGTCCCGGAAGCCCCATCAACAGCCAGCTGCTCATGTCGGAAGCCTCGGCGCTCATTGCCGTAACCCAGGGACCGAGTCCTCTTCCTCCCAGAAAATAGTCTTCAGAAGTCTTATTCTTCTTGCTGTAAATCACTCCGATGTACACAACCATTGCCATGTAGGCAATCATGGCGATCAAAATTGGTGTTTTCATATGATTTCTCCTCTTTGTCAAAATATAAGACCAAGCCTTTTGACTTGGTCTTTTTCGGATAATATTATATCATAGCTTTGACAACAGATGCAATTACTATTTTTAATACCTTCTCTCGGGTATGATGACTGCCGCCACGATGTAAACCAATATTCCGGTTCCTGAACAGCCCAACAGTACGGCGCCCAATCGTACCAAGGTCGGGTCCACATCGAAATATTCTGCGATTCCTCCGCATACGCCGCAGACCATTTTGTCCTCTCTTGATTTATATAATCGTTTACTGCTCATGAAAATCTCCTCCTTATACATTGTTCAAAAAGTTGATGTCGATATCTCCGCTTCCACATTCAACACCTATGAATTTCGTCCCATTTCCCCAGGAACCCTCTTTATTGCTGTGTTCCAGTTCGTGTCCGTCAAAGACCACATCTCCGCTTCCCACACTAATATTATATTTGTAGTTCTCTCTGCCGTCCCATATATCTGCGTCCACATCCCCGCTTCCACACTGGATATCAATATTATCAGACCTGAGACCAGACAATTTGATGTCTCCGCTTCCGCACTGGATCTTCATGTTTTTGGAAGACAACTCCTCTGATGAAAAATCTCCGCTTCCTACATCCACACTGAAAACATCCAGATTCATATCTTTTGGTATGCTCAAAACTGCCTGTTCATATCCATAATCAAAGAAAAAGGGACGGTGAACCGAAGATTTTGACCGGATGGTCAGTTCATTGAGGCCTTCATCAAGCCGGGATTGAAACAATTTTCGGCTTCCTTTTGTTGTGAACACAATTTGACTCCCCTCTCCTCTGACGATGGACAAATCCCTGCTTCCAACCGCTATTTTTATCTTCTTTACTTTGGCTTTCGGAAATTCCAGCCGCTCTGCCTCATCATTTTCATATCTGCCTGTGTACCCGTTTATTTTGTCTCTGACATAGTCATAAGTATCCGTGAAGGAAAAACCCATAGCCGCCGCTGCGATAATGCAGCCAGCTCCTGCAACAGTAAATACCAGACAGATGATCAGGCAGATCTTATAAAATTTTTTCATGCTTCTTCTCCCCCTTTATGAAACAGCCTCCGGATCAGATCTACGACTCCTCTGATCAAAGGAGGAAATACTTTTACGAGTATCCAGACAAAAAGTACACAGAACAAGAGGCCCACTGCCATCATGATCAAACCGCCGCCGCACATCATAAATCCTGTGGGAAGCTGCGTGAACATCTTTACGATTCCGGCAGCGAATACACCGAACCCTCCTGCCAGAAGCCCCACACTGATTCCGGCAACCCCGGATATGAAGCCGAAAAATATACCGACGATCCCGACCGCAGTTCCTCCAATCACACCGATCAGGGGAAGACCGAGTACCACTGTGCCCACAACGATCAAAACGATAAGGATCAGATTCCGGTCCCGGTTCCCTTTGAAATGAAATCCTGATTCTTTCTTTGCCTTCTCAGGCATTTTCGTGTTCTCGTCATATCTCTGATTGTGATATCCGTTTTCTGTATATTCTTCTTCTCCGGTCGTCCCGTTCAGTGAATCCCGGATCATGGCGGCAATTTTTTCAGGGCTCCCCAATTCCTCGATCACCTGCTGCTCACGTTCCGGTCCCGCCTCCTCAAAATAATCCACATAATATCCAATTGCATCATCCCGTTCTTCCGGCGCAATGTCCTGAAGCAAATATGCCAGTTGGTCCAGAAATTCTTTTTTACTCATGGACTGCCCCTCCTTCAAATATTTTCGTAATTTTAAATGAGTAAGATTTCCACTCTGTCCTATATAAGTTCAGTTGAATCATACCCTGACTGGTCACTTTATAGTACCTTCGGTTTCTCCCGTCGCACTGCCTGTCGTAAACCTCCATGCAGCCTTCTTTTCTGAGTCTGCGCAACACGGGATACAAAGTAGACTCTGATACATCCAGGACTCTTCGTACATCCTGGGTAATCTTATACCCATAGGACCCTTCTTCTTCTTTTGAGACTACTGCCAGGACAATGGCGTCCAGCAAAGCAGCTCCTGTATTAAATACCATAGACACGCTCCCATATTATACTTTTATTAATACTATATGATATATAATATACTCTTTCTTATAATATGTCAATGCAAATACTTTTTTTGTCCGTGAAAAAGGAGCATATCACACAGATTATTTTATGTGATATGCCCCTTTTAGATGTTGTCTTCCAATCATACGGCAGTCCATTTTTTAGTTTTCCAGCATTCTAAGCACTGTTTTATCTTTCCGTGTCCCTGTTATAAATGATGTTACGTTGATAACCGGACAAGGGACTTCACAAAGCATTTCAGGGAAATCCGGTCCGTGACGTTGACCTGCTGATCACAGATTCCAATATTTTGGCTGAGGATGCCAAAAGTATTCAAAACAGTGCGAAAGAGATGATTGTTGCAGACTTGTGACATATCATGAAAAAGTAAAGTGGGCAGTAAAACAGCATTTTTTATTAAGACACGGAAACTCATACTAATTATAATGATGGAAGGAGGTGAAACTATGAAACAGCAAAAAGAGATTGTAGAAAAAGTCGTGAATTACATTGAGGATAATATCAAAAGAGAAATTAGTGTAGATATAATTGCTAAAAATGTTGGTTACTCAAAATTTTATCTGAATCGCATATTTTCTGAACGTACCGGAATTACCATTTATAAATACCTGCAAAGCCGCAGGCTTACCATTGCTGCGGAAAAACTGATAAAAACAAACGAGCCTATTACAGAAATTGCTTATGAAGCCGGATATGACTCTCAGCAGGCATTTTCACTTGCTTTTAAGCAGTTATATGTATATCCGCCCAAAATTTATAGAAATATGAAGGTTTTTGTGCCAAAGCAAAACAGAATCTCCTTGTGTGGAAATTTCTATTATACACAAAATATTAGATTTATCCGCAGGGTTAAAGAAAAGGAGCTGGCCGCATGAGTACAATTCCTTATGTCACTGAGCAAACGAACCGGGGAGAACGAAGCTATGATATTTTCTCACGTTTGCTGTCAGACAGAATTATTTTTCTAGGTGAAGAAGTAAGTGATACTTCTGCCAGTTTAATTGTAGCACAAATGCTCTTTCTGGAAGCCCAGGACCCAGGCAGAGATATTCAATTCTATATTAACAGTCCGGGAGGTTCCGTAACTGCCGGCTTTGCAATCTATGACACCATGAAATACATTAAATGTGATGTTGCCACAATATGCGTTGGTTTAGCTGCAAGTTTTGGAGCTTTTTTGTTAGCCGGAGGCACACAGGGCAAGCGCATGGCGTTACCCAATGCTGAAATTATGATACATCAGCCGGCTATACATGGTAATGGTATTCAAGGACAAGCAAGCGATATAAAAATAATGTCTGATTATATGCAAAAAAACAAACAAAGATTAAACAGAATATTAGCTGAAAATACAGGACGCAGTATCGAAGAAATTGAAAGAGATACTGACAGGGATCATTTTATGAGTGCTGAAGAAGCACTAAAATATGGTCTGATTGATTCTGTTATTTCCAGAAGGCAGAAAAAACAGCACCGCTGATCTTTGTGAAGAAGACCGGGCACAGCATCGATCTATATTACAAAAAAAGAGATTATTCAGAATTTTATAATTCTGAATAATCTCTGAAAATTTTTCCTTTACTTTAATACTGTCTTCAGCTGGTTCACTGCCTTTCTGCTTGCCTTGCTCTTAAGGTCCTGGTAGTCAAAAAATGCGAATCCGTCCACTTTGTACTTGCGGCCATACTGTACCTGTTTTTTCAGCACCTTCGTGTCACTCTTCCATTCTTTTCTCTCTGCCCGGTTCTGTCCCGCATTGTGGCCTGCCCGGTAGACTCCGATCCCAATATAGAGCTTCACTTTTTTCTTCTTTGCAGCCTTCACCCATCGTCTCGTCACTTTGTCAAATGCAGCCGTCGGATGTTTGAATCCCCAGTAGATCTGAGGACAGATATAATCCACATAAGCCGTGGAGTTCAGCCACTTATAAATATCTACATAGTAAGAATACTTGCTGGTCAGATTGTCAATGTTTCCAGCCGGACTGATGCCATAGGTCACGTTCGGGTCCACGCTTTTGATCGTCTTTTTCATCCTCTTGACCAGGTTATTTACCTGAGCCCTTCGGTATGTATAAATGCTTTTTTTCTTCTTTTTGTAGGAAGACTTGTTGTATTCTTTTGCATCGAATGCTTTCTTGACATTCTTCTTTGTAAAACTCGGATAGAAGTAGTCATCCATATGGATACCGTCCACATCATACTTCTGGACGATCTCCTTTGCCCCGTTCACGATCAGGTTCTGAACGCTCTTTTTGGATGGGTTGTAATAAAGGCTTCCTCCGTAGGAAAGTACATTCCTCCTTGTAGATTTCTTTGCATTCCACTTTCTGGCCGGGTTGTTCTTTGACAACTTTTTATAGCTGGTGCTGCCCTTGGTCACCCTGTAAGGATTCACCCATGCCTCAATAGCCATTCCTTTGGAATGTGCCACGGATACCATAATCTTCAACGGATCATATCCCGGGCTTCTGCCCTGTTTTCCTGAAATATATTTGGACCATGGGAAGTACTTGGACTTGTAGATGGCATCACCGAACGGCCTTACCTGAACGATCACACGGTTCATGCCAAGGCTCTTTCCCTTGTTTACAACTTTTGTAAAATACTTTTTGAAATTTGATGCGTTATTCTTTTTATAGGTGTCACGATATTCATCGTAATCATAAAACGAGAACCAAAAAGCCTTATATTCTTCTGATGCTTTTGTTGTCTTTGCCTTCTGTTCTGTTTCTGTCACAGCGGTCTTTGGCTGTACTTTTGCGATCCTGTTTCTTCTCTGGGCAGCCCGCACCACTGCCTCACTGCTTAAACTGACAAACATGGCACTGGCAACCAGCCACGCTGTCAGACGCAGGATCTTCACTCTTGATTCTTTCATACTCTGCGATCCTTCCCTTCCCACTATTTGATTCTGTCAATTTTCTGTCACTGCTGTCTCCATTGTATGAAGAATTTTCCAGCTTGTCAATGGAAGAATCCTATTGTCCGGCGAGCATATGTAACTGCTCATAAAAGTTGGGATATGACACGTCCACACACTCTGCATCCTCAATGACCGTCGTTCCCTGTGCATTGATCCCTGCGACAGAAAATGTCATGGCGATCCGGTGGTCATACTTGCAGTGGATAGACGCTCCCCTCAGTGGATTTCCGCCGCGGATGATCATTCCGTCATCGGTGGCCTCGGCATTGACTCCCATTTTCACCAGGTTATCCACGGTCAGATCAATCCGGTTAGATTCTTTCACTTTAAGTTCTGCCGCATCTTTGATGACGGTCTCGCCTTCTGCAAAAGCCGCCATCAATGCAATGACAGGGATTTCATCAATCAGTGTGGGAATCAGCTCTCCGCCGATCTCCGTGCCTTTCAGCCTGCTTGTTTTTACTGTAATATCTGCCGTCGGTTCTCCGTTATCGTCTTTTACATTGGACATCGTAAGATCTGCCCCCATAGCTTCGCATACTTTTAAAATGCCATTTCTGGTAGGATTGATACCAACCTGTTTTAGAGTAATACAGGAATTCGGGGTCACAAGTCCCGCAGCAATGAAAAACGCTGCAGATGAAATATCGCCCGGCACTGCAATGTCCGTGGCCGTCATCTCTTTTGGCGGCATCACGGATGCCGTTGTACCCTCAGACATTACCTGAACTCCGAAAGACTCAAGCATCAGTTCCGTATGGTTCCTGGACAGTGCAGGCTCTGTGACACTTGTTTTGCCGTCTGCATAAAGTCCGGCGAGAAGAACTGCGGATTTCACCTGGGCAGATGCCACCGGTGATTCATAGTGGACCGCCTTCAGCGGTTTTCCGTTAATCCTTAACGGAGCACATCCATTTCCGCTGATACTCTCAATTTCTGCTCCCATCATAGAGAGCGGTTTCATGATGCGCCCCATGGGGCGTTTGTTTAAAGATGCATCGCCTGAAAGCGTAACTTCAAAATCCTGTCCGCAGAGAATCCCGGAGATCAGCCGGGTCGTCGTCCCGCTGTTTCCCACATCCAGCTGTTTCTCAGGTTTTTTAAGTCCGTGGAGGCCGTTGCCGTGTACCGTGACCTCTGTGCCGTCCTGTTCTATCCTGACTCCCATTGCCCGAAAACAGTCTATGGTAGCCAGGCAGTCCGCACCGGATAAGAAGTTTGTGATATGTGTCGTTCCCTTTGCCAGAGAGCCGAACATGACCGCCCTGTGGCTGATGGATTTATCTCCCGGTATGGATATCGTGCCTTTTAGTCCTTCTACTTTCTTAAGTTTCATTTCTAGTTCCTTTCATATACACTGTAATTTTTATCCTGCAGTATCTCTCTGGCGCGTTTGGCGGAGACATCATCATAGAGCATAATCTTTAAGACACCTTCCTCAAACTCCCGGTTATGGATGATTCCGATATTTTTAATACTGATGTTATTAAGCGCCAGCAGGGTCGTAGTCGTAGACAATGTTCCCGGCTCATCCGGAATATCTACAAATATCTCATAAGATTTTTCCATCAGTCCCACGGCACTGTCCGGAACGGTCTCCCGGTACTCCCCTGCCTCTCTAAAATACTCGTTCAGATAACTGTGGTCGTCTCTGTCCAGCGCATGGATCATTTCGGAAATGCTGTCTTTGATCTGCATTAAAAGCTCTCTTATGTTTTCCTTATTGGAAAGACTGATCTGCTCCCAGACAACAGGAGAGGATGATGCAATCCTTGTGATATCTTTAAACCCGCCGGCTGCCAGCTGTTTTAAGATGCCGTCTTCGGTGTCCATATTTCTCACCGTATGTACCAGTTCTGCCGCCATAATATGCGGAACATGGCTGATCGCGGCAGTAAAAGCGTCGTGGCGCTTTGCATCCAGCAGGATCGTCAATGCACCCAGTTCTTCTATGAAAGATGTAAATTCTTTTACCTTCTCGGTATTTACTTTTTCTGTCGGCGTAATAAAATAATAGGCATTTTCAATCAAACGGTCAGAGCTGTAAGAAAATCCGGCTTTTTCTGAACCAACCATGGGATGTCCCCCGATAAAGCAGGTCTCCATGTCCAGATCTTTTACTTTTTTATGAATCCCGCCTTTTACGCTTCCCACATCCGTCACGATGCATCCCTCTTTCAAATATGGCTTCAGCTGCTCTAAAAACTGGAGGTTATGCTGCACCGGCGCACATAGAAAAATATAGCTGCATTCGGAAAAATCACTGTTAAGTTCCGCCGCCGGGCGGTCGAGAACTCCTTCCTCCACAGCCTTTTTCAGGGCTTCTTTATCTGTGTCATATCCGATCACCGTATAGTTCGGAAATACACGGCGTACATTTTTGGCAATGGACCCTCCGATGAGTCCAAGCCCGATAAATCCTATTGTAAAATTCGTCTCTGTTGACATATAGATCGCTCTCCTTGTGTTGATTGATATGGTTCATTTTACCGTGGCGATGGGGAAAAGTCAACACATCGTCACTTTAAAGCATCAAAGCAGAGAATTCCTTCATTGACCGCATCATAAAAATGATTTATGATAAGTATGTAAAAATGTCCGCAAAAAAGGAGAAACCCATGTTTGAGAAAGCAATTATCTTTGCAGCGAAAGCCCATTCCGGCCAGAAGCGAAAGGGAACCGATATCCCATTTATGATCCATCCCCTGGAAGTTGCCTCGATCGTTGCCGGCATTACGCCGGATGAAGAGATGATGTGCGCCGCGGTCCTCCACGATGTCATCGAAGACTGCAAAGATGTGACCGGAGAGGATATACGGAGGGAATTTGGGGACAAAGTAGCGGATTATGTCCTGATGGAGAGTGAGGACAAGAGCAGATCCTGGATTGAGAGAAAACGTCATACTGTGGACTTCTTAAAACACCGCGCCAAACGTCCTGCCAAAGTCATTGCCCTTGGGGACAAGCTTGCCAACGTCCGTTCTCTGGCCAGAGACTACAAGCTTCTGGGAGACGAGCTGTGGCAGCGCTTTAATATGAAAGATAAGAATATGCAGGGCTGGTATTACAAAAGCATGATCGAGTGTTTTGAAGAGTTTTCTGATTATCACGAATACAAAGAGTACTGCTGTCTGGTAGAACAGGTATTTAAAGATACCATTGATATTGATATAGAGAACGAAAAAACAGGCGTGAGATAAATATCTCACGCCTGTTTTCGTTCTCTGAGCCCGATCCGTAAAGCAGCTATGCACCGGCTATCCCAAAGCCACATCCAGTACCATCATGATCAGGAATCCAACCATGACGCCCAGGGTTCCCGTGTGGGAGTGTTCCCCAAGGTGTGCCTCGGGGATCAGTTCTTCCACTACCACATAGATCATAGCTCCCGCGGCAAAAGACAAAAGCCACGGCATATAAGTTCCAAGTCCTTCCGCCGCCAGCACGGCCAGCACACCGAACACAAATTCCACCGCACCGGACAGTGCCCCGAACAAAAATGCCTTTCCTTTAGAAAAACCTTCTCTCCTTAGCGGAAGAGAAATTGCCGCCCCTTCCGGGAAATTCTGAATCCCGATCCCGATGGCCAGGGCCACAGCACCGCTGAATCCCACTCCTCCGTGTCCGCTTGCCACGGCGAAAGCCACACCGACAGCCATACCCTCCGGAATGTTGTGTAAGGTGACGGCAAGGACGAGCAGGGTCGTCCTTTTAAACGAGGAGGAAAGTCCCTCCGGATGTTTCTCCCCCAGATGCAGATGAGGCATCAGCCGATCCATCAAAAGCAGGAAAACTCCCCCGAGGATAAAGCCTCCGGCAGCTGGTATCCAGCCGATCTGCCCATTAGCTTCTGCCTCTTCGATAGCAGGGATGAGCAGGGACCATACAGACGCTGCGACCATAACTCCTGCGGCAAATCCCAAAAAGACCCTCTGCATATTTTCCTGCACATCTTTCTTTAAGAAAAAAACAGTGGCTGAGCCGAGGGCTGTCATCAAAAATGTAAATCCCGTACCTCCGGCCGCCCACTTTAAAGCTTCCATATATCCCACTCCTTTTCTTTTCGTTAAAAATAAACGGACATATTTCTATATTATATGCAATCTTGTGAAAACATATAGTCCTTTACTGAGTCAGTTTTATCAAAAGCTCCTCAAGTCCCGACAAATTTTGTATCACATAATGGGCACCGGCACTTTTAAAGGTTTCCTTTACTTTTCTGCACACAGCTTCTTTCTGCGCATCCGTCATAGTTTCATATTCCTCTTCTGTCAGTCCCATCTCTGAACTTCCTTCCACCACGCCCACAGAAATGACTCCCGCATGCCGTGCTTCTTTAATATCGGAAATCGTATCTCCGATCTTTACTGCATTTTTTACCGAAGAGACCTTTAATGCTTCCAGATTCTTAAAGATCATATAAGGATAAGGACGTCCGATGCCTCCTGTGGAATCCGGTGAAAACCATGCGTCAGGCTCATATCCCTGCTCCTTTGCACCTTTTGTCACGACTTCCATCATGGCATCCGTATATCCGGTAGTGGAACCGATCTTAATTTCATCCTCCCGGAGAAGTTCCACAGTTTCCGGCACATACGGCTTGAGTGTTGTAAACTGGTCCAAAATACTCATGAGTTTGAATTCAAAAAGGTCATACATCTGAAGTACGTGATTCTCGGAAGGTTCAGATCCATGTTCCTTCACCCACAGATCATGAATCCGCGGCATGGAAAGCATCGTCCTGATATGATCGATCTTCAGCATTCCCATAGGTTCTCTCACCTCATCCATCGTCGGTTCGATCCCAAAATGTTTAAACACTTCCACGAAAGCCTGCACCGGTGCAAAACATCCATAATCTACCGTTGTACCGGCCCAGTCAAAAATGACTGCTTCTATACATCTGCTCATTGTTTCTTCTCCTTTAAAAATTGCTCCATGATTTCTGAGAGTTTCTCAATATCCTCCGGGTATATTTCTCCGATGGTGCCGATGCGGAACGTCTCGGCTTCCGTCACCTTTCCCGGATATATCGCATACCCGCGCTCTTTGATATAATGATACATCTCACTGAACGTAAAATCTGCATCTTCCGGATACAAAAACGTAGTGATGACCGGACCCTGATGAGTGCCGTCAATATAAGGCAGCATGCCCATTGAGCGAAACCGTTCGATCAAAATACGGTTATTTTCCCGATATCGGGCCGCTCTTTTTGGGATTCCGCCTTCTGATTCCAGCTCTTTAAGCGCTTTTGCAAAGGCCAGGATAGTA
This sequence comes from Anaerostipes faecis, assembly GCF_910574135.1. NCBI lineage: Bacteria > Bacillati > Bacillota > Clostridia > Lachnospirales > Lachnospiraceae > Anaerostipes > Anaerostipes faecis. The sequence goes on along the minus strand of NZ_CAJSYK010000014.1, from coordinate 43,589 downwards.
TGGGTAGGGGAAGTGAACCTCCATTTTCCATCCTTCTCCATCGTTTCCCACTGGTCATATAAGTCAAGAGACAGGCTTCTGGCGTTTCCTTTACTGTCTGACAGCTTCTTTTTATCGGCAATAATAAAAGAAAAGCCTGGGACACCCTGAATACATTTATTTGCGCTGCTTATGAGAAAATCAATGCCTAATTGTCCGACTTCAATGTCCACGCCTCCGAAACTGCTCATAGCATCGACAATCAATATCTTATTGTGTTTCTTCACCACAGAAGCAATGGCCTCAATATCATTGAGAATGCCGGAAGTCGTCTCACTGTGCACCATAGCCGCATGAGTGATTGCAGGATCTTCTCTCAGTATCTTTTCAACAACTGCTGCCCGGGGAACCTTTCTATAATCTTCCCGATAAATTTCATAAGGTATCCCTGCATGCTCTGCAATGTCCGCCATGCGCTCCCCATATGCACCGTTGGCAATGATCAGCAGCTTTCCGTTCTCAGCTATTACACTGGTGATCACTGATTCCACCCCGAATGTTCCGCTGCCCTGCATGAGAACGGCCGTATAGTCGTCCTCTGATACGTGGGCCAGAGAAAGCAGCTGTTTCCTTATCTTCTGGGTGATATTTTTATAATCTTCATCCCATGTGCAGTGATCGAAAAGCATCTCTTGTTTTACAGTATCCGTGGTTGTAAGCGGACCGGGGGTTAATAGCTTATACTGGTTCATTTTTATACCTTTCTCTTATTTTGCGCTTTCTGATAATTTCTGATGTTTTTCCAGAAGATCCAAAGTCAGCTTTTCTTTAAATACTTTTGGATTTCCGGATTTATTTTCACCTGATTCGTCTTCGCCATTATAAATCGGGATCGGATAAGTCCTGATCAAGTCTGTTCTTCCCTTTTTGATGATACACTCTGCCATCTCAAGGGCAAGTTCTTTCTTGTCGCTGTCTTTTTTGTTCACTACGGAAACACACTCTGTCAGAGAAAAGTTTCCTTCTTTCGGGTCTACATAATCAATCGGAAGACCGTCCTTTTTGTCTGCCACCGCCTGCTGTCTTAAACCAAATCCGATGGCCACTTCCCCTGCCCGGACCTTCTTGATCGGAGCGGAGCCTGAATCTTCGATGTGGTCTCCTGCATTCTGGTAAATGTCATGGAGGATACTTTTTGCCTCCTTCTCCCCATATTCAGACACAAGACCCTGGAGCAAAAGCCATGCGGTGGAAGAGGCTTTGATATCCGTCACAGAAATAGCTCCTTTATACACAGGCTTTGCCAGGTCTTTGATGGATTCAGGTTTCGGAAGTTTCTTTTCCTTCATTACTTCCGTGTTCAGGATCAGTGTTCCTTCCTGTGCCGTGATCGGTGACTCATATTTCTGAAAATCAGATTCCTTCTTTAAGTTCCTGTCGAAACCAAGATCTGTAAACATCTTATTTTTCTTCTGGGCACTCTCAATATAGAAAGTACTCATTGTCACCATATCAGCCTCTATATTTTTGCCCTCTGCTATGAGCTTTCCTCCGAGTTCTGAGGTTCCAAACGTCTGAAGAATATATTTCCCTTTGTATCCGTTTCCGTCCAGTGCTTTTTTCATTGCCTCCACAGCTTCGTCGTCCGCGTTGGAATAGATTACTACCTGCTCATCCTGTTTTTTGGCGGAACACCCGGAAGTAAACACTCCGGTCGCTGTCAGAAGGGCAGCCATACACATCACCGATGCTCTTTTTAACCATGTCTTTCTCATAAACTTCTCTCCTTGTTTTTTCTAATATGTAATTTAAAGAATTGTCCAGCCGCTCCTCCTTCTGTGACCCCTGCAAGCTTGGTAAATGCAAACTTACCGATAATATTTGTCGCAAGGATTAAAAGAGAAAGCACAAATACTTCGTTAAATTTGTTATAATACTGCAGTTCTTTGATCTTTGTCGTGATGACCATTGTCCTGGCCCCTGCGATAAAGATGACCGCACTGATCGTCACCATGGCATTGATAAAGTAATAGCTGAATACCTCGATGATCGTACTCAATGCGTTGGGCGTTACGATCCTCAAAATGGTTTTTGCCCAGCTGTCTCCCATAAGCATCGCCGTTGTCTCCCATGAGGCGTTCATTTTCCCCAGAGAACTCTTCATCATCAGATAAGGCGTGGAAAAGAAGTGGACCACGTTGCAGATAATGATAAGCAAAAATGTATTTTGAAGACCGGTGCCTGAAAATAAGAATAAAAATGCGAGGCCCAGCACCATTCCGGGTATCGTGTTTGTCACCAGGGCAATTCCTTCTATCATGTCTTTTGCCTTTTGGCTGATCTTGCTCCTGGCTGTCACCAGCGCGCTTCCATATGCGGCTATGGTTCCGAGGGCAGCCGTGGCCGCGGCTACAAACAATGAATTTGTGTAGACGTTGAAAAGGTTCGGGTCCTCAAAGACATTTCTGAAATTGTCCAGTGTAAAACTAAGCCTGTAAGGCCATTCTTCCACAAATGGAATCACAAAAATGACTGCAAATACAGATAAGACGCCGACGATCAGAAGAATACCGGCTCCGCCGCACAGGCCGTCTCTGAGCTTGTTTTTTTTCAGCTCGATATTGGATATCTTGTGATAGCGGATCTGATATTTTTCCAATACTTTTAAAACCGTAATGCTGACAACAGACGGCACAAGCATTACAACAGCCACTACCGCACCGTTTTGGAAATTCGGTATGCTGCCGAGCATCTCGCTGTAAAGCAGAGATGCGATGGTCTTAAACTTTCCTCCCACTGCCGCCGGAATACCGAAATCCGTAAAACTTAAGAAGAAAGACTGGATCACGGATGCGGCCAGCGTACCTAAAAGAGGACGAAGCACTGTCATTTTGAAATTTGCAAAGGCACTGTCACCCATAACTCTGGACACAATCATATATTTTTTATCTATGTAGCCCATCGTATTATTGATCAGCATAAATGAGATAGGCAGAGTATAAATGACGTAGCCCATCAAAAGGCCTCTGATCCCGTAGATTTCAAACAGCTGCTTCCCGAACAGACGGGTCAGAAGCCCCTGTTTCCCGAAAGAGTATATGATCGCAAAACCGTAGGTGATCGTCGGCAGAAACATGGGCAGCACAGCGGCTCCTTTTATCAATGTTTTGATCCAGTCCGGTATATTTGTATAGTGAATCGTACAGGCCAGGAAAAATGCCAGCAGGGTCGTAACTGCCGCGCTCAGTCCGGCAACGCCGAAGCTGTTTCTCAAAATCTCAAAAAAGTCTTCCCGCGCAAAAACAGACTGAAAATTCTGTAAGGTAAGTCCTCCTCCTTCTGTGGTAAACGACTTCATAAGAAGCTGTACCATCGGGACTGCTAAAAATGTAAGAAAGATCAGTGCGATCCCGGCAAATATGACTTTAATCTCTTTTTCTTTTCTATGTTTCATCTGATTTCTGCCGCCTTACGAAACAAGGCTTTCCTTTCCGGGCTGTATATTCAGCTGATTTTTAAACAGCGTAAAAATATTGTTTTTTTTGATCTCCAGCTGGTTCAGGATAAAATTCTTCACAAAGTCATTCCGGGGCGCGTTGACGATCTGTTCCGGCTCGCTGTACTGGGAAATCCGTCCCTCGTTTACAATCAGCACCCGGTCAGACAGAGTCAGCGCCTCTTCCGGGTCATGTGTCACGATGACAGTAGTCAGATGAAATTCCTTCGCGATCGTCTTAATTCTGTTTTTAATAGATTCCTTGATCACTCCGTCCAGTGCACTTAAAGGCTCATCTAAGAGAAGGATCTTAGGCTTCATGACCAAAGTTCTTGCCAGGGCCACTCTCTGCTTCTGTCCCCCTGAAAGCTGCTCAATCTTCTTCGGAAGATGTTCCTTCAGGCCAAGCAGGCCGATCAGTTCCTCCACCTCCTCTTTTGAAGAGATGTCCGGCTTGTTTTTCAGTCCGTAAGTAATGTTCTGATATACATTCAGATTCGGAAACAGGGCATAATCCTGAAACACGATATTGAATCCCCGTTTTTCCATCGGTGAATCAGTGATATCCTTTCCGTTAAACTCAATGCTTCCGCTGTCCGGTTCCGTGATCCCAAGGATCATATTTAAAAGTGTTGTCTTTCCGCAGCCGGACGGCCCCAGGATGGAAACAATCTCTCCATCCGGAATCTCCAGAGATATTCCGTCCAACACCGTAGTGCCGTCATAGGATTTCTTTATATTTTGTAATTTCAGCATAAACTTCCATTCCTTTCTCAATCGATATCATTTCTTTGAACAAGACCAAGTCTATCACCGAAAGTTTGAATTCATTTGAACATCATGTTAAATGTTGGTAAAAAAACAGAAGGAAGATCCCTTGATAAAGATCTTCCTTCTGTGAAAAAGTATTGAATCATTAACCCAGTATTTCTCTCAGATCACTTTCCGGGTCTGAAACAGGATGTATCCGGTATTCCTTTACCAGCATATCCAGTACGCCCGGTGATAAAAATGCCGGCAGTTTCGGTCCAAGATAAATATCCTTCATGCCGAGATAAAGAAGAGTCAGCAAGATACATACCGCCTTTTGTTCATACCATGACAGTACCAGGGTCAGCGGCAGGTCGTTGATCCCGCAGGAAAAGGCTTCTGCCAGAGCCTGGGCTGTTTTGACGGCACTGTATGCGTCATTGCACTGTCCCATATCCATGATCCGGGGCAGTCCTCTGATCTCTCCCAGGTCCATATCATTGAACCGGTATTTTCCACAGGCCAGCGTCAGGATGATGCTGTCTTTCGGAGTCTGTTTTACGAATTCCGTGTAATAACTCCGCTCCTTGTGTGCCCCGTCGCAGCCTCCGACAAGAAAGAAATGACTGATCTCGCCCTTTTTCACCGCATCCACGACCGTATCTGCCACAGACAGTACTGTATTGTGCCCAAAGCCGGTCACCGTACTGCTGCCGCCGTTGATTCCTGTAAATTCTCTGTCTTCTGCATACCCTCCCAGTTCCAGCGCTTTTTCGATCACCGGGGTGAAATCTTTGTCCTCACCGATGTGAATCATTCCCGGATAGGAGGCGACTTCCGTCGTAAAGACTCTGTCTGCATAGGACGGTTTTACCGGCATCAGGCAGTTGGTCGTAAACAGCACCGGAGCCGGGATATGGTCAAATTCTTTCTGCTGGTTCTGCCACGCAGTGCCGAAATTGCCTTTCAGATGAGGATACTTTTTAAGTTCCGGGTAAGCATGGGCCGGGAGCATTTCTCCATGAGTATAAATATTGATCCCCTTGTCTTCCGTCTGCTCCAAAAGAAGTTTCAGATCGTAAAGATCATGTCCGGTTATGACGATAAACGGTCCTTTTTCCACCTTAAAAGGAACGGATACAGGCTCTGGGTTCCCAAATGTTTCTGTGTTTGCCTTATCGAGAAGTTCCATACACTGTAAATTCACTTCTCCAAGCTTCAGTGCAAGTGATAAAAGCCGTTCTTTGGGAAGATCGTAGCCTATGGATGCCATGCCTTCATAGAAGAACCGGTTTACCGTCTGATCCGAATAGCCCAGCACCATGGCGTGATAAGCATAGGCTGCCATTCCCCTCAGTCCAAACAAGATCAGGGATTTTAAGGACCGTATATCTTCCTGCTCCTCCCAGAGCTGCTTCATCACATAGTCATCGTTTTTCCCACAGGGTGAAGAACACCCGCCGCAGGAAGGCACTAATTTTTCTTTCTCCCTGTGCACCAGACTGATCTGCTTCCTGATCGTCTCCGGGTTAAAATTCACATTGGTCACTGTCGTAAACAGACCTGACAGCATGGCTCTGTCCGTGCTGTCAAAAGTCCGGTTTCCTTCTGCGGAACGGGCAAGGCCGATCAAAGCGCCGGTCAGCCGGTCCTGGAGTTCTGAAGTCTCTGCATCTTTCCCGCAGACCCCTGCTGCTCCTGTACATCCGCTGCATCCTGCCGTCTGTTCACACTGAAAACAAAACATCTTTTTATCCATCGCTCTATCCTCCTGAAATTTCTTATATTTGAGTTTGTTCCTTGAGTATACAGGAGTGAGCCTTAAAAATCTGTTGGATATTCAACACTTTATCAATTAATTTTCTTTGTCTCCATAAACATCATGAAAAATACTGCCAGAAGAAGTGCAGAACAGATCAGAACGGCATTGTGAGAAAGCACATTTCCTGCCGCCGTGCCTGCTGCCGCACCTACTATGAAAAACAAAATAATCCCAAAGTATTTCAGGCTCCTGTTCAGCAGTTCCCGGTCTTTCGTCTGGAAGTATTTAAACAGGATTTCCATTCCGCTTCTTAAGTTTCCTGTGCACATGGTCGTCGCATAGACATTTCCATGTACCTTCCGAAAGGTCTCCACCTGCATGGCACAGACAAAAGAAATGATAACATTGGCGATCATATCCGCTTCTCCCGAAGGGATAAAGGCAACCAGGCAGATCATTGCCGCTTCAATCATGACAATGATCTGTCTCCAATGGATTTTGGGATGCTGTTTAAAATACTTCTTGATGAGTTCCACCACAATGACTCCGGCCGCAAAGGCCAGAATAGGGATGGCGTAATGGACAGCCCCCTGCCACTTTCCTTTTTGCAGGCTGATGCCCAGCAGTACGATATTTCCTGTCTGGGCATTGGCGAACACCCCTCCCCTGAAAAGATAACTGTACGCATCCAGAAATCCCCCGACAACAGCCAAAACGGCACCCAGCTGAAAGGCCTCGGACATCTGGATCTTCTTATGCTGTTTCACTGAATCTGCCTCCCTTAACCGCGATAAAATTCCTGAAGGGCCCTGATCATATATTCTGTGTCTCTGGCTCCTGCCGTCTCATAGGCAGAATGCATGGCAAGCTGGGCAAGGCCGATATCCACGGCTTTTAACGACACACTGCCCGTCAGAATATTTCCGAGAGTTGAGCCTCCCGGCAAGTCTGAACGGTTGTGGAAGGTCTGATAAGGGACTCCGGCTATTTCGCAGATATGTTTCATCATCGCACCGGAGTATGCATCCGTCGTATATTTTTGATTGGCACTGTACTTGATCACAATTCCTTCATTCATATACGGCCGGTTTGTAAGATCTGCCTTGCCGGGCTGGTTTGGGTGCACCGCATGAGCATTGTCCGCAGAGATCATGAAGCTCTCCGCCACGGCCATCCGGTACTGCTCCCCGGTTCTCCCCAGCGCCTCATTTACCCGCCACAAGACATCTTCTAAAAATGTAGATCCGGCTCCCTGTTTTGTTCCGCTGCCGACCTCCTCATTGTCAAATGCACAAAAGACATTCATATACTCTTTTCCCTCACTGTTGACAAAAGCCTGCAAAGATGCGAATACACACTGAAGGTCATCGAGCCTCGGTGCCGACATGAACTCGCCGTTTGCTCCCCATACAGTTCCCGGCATCCGGTTGTATAGGTAAAGATCTGTACCGAGGATATCTTTTTCATTTACACCCGCCTCGGATGCAGCTGTCCGCATAAATGCCTTTTCGGCTGTCTGGTCTCCGAAGACGGGAAGCATATGAATCTGGGGATTCAGTGCGTCATCCTCTGCTCCTCTTTTCATATGGATTGCCAGCCCTGGGATCATTAAGAGATCTTTCTTTATATGAATTAGCTTTTCCGTAAGTTTTTCCCCGTCTCTCACGATGATCTTTCCTGCCACAGAAAGTGGCCGGTCAAGCCAGGAATCCATCAGCATTCCCCCATATTTTTCAGTGTTCAGTTTTGTATAATGCTTTTCCGCCTGTAATTCCACATTCTCTTTTATCTTAAAAGCAGGTGAGTCCGTATGGGACGCGGTAATATGAAACCCTTTTAATTTTTTCTCCGGTACGCAGAAAGCAGCCAAAGAAGAACCGTTTCTGCTGGTAAAATACTTACCGCCCTTTTCTACTTCCCAGGTCTCCTGCTCTCTCAGTTCCAGAAATCCATTTTCGGTCAACTCTTTTTTGATCTGCTCCACAGCGTGATAACTGCACGGACTTTTTTCAATAAACTTAAACAGCTGCCGGTTAATCTGATCTGACATGTTCTGCCTCCTTCTCAACTTATCTGTCATATGAAATCTTTTCTATCTATTTTAGCAAAACAGTGAATGAAAAGAAAGGTGTGTCGAACCTTCATTATGACTGCACATCCATATAAAGAAAAAAGACCCTTATTTGTCAGTAATTTTAGGTGTCCCTTCTGACACCGTGACTACTCCAAACGAATCAGAACCTGATTCGGCATATCTTGCCCTTAATCCGTATTTTCCAATGGAATAATGAAATTTAAGATGAAGCTTAGAGTCAGGATAAAGTGTATGTTCAACAACAACAGTTGCTGTAAACATCCTGTTTCCAAATTTTTTCGTTCGTACAGTATTTTTTGTATATGATCCCGTTGATAATAGTTCGTGTTCCTTTTCATCTTTAAGCGTAATCGTTGTAGCTCCCCCATCTTTCAAAGTGTACTTTCCTTCAAAAATGGTTTCAGTATTTATGATATGAAAAAATCCATATCAGGATATTGATAATACAGATAAATCCTAAAATTATAGATACAGGTAAGCACTTCATTACGTCAAAACCATTTGTAATCCAAATAACAACGATAAATGCAATTAAAAGAAAGGGGATAATTCTCCCCTTTTTGATATTTTTTGAAGATATATGATACTGAAAATAAACACTCAAAAATAATACCAATATATAAATTACTGGAAATAATAGATTCTCTTTCATATTTTTATTATTTCCTCCTTTTTTATAATTTTTTAATATAATTCTATTTTTTATAATTTATGTTATTATATTCCTTCAAATTCATCTTGTCAATATATATAACTATATCAACCACCATTAAATCTAATCCTCATAAACATAATCTAATAATATTTTATAACAAAAAAATAGCAGTCAGAAAGGCTCCTTTCTGCTGCATATTCTTTCGTTATAAAATCTTTAAAGCTCAGATCCCAGCCAGATGCCTTAAGGATGCCTTCAGCGCTTCCTGCTCCTGCTGTCCCATATCTTTCAACACGATCCTGTTGACCTCTTCCACTGTTTCCAGAATCGGTTCTTCCAAGTCATTCCCTTTATCAGTCAATATAATCTCTACAAAACGTCGGTCTTCTTTGCTGACTTTTCTCTTGATCAATCCCTTTTTCTCCATTCTCTCAAGAACACCTGAGATCGTAGAGTTTTCCAGCCTCAGTTCTTCTGCGATCTCCTTCGGGCTGTTTTTCTTCTTCACCCAAAGACAGTACATAACACCGTACTGTACCGGAGTCACGTCAAATTTAGAGAGCTGTGCGCTCATCTCCTGAAACACCGCGTGCTGGGCAGTGGTCAAAAGATAGTTGATACATTGATTCAATTCCATCCGTTCCTTTTCCCTCCTACACAAAACTACATACAAACACTTCAAACTGTTTGCATACTATATATTTCATCATATCTGTTACAAAAACTTCTGTCAAGAAGACATACTATAATTTTAAGGCTTTTATCCTAAAGCAAAGTCATCCTTGTAAAGCATGAAAAGGGGATGCCATAATTGACATCCCTGAAAACTTAGGATTCATATTCCAAAAACAGACTATCTGAAAATCGCTCCGCTGACCACGAGTTTCTGGATCTCGTTGGTTCCCTCGTAGATCTGAGTGATCTTGGCGTCTCTCATCATGCGCTCTACATGGTATCCCTTCATGTAACCGTTTCCTCCCAGCATCTGCACCGCCTCTGTTGTCACATGCATTGCCGCCTCTGTACAGAGGTATTTTGCCTTTGCGGCCGGAATAGAATATGGTCTTCCTTCCTGTTTGTCGGCAGCAGCTTTATAAAGCATGAGCTTTGCAGCGTCAATTTCCATTTCAAGTTCCGCCATCTTAAATGCAAGATACTGGTTCCTGTATAATGGTTTGCCGAACTGCTCTCTCGTCTTTAAATATTCTTTTGCAATCTCAAATGCACCTTCTGCAATTCCAAGTCCCTGTGCGGCAACACCGATACGGCCTCCGTCCAGAGTCTTCATAGCCAGTTTAAATCCGTCTCCGGAAGGAACGATCATATTTTCTGCCGGCACCCGTACATTTTCCAGGATCATCTCTGAAACCTGTGCGGAACGGATTCCCATCTTGTCTTCCACTTTGCCCACTGAAAATCCGGGAGTTCCTTTCTTCACCACGAAACAGGACAGTCCCTTGGCTTTTTTCTCAGGTTCCGTCAGGGCATATACTGCCGTATAATCGGCTAAAGGTCCATTCGTATTGAAACACTTCATACCGTTTAATATGTACTCATCCCCGTCTTTTTCAGCAACGGTTACACATCCGCCCGCATCAGATCCCGCATTTGGTTCCGTGAGTCCGAAAGATCCGAAGTGCTGTCCGGACAATACCGGCGCCAGAAATTCATTCTTTTTCTCGACCGGAGCGTCAGAGTTCATGATGCTTCCTCCATATAAAGAAGTGGATACAGAATAAGAAATACCCACAGAAGCATCTACTTTAGAGATCTCCTCCACTGCCAATACATAAGACAGGTAATCGGCTCCCTGGCCTCCGACTTCTTTCGGATAAGGAAGTCCGATCAGTCCCAGTTCTCCCATCTTCTTATAGAGATCTACCGGAAATTCACTGTTGGCATCTCTCTTGAGCACTCCCGGCTGTAACTCTGTCTGAGCAAAGTTTCTTGCTGTCTCCTGAATGGCTGCCTGCTGTTCCGTTAATTCAAAATTCATAAATAATCACTCCTTTCACCAAACTTAACATAAATTTACCATTTTGTTCCCCTATATTTGCATACTAATATTTTGTAAGCTAAATATATCACCCCTTGTGCATATTGTCAATAAATTTTTATAATCTTTTATAGAATTATACAATTTAAATAAAATATATTGATAAACCATTGACAAACATGCAAATATAGTCCATATTAGAAGCATAAATAATATTTTGTATCCTAAATATTTGCACGCCAATATGTTAATTTTCTAACAAGAGCTGATTAAGTGTAATGTATATGTCATTTCAAGGAGGATTTAGAATGAACAATTTATTAATGGAAGTAGAAAACGAGATCGCAGTAGTTACAATCAACAGACCAAAATCTTTAAATGCCTTAAACAGTGAGACATTAGCAGAATTAGACCAGTGCTTTTCCGAGATCTCCCGCCGCAAGGACATCAGAGTCGTTATCCTTACAGGATCAGGAGAAAAATCATTTGTAGCCGGAGCCGATATTTCTGAAATGGTCAATGCCACTCCTGCGGAAGGAAGACAGATGGGTCTGCTGGCAAAGGAAGCATTCCTTAAATTAGAGACAATGCCTCAGGTAACGATCGCCGCTGTCAATGGATATGCTCTCGGAGGCGGATGTGAGATCTCCATGGCCTGTGATATCCGTGTAGCCGCAGAAAATGCAAGATTCGCACAGCCGGAAACAGGCCTCGGAATCCTCCCGGGATTCGGAGGAACACAGCGTCTCTCCCGCTTAGTCGGAAAAGGACGTGCAAAAGAACTTATCTTTACCTGTGACCAGATCGACGCCGAAGAAGCTTACAGGATCGGACTTGCAAACAAGGTAGTTCCTCAGGCAGAACTGATTGATTACTGCAAAAAGATGGCAGCTAAGATCATGTCCAAAGGAAGCTATGCAATCTCTCTTGCAAAAGAAGCGATCAACACAGGCATGGACACCGATTTAAGCAGCGGACTTACATTAGAAGCAGATTTATTCGGACTCGCATTTTCTACGGAAGACAAAAAAGAAGGCATGACTGCATTTCTTGAAAAACGCAAAGCAGATTTAAAAGATTTCTAAAATAAATGAAGGAGAAAAACTATGGGAAAAGTTAAGATTATTACAGCAGATCAGGCCGCTGCCCTGGTAGAAGATAATACAACCGTCACTACCAGCGGATTTGTTGCCAGCGGAATGCCGGAAGCCCTTACAAAAGCTCTGGAAAAAAGATTTTTGGAAACCGGTTCTCCGAAAAACCTGACTTTATTTTACGCTGCTGCCCAGGGAAACCGTGACGGAAGCGGTGCGGATCATTTTGCCCACGAAGGAATGACCAAACGTGTCATCGGCGGACACTGGAACATGGTCCCGACGCTTGGACAGCTGGTCCTTGATAACAAAATTGAAGGATACAATCTGCCGCAGGGCACTCTGGCACAGCTCTACCGTGCCATCGCCGGTCACAAACCCGGCGTGATCACTCATGTGGGATTAAATACATTTGCCGACCCGCGCATTGAAGGCGGCAAATTAAATGACATTACGACCGAGGACATCGTAGATGTGGTAGAAATCTTAGGAGAAGATAAATTACTATATAAATCTTTTCCGCTGAACATCGGATTCATCCGGGGTACATATGCTGACGAGCACGGCAACGTGACACTTTCCCATGAATGCTGTACAACAGAAGTCACAACCATGGCTCAGGCAGTGAAGAACAGCGGCGGAAAAGTTGTGGTGCAGGTGGAAAAGGTCGTCGCAGACGGTACCTTAGATCCAAAATTAGTCAAGATCCCCGGAATCTATGTGGATGCAGTCGTGGAAGTGGAAAATATGCAAGACCACGAACAGTGTGTAGGATGTGACTATGACGGTGCAATGACCGGAGACTTCCGTATTCCTTTAAGCAGCCTTGAATATCCTCCTCTTTCCGCAAAAAAGATCATCGGCCGGAGAGCTGCCATGGAACTGACGGAAAATACCGTGGTCAACTTAGGAATCGGTATTCCTGAATATATCTCTATGGTTGCCAATGAGGAAGGCATCGGAGATTATATGACTCTGACCGTAGAGGCAGGGCCTGTCGGCGGCGTGCCTCAGGGAGGAGCCAAATTTGGAGGTTCCGTCAATCCCGAATGTATTTTAGACCAGCCGTACCAGTTTGATTTCTATGACGGAGGCGGAGTTGACTATGCATTCTTAGGCCTTGCACAGGCAGACAAAGACGGAAACATCAACGTCAGCAAGTTCGGTCCGAGGATTGCAGGCTGCGGCGGATTTGTAAACATTACTCAGAATGCAAAACGCTGCTACTTCTGCGGAACCTTTACTGCCGGCGGTTTAAAAACGTCTGTAAAAGATGGAAAGCTTATCATTGATCAGGAAGGAAAATCTAATAAGTTCCTGGACACGGTAGAACAGATTACGTTCAGCGGCGAGTACGCAAATAAAGTCGGCCAGCCGGTTCTCTATATCACAGAGCGCGCTGTCTTTGAACTGAGAAAAGACGGTGTCTATCTGACAGAAGTTGCCCCTGGCATCGATATCCAAACACAGATCATCGACCATATGGGATTCACTCCTAAAATGGACGGTACGCCAAAGCTTATGGATGAAAGAATTTTCAGAGATGAGCTGATGGGTCTGAAACACGATTAGCAATCCACAAATAAAGGAGGGTTTTTGTGAATTTACAAATCTTAGTCTTAGTCCTGGCGATTGTCCTGTTCGGAGTCTTAGCTTTTAAACAGATGAGTGCCCTGATCCTGGCTCCGCTTGTCACGATCTTCGTGGTTATCTGCTCCAGGCTTCCAATCCTGGACTCGCTGAAAAATGCATTTATGCCTGCAGCATCCGACTACGTGACAAAGTATTTTCTCGTATTCTTTGTCGGCGCACTGTTCGGCTCCGTTTATCAATATACCGGAGCCGCAGAATCCATAGCCAGAGCGATCGCAGGGCTCTGCCGCGGAAAATTCGTGGCACCGATCATCATGATCATCACCGGTCTTTTGACCTTTGGAGGAGTCAGTGGCTTCGTTGTATTTTTTGTTATCTATCCAATCGCATTAAACTTATTCAAGGAAGCGAATCTTACAAGAAGGCTCATCCCGGCCGCAATCTCTGCCGGATGCTGGACCTGGTCCATGAGCGGTCCCGGTTCTCCTTCTATTCAGAATGTCATTGCCATGGATAATCTTGGCACACCGGCAACAGCCGCATTTGTTCCATCTCTGATCACGACTGCGGCTATGTTTATCATGATTTTTGTCTGGCTGGAAATGCGGGCAAGAAAGTTTACGAAAAAGGGATATCGTTTTATCGATAAGTCCTTAAAATATCAGCTGAGTGAAGAAGAGATGGCCATCGATGAAGATAAAAATCTTCCCCACGTTGCTATCGCTGTCCTTCCGATTGTGCTCATTCTGGTGCTCTTCAACATCGTGAAGCTTCCTGTGGAGACATCTGTATTTGCAGGTGTAGCCCTGGCAACCATTCTGATGTTTAACAGGATCAAGGGCATCAACGAATGGATCAACGTATTTAACAAAGGTGCTTCTGACTCCGGCGTTGCTATCTTAAATACTGCAATCGTTGTAGGTTTTGGAGGCGTTGTACAGAAAACCCAGGGCTTTACCGACCTGGTTGCCGCTCTGAAAGACATGAGCATGCCTCCTCTGGTGTTTGTAATGATCACCGTGGCTGTCTGTGCAGGAGCCTGCGGCTCTGCTTCCGGCGGTATGGGGGTTGCCTTTAATGCTTTGAAGTCTACCTATATTAAAATGGGAATCCCGCTGCCTTATGTGCACAGGATTTCCGCCATCGCAGCCGGTACTTTAGATACACTTCCTCATCAGGGAGCGCAGATCACACTGCTCGGCATTTGTAAAATGACCCATAAAGAAGCTTACTGGGATATTGCGGTTACGCAGATTATCATACCATTTATATCCTGCGGAATCTTTATCGTCTTAGCTTCTTTTGGACTATAAACTTAACATTGAAGATCCGGTCCTCCGGGTCTTCTTTTTTACAACGGCAGTTTCAAAAATTCTTCCAATATCTTTTTTGCATCTCCCACAATGCCATAATCGCAGTATTTAAAAACAGCTGCATTCGGGTTACTGTTCACTGCGATCACTGTCCCGGCCCTGACTCCGGTCATGTGCTGAACCGCCCCGGAAATTCCAAATGCTATATAAATGTCCGGTTTCGTTATACACCCTGTCTGTCCGATCTGCTGCTCCGGAAGCATCCACCCTGCATCCACACACGGCCTTGTGCATCCGGCCTGTGCTCCGATCCTTTCGGCGAACTGTAAAAGCAGCCGAAATCCCTCCGGACCTTTCAGCCCTCTTCCCCCGGCCGCAATGATATGTGCATCTTCCAGGGAAATCTTCTTTTCTTCTTTTATAAGATCCAGTGTTCTTTTTCTCTCTGTTATCTCCTGCAGCCAGTCTGCCGAAAACGCAGTAAACTTTCCTTGTCTGCCGTCTGTCTCACAGGCCTTTTTAAATACTCCCGGCTTTGCCAGCGCCATCTGCACAGGAACCTCCGGCATCGAAACCACAGACATGCTCTTCCCGTCAAAAGCAGGCTTAGTTACCAGCAGTTTCCCTGTTTCCTTGTCAATCTCCAATCCGACAGCATCCGTCATCACTTCTGTTCCAAGCATGGCGGCCAGAGTCGGCAGCAGTGTCTTTCCGAACAACGTTGCCCCTCCCAGAATCATATCCGGTTTCTGCTCCTTAACAATCTCATACAGAATCCTGCTGTGAGTCTCCAGCTGCTTTTGTTTAAGACTTGGATGATCCGCCGCTATGATTCGGTCTGCGGGATACCTGAGAAGATCCTTACATGTTTTTTCGACATCATTTCCCACGATTGTCAAAATCAATTCTGCATCCAGAGAATCTGCCAGCTTCCTGCCTTCTCCCAGAAGCTCAACTGTCACGTGGGCCGCATGTTGATTCTGTATCTCTCCTATGATCAAAATTTTTGATGTTTTCTTCATACGGCCTCCTTTTCTTTGATCAGCTGCCAAAGCTTTTCCGCCAGCTCCTGCTCGTCTCTGCCGGTCAGCATCTGTCTGTTTTTCGGCGCCTCATCCGGTATATACTCCCGAACCTGTTTTATGATCTTTTTTGTTTTCCCCTGTTCACCTTTCAAAACAGGAATCACCGTACTCTCTGCATATGCGGACATAATGTCAGCAACATTCGGGTGTCTCAGCGCATTGTCTTCTCTTACCGAGAGAACCAGGGCAGGCAAAGAACTCTCTGTCCGCTCTGTTCCCTCTCCAGCCATACACCAATTAAATATTTTCTTGTCTGAAACTTTCATTTTTTTTGAATAGGCAATCAGAGGAATCTTCAGGAAAAATGCCGTCATGGCCGCCATATGGGCGGCATCCCCGTCAATGGCCTGACGGCCGCACAGGATAATGTCGAACATATCTTCTGCCTCTATCGCCCCGGCAAGCAGTTTTGCACTGTGGCTGATATCTCCTGTTTCCTTTTTAAGGACCAGAACCGCTCTGTCCGCTCCCCATGTCAAAGCCTCCCGCGCAGTCTTCTCTGCTTCCGGCGGCCCGATCACCATGGCTGTCACTGTGCCCCCCTCCTGATCTCTCAGATTCAGAGCTTCTTTCAAAACATTTTTATCACTGTCGCTGATCCCTTCCGCAGTCTGATATTTCACTTGTTCCTCTTTTGGCGGAACTTCTTTTAAATAAACCAATATGTTCAACCTTTTTTCACTCCCTTCCCAGCCTTAATCCGAAGTTTATTTCAAATAAAGTTGTTGACTCTGAAAAACTGCTGTGCTATGATACCCATGCAAATTAATTTGCATCCCATTAGTTCGTATGCTAATTAATTGTCACTGTTATATTACCACCATTATTTTTATCTGTCAACGATAGAAAGTGAGGATTCTGTTATGCCATTGATTCAAGTAGACTTACAAAAACAAGATGATAAAAAAAGACTGAAAAATATTTTGGATACCATTCACGAATGTGCGGTTGAAGCCTTTGAAATACCGGAGCGGGACCGCTATCAGATCGTCAGTCAGCACGATCCGGAAGAAATGATCCTCCTAGATACCGGCCTTGGATTTGAGCGCACAAAGGATCAAATCGTGGTCCGTGTCACAAGCAAACAGAGACCCCGGGAGAAAAAAGAAAAACTTTACTCCCTGCTCTGTGAAAGACTAAATGTAAACTGTGGGATTCCGCCAAAAGACCTGCTCGTCTCCATAACAGAAAACAGCGATGCCGACTGGAGTTTCGGATTCGGGAAAGCCCAGTTTCTGACCGGAGACCTCTAAATTACTCAGAGCCCAGACAGGCAGCCACTAAAAGAACATTGACTGCCTGTCTGCAAGTTTATTTCTTTGTTCTTCTCCAAAGTCCGCATGCCAGCCCCGCTTCTGAAACTGTACATAAAATCAAAAGATACCCTTTTCCCCCGTCGCTCGTCTCTGCGATAGTTCTCTCTACTTTCTTCTTTTCAGGTACCTCTCTGTATCCCCATGTATTCCCGCTCTCCCGGTCTGTTGTCTCCGTTTTTTCTGAAGTGTTTTCACTGTCAGCCGGATCTTCTTCCGGTGTGATCTCCCATTTTGCTCTTAAAACTATATTCTGATGGACCGGCATGTTAAAATCCCATAGTACTTCTCTGCCATCATCATCTGTAACATACCATCCTTTGAATGTATAGCCTTCTCTTACAGGGTCCTTTGGCTCTACTGCTGTCTTTCCGCCTTCAATGATCTGGTCCCGCGGAGCATTTTCGCCGCCGTTGGGATCAAAACTTACCACATGGCTTCCTGTCAATGTTACTTTGACTGAGGCACTGCCTCCCTCTATTACAAATGTGAAATCAAAAGTTCCTGTCTTTCCTGCTGCCTTAGCCTCATTGATTATCTGAAGCTGCTTTTCGTCAACGCACAGGTCTGCATTGTCGCCATATTGATCTTTGCCCTTTGCCTCACATAAATCAATCATATCTTTTACGGCAAGCTGTTCTCCTCCTGTTTCCAAAACCACATCATTGGCGCCGATAAACGGATTGATATTTTCTTTGCCGTAATCTGCGCTGTCACTGCCTCTCTGACGCAGAAAAACGGTAATCTTCACATCTGTTCCCTCCGGCGTCCGGAACGTAAGCGGATATCCCCCAATCTCACCTGCTATTTTAGCATCATTGATACATTTAACTTCTTCCAAATCCGCAAATCCAATGTCTTTTAAAGCAATCTTCTGACCCGTGTTATCCTCTGCTTTTACCCTGGAAATCTCTTTCAGCTGTTCCTCTGTAAATGCCTCTCCTCCGGTTTTGCTTATGATATTTTTAGCCTTGATAATCTCCCCATTGTCAGGATTCTCTTCGGCTTCATCAAACGTACCGTTTAACGTAACCCTGACCGTAACAGAAACACCGTCCGGAGCCGAAAAAGTAAGATCAAAAATTCCGGATTTTCCATCTGCCTTCGTCTTGTTAATCTTCTGCACTTGTTCCTGATCAAGCTGAAAATCTTTCAGTTCTATATTATTTCCTTCCTTCTTAGCCTGATTGACCGCACTAAGCTGGCTTTCATCATCCAGAAGCAATTTCTGGTCATCTATAGTATTTCCGTTTTTGTCTTTTGCAGTGACTTTCGCCAGAGTCGTGATCTGTTCCCGGCTGAATCCCTCTCCGCCTGTCCTGCTGATGACATGATTTGCGCCGATCTGTTCTTTTGTTGCAGAATCAATACTGTTGCTGTCCCTGAATGGTCCAAAATATACTTGTGTGAAAAAGTTTCCCACCGAAAAAGAACTCTCCGCTGCAAACGGGGTGTTCTCTGTAAATATAAAGTCCGTCAGAGATGTCCCATCCTGTACGTATCCCTGATAACCGGTTTCCGGTGCAGCCGTAATCCCTGATACCTTTCCGTTTCCTGCCGCAGATCCTATTCCAGGCATTTTTGACTTAGAATCGCCGATGGCTGTCACAACTGTATCTCCTCCGCTGATACGGATATTGCGTGTGATCATAGAATCACCAGGATCTCCCATGGAAGCGCCGATTCCCGGGGCATTTTCTCCTCCCCGGGCTTTGACAACCCCTCCGCTGATGTAAACTCCATCGACTTTGGTCCCATATCCTGATCCGATGCCGGAACCATGGCTTGTCCCTATGGCTTCTACATTTCCTCCCTTGATATAAATATCTTTGGCATAACATGATGAAACATAATGTTCCGTCCAGCAGGCAGCCCCGATCGCCGGGCAGTGTTCACCTCCAAGAGCTGTGACATTACCTCCCTCGATCGTAAAATTACAAAAACCGGATTCCTTTGGATTCGTTCGGTTCTTTATGCTGTTTCCCAAAGCTCCCACATGATATCCTACGCCTTGTACCGTGATACTTCCGCAGGCTGCATCGCATTTGTGCCCTTTTTGTCCGCTGTTTACACACCTCAGTGTAAGACTTCCATCCATGCCGTCCTTTGTAAGCGCATTGCTCTGTTCTTTTGTACAATATAGGCGGTTTTTTCCAACCAACGTAATAGTCACATCTGCATGAGAAACATTCAGACTATCCGTTGTGGCACAGGAAATGTCTGAATTTTCAAATGTTAGCTCTGTCTTCACTTTAGGCTCAACGACAATATTGTATTTTGTAGTCTTCCCGGTGATCCGGTATCCCTGCGGATTCAGGGCACCGCTGTCAGCCGGAGTATCGCCTACCAGAGCACCGGTGGCAGTGATCCTGATATTCCCTCTGCTTACATCCAGAAGAACCTGCCCGTCCTTTGCTTTCTTTACTGCATGCTTTCTCTGTTTTCCTGATTTCTCCTCAGTTTTCAATTCGGATTCATCTTTAAACGATTCCTTCAGCTCCGGTATTTCCTCCGTGTTCGCTGCTTCTTTTGTTTTTGTCTGTTCCGGTTCCCGGGTTAATTGATGTACTTCAGTTCCGTAAATACCCCCTCCCGGATTTTCCAGACATTTCCTGATCTTCTGCTCTCAAAATCGTTCCGGCTCCGGTTCCCACAGCCAGAATCAGTGCGGCCGCCACGATCCGTCTTTCCCATGGTTTCTTCATTCTTTCTCATCCTTTCCATTGCCTTTCAGCGCGCTCTTTCGGGCAATAAATAAATTTTGTCTCTATAAGAACCTTGTCCTCAAAAAAGGGTTAGATAAAGATTGATTTTTTAAAAAGAAGCATGGACCCAGGAGAAAGAAAGGTCCATGCTTCTTACTATGCAGATCAATACTTAACAATTCATTTTAAGCCAGGTATTGGAGGGTTTGGCTTTAAGTATATCTTTTGATTGTTTTTATTTTTAGGAGTTTCAGTGGCATAAATCTGCATTGATCTATATTTAAGTACGTAAAACGCACGTACTTACTGCGTTGGAATTTACCACAGATTGCGGTAAATTTCTTTGACATCTTCTGCAGTGATGTCTTTTCTTGTGTTGGACGGGCTTCCGCTGTCCATGGCGTCATTTGCCATCTTATCAATCACGTTAAAGAATTCTTCCTTGTCGATTCCGTATTCTTCTAAGGAAGGAGTCTCTAATTCATCACAGATATCCACAACCGCCTGAAGGAATTTCTCACTGGCAGCCTTGTCAGAGTCTGTCTCCTCTGCCGCATTTATGGCTTTTCCAAGCTCTCCGAAGCGGTCATATGCACCGTCTAATGCATAAACAAAACATTCTTTCAAGAGCATTGCGTTGGACAGTCCATGGGCAACATGGAACATAGCACCGATCGGACGGCTCATTCCGTGAACCAGAGTAACGGACGCATTGTTGAATGCAATTCCCGCTTCCAGCGCGGCAATGGACATCTGCTCTCTCGCCTCAACATTCTTTCCGTCTTTGAATGCGGCAGGAAGATACTTGAAAATTCTTTTGATCGCAGAAAGCGCAAATGTATCGGATAATGGCTGTGCCAGCTTTGATGTATAAGCCTCTGCCGCATGAGTCAGGGCGTCAAGTCCTGTAGCCGCAGTGATCTTAGGAGGTGCAGTCATTGTAAACTGAGGATCGATGATGGCAAGATCCGGCATTAAAACAGCGCCTTTGAGCAGCATCTTGATATCATTTTTTGTATCTGTGATGATGGTAAACTGAGTTGCCTCAGAACCTGTACCCGCTGTGGTAGGAATGGCAACAAGTGTCGGTGTTTCCTCTGTGATCACTTTTCCCATGTAATCAGAAATCTGTCCGCCGCTGGTTACCAGTGCACCGATCGCTTTCATAGAGTCAATCGGGCTGCCGCCTCCAAGAGCGACAATAAAGTCACATCCTTCTTCTTTATAAAGATTAAGGCCCTCTTCGATCATTGTGTCGGTCGGCTCACCGTTGATCTCACTGTAGATCACATATTCAATGTTCTGGTTTTTTAAAGCAGTTTCTACTTTTGCTGCGTTTCCAAGCTCGACCATCACCTTATCTGTAACAATCAGCGCCTTTTTGCCGAGAGTTCCTAATTTTCCTTCTGCCATATCGAGTGCGCCTTCGCCAGTATAAATCTGGCCCGGCGCGATAAATTCTCTTGCCATATTCTTATCCTCCTATGCTTTCTGATATTTTTCTGTTTAAAATTCCGCATCATGAAGCCATACGTAGCGCTCATCTTCATTTCTGTCTGTCTGGAGCCACGGATTTCCGTCGAGATGGCGGATCATCCAGCAGGTATACATCTGGTATCCCGGAGCAACTGCCTGGGGATGGAGTTCTCCTCCCGGAATCGCCGAAAAGCTTCCGTCTGTGCTCCTGAATACCTGGTCACCCACAAAGCTCGCCCCGAATCCTTCCGGATGGTCAAACAGGAAGTAATAAGTTTCCGGCTGCGGATGTCTGTGAGGAAGATATCCTGACCAGTTCCCGCGGTCATTTAAAACCTCACCCAATACCATGTTAGAGTATGGCGCAATGTCATGGTCAAAGATGGTATTGACACGGCGTTTCGCAACATTTCCGAACTTTCCTACGCAGGAATATCCCCAAGGAGCATCTTCCGGCGCATACAGTTTACTCTCAAATGTCTGGTCATTCATTGTGGACTGTACCAAGATTTCAGAGTCTGCTTTTGCTTCCACTATGACTTTGGCTCCTGTACAGATATGAACTGCCCAAGGTCCTTCTGTAAACACATCTTTTCTTGTAACTTCTTTGGAAGTTTCATCAAATGAGAAAACTACATCTCCTTTCAGCAGGAGGACCGCCGTCTCTTCCCCTGCCCTGCAGAAGGTCTTCACATCCCCCGCATTTAAGCGGAAGACGCGAATATCCATCAGCATTTCTTTATATTCATTATCGTATGTTGTTAAAACTTTTTCCCCGTTTGCATCAAATTCAGGATAGCCGAATACCTTTCCCATTATCATACCTCTTTTCTAATACTGTCTTGCGTTTGCACGGCCTTCTAATACTCCTTCACATGCTTTTCGCACGCTTTCTTTCTCAGAAGTTGTTGCAATGCCTACATTCCACCAGGATTTATAACCATCTGTCATCGTCTTAGGGATTACCTTTAAGTCGATCAGAGTCGCAACATCCTGTTTCTTTGCGTCGATCAGCGCCTCTTCCAGTTCTTTGATCGTTCTTACACTGTATGTCTTGAGTCCGTATCCCTCTCCGACTTTTGCATAGTCAACCGGGATCAGATCCCCTTTGATTTCATTTTTTTCGTCGCGGTATCTGAACTCTGTCGCAAGACTTCCCACACCATGGTTCATTTGAAGGTTGTTGATACATCCGAATCCGCAGTTGTCAAACACGAGGATATTGATCTTCTGTTTTTCCTGCATTGCCGTCATGATCTCACTGTGCAGCATCTGGAAGCTGGCATCTCCGACGACCACATAGGATTCGTGCTCAGGCTCTGCCATCTTCACTCCGAGAGCGCCTGCCACTTCGTATCCCATGCAGGAGTAACCATATTCAGCATGGTATCCGCCCCGTTTGTCCGTAGTCCAGATCCTCTGCATACAGCTCGGCAGACTTCCCCCTGCTGTCACAATATTAGCGTCTTCATCAATGACCTCACGGATTTTGCACAGTGCGGCAGTCTGAGTGATAAGTCCCCCTGTAAGTTTTACGTATTCAGGAATCGTACGCGGATCTCTCGCTTTGATCTCCGGCTCAAAGTTATCTCCTGTATACTCAATATTCGCAAGGCGGTCCATTTCTTTATCCCAGGCTGCCTTTGCGTCCTGGATCTCTGTTGTGTAAGCAGACTTGTATCCTTCCTCTTTTAGTCTGGCAGAAAGAGCTTCCACTGTCACTTTCGCGTCTCCGACAGCTTTCACTGCATCCATTTTATATGCATGGTATTTATTGTTGTTGATCGTCACTATTTTCACATCAGGATTTTTGAACTGTCCTTTGGATCCTGTTGTAAAGTCTGAAAGCCTGGTTCCCACTGCAATGACCACATCAGCTTCATCAGCGATGGTATTGGCAGCCAGGGTTCCTGTTACACCAATTCCTCCTAAGCAGTAAGGGTGGCTTGACTTGCAGGCGCTTTTTCCTGCCTGGCTCTCTCCGAACGGAATGTTAAAGTCTTCGCAGAATTTTTCTACAGCTTCTCCTGCCTCAGAATACTTCACGCCTCCGCCTACGATCACTAACGGATTCTTTGCTTCTTTAATAATATTAACAAGGTCCTCGATCTCTTCTTTTACTGCGCAGGGTCTTGTGATCCTATGTACACGTTTTTCAAACAGGTAGTCAGGGAAATCATAAGATTCTCCTTCTACGTCCTGGGAAAGTGCGATGCAGACGGCACCTGTCTCTGACGGGTCTGTGAGAACACGCATTGCGTTTACCATAGCTGTCATCAGCTGTTCCGGACGGATGATTCTGTCCCAATATTTACAGACCGGTTTGAATGCATCATTTGTTGTTATTGAAAGGCTGTCGCTTTTCTCTAACTGCTGAAGCACCGGGTCCGGCTGTCTTGTGGCGAATGTATCGGCAGGCAGGACCAAAAGCGGGATATTATTGACGGTTGCCGTAGCCGCTGCTGTCACCATGTTTGCTGCTCCAGGTCCTACGGAAGACGCACATGGTATGATTTTTCTTCTATTGTTCTGTTTTGCATAAGCTGTTGCAACATGGCACATTCCCTGCTCATTTCGCCCCTGGAGAACTTTTAAACTTCCCGGGTTGGTGTCCAGGGCTTCTCCCAATCCAACGGCAATGCCGTGTCCGAAGATGGTAAAGATGCCTTCTACAAATTTTGTTTCTTCCCCGTCAAATTCCACATACTGATTGTCAAGGAACTTCACAAGAGCCTGTGCTACTGTCATTCTGGCTGTACTCATTTTCATATCCTCCTATACTCTCGCAATCATTTCGCCGTATTTTTCTTTTGTCTCTCGGATAAAATCTTTGACTTCCTGAGGGTTTGGAAGCTCTTCTGAACAGGAATGGCTTCTCACCATCATAGCCGCTTCCGCGCTTCCGAATTCCAGACACTCGATCATATCCCATCCTTCAAAGACTCCATATAAGAATCCGGATGCATAGCCGTCTCCGCCTCCGAAGCCTTTTAATGCCTCAACCGGGAACGGTTTGATTGAATAGTCATTTCCGTCATTGGTATATGCTGTAGATCCCTTCTTACCGTGCTTGATGACAACGATCTTTGCATTCTCATTGTTCCATGCCTGTGCAGATTCTTTGTCTGATCTGCCCGGTTTTATCAGTTTTTCTGTCAGGTCAAATTCTTCTCTGGATCCCATAATAATATCTGCCTCTCTGGCTACTAAAGAGTAGTAGATTGAGATTTCATCAGAATTTTTCCAGTTGTATTCTCTATAGTCAATATCGAAGATGATCTTTGTATCATTTTTCTTAGCAAGCATCACTGCTTTTAACACCGCTTCTCTGGACGGGCTCTGCGCCAATGCAGTTCCGGAAACCAAGATTGCTTTCGTGTTCTTTATGTATTCTTCGTCGATGTCATCCACAGATAACTGCAAGTCTGCGATACAGTTGCGGTACATTAAGATACTGCTTTCCTCTCTGGAGAGGATTTCTGTAAAGGTGAGTCCAAGTTTTTCTCCGTTGGTACATTTTGAAATATGGGATGTATCGATTCCTTCTTTATCAAAAAAATCTACTACGTACTCTCCGAACTGGTCGTCGGACACTTTTCCGATAAATCCTGCTTTCTTTCCGTGTCTCGTGATCCCCACCGCGATGTTTGCAGGTGATCCTCCCACATACTTCTTAAATGTGGTGCACTCGGATAACGGATGGAAATAGTCTACCGGATTAAAGTCGATGGCTACCCTTCCGATAAGCACTAAATCCATTGGTCTTGTCTGGTCAAATTCAACATACTTCATAACTTTCACCTCAGTTTTGTTTTCCACGCTCACTGCGTGTTATTTGCGTGTTTTATTGTTTTATTCACTCTTTTAAAATGCGTTTTGTGTGCTTTTCTTTATGTGTTTATATTATCACGCACGCTATTTGTGTGCAAGCACTTTTTATAAAAAAGATTGTTTTTGCTACATTTCACAAATGTATACACGCTTCTTGAGTATTATTGCACAATTATATAGCACGCATAAGCACGCAAAAATACAAAAAAAGAGGATTGAAACACTATGATTCTATGTTTCAATCCTTATTCAACTATGGCAAAATAACACCTTCTCTTGTTAAGCTGTCATCTTCAGCAGACTCTGCGGCCATGTTCCACATATTCCAACGTAAATTTTTTAGCACGATTGGAGGAGCCCATTTCAAAACGTGACGAAAATAGTAATAAAAAACTGTCGTTGAATCGTTCTGTTTGTTTAATGGATACTTATCCAGTAGATATTAAGTCCATTTTCCACATGATTGGAGTGAGGCATTCTAAGAGCCGAACGGAAATCATGTGGAAAATGTCATACATTATATTTATTTTTTATCTTTATATCTGTATAGATATGGTCCGTCTCCGGCATCTGTCCTTTTTGGATCATGTTATACAGAAGATTCGGAGGCCGGTATCCCTGTTCGTATCCTTCCTGATCAATCAAAAAATCATACCGGTCTTCTTTCAGTGCTTTCGTATTTTTCGGCGTGGCGTCATACACTATGACATAAGGGCGTTTCTCAAGTTTCAGTTTCTCGAAAGCCAGACACACCCCGGCCTGCCCGCCGGATGCCACAAAGACACCGGAAAGATCCGGGGCGATCGCCATCGTATTCTCAATGATCTTCTGCACTTCCCTCGTCTCGTCAAAACTGCTCTGGACTCCGAGCAGTTCCATGTCAGGATATGCATTCTTAATCTCCTGTACGAATCCCTCCACACGCAGGCTGTTTACACTGTTAGTGAAAAACCCTGTGATCACAAGGACCTTCCCTTTTCCCCGTGTCAGCATTCCCATGAGTCCCGCGGCAGTACGGCCGCTTTTTTTGTTATCCAGGCCTACAAAGCAAGATCGTTTTGTGCCAACGATATCTGAGTTGAATGTTACTACCGGAATTTCTTTTTCTTCCATCAAGCGGTTCAGCCGTTCTCTCACATACTCTGACTGCACCGGCATGATCGCAAGGCCGTCGATCCCTTTTGATTCCAACTCATCAATCGCTTCCATCTGAGCCTCTTCATCTACTGATTCTATATCCTTTAATAAAAGTTCCACTCCTAAATATTCAAGTTCTCTCCCCGCATCCCGGATTCCCTCTTTGACCGGAATCATAAAAGAAGCCTCGGAGAGCTGGGTGATAACTCCGATTTTTATATGTTTGTCCGGATTCTGCGTGTTCTTTTTAGACTTTCTGTTGGAATGGTAGTCCAGTTCTTTGGCAATCGCCAGAATCCGCTCCGCCACTTCCGGCTTAATCCTGCCCCTGTTATTCAGCGCCCGGTCCACAGTACCACGGGAGACTCCGGCACGTTCTGCAATTTCTTTGATTGTTCCTGCCATGTGCTTTCCTCGCTTTTTCTTTTTATTTGACACATTGCACGCATTTGTTTTATTATAACCGCGCATTTCTCAAAAGTAAAGCAATATCCCCATTCGGGCATTGCAAATGTGTCATAAAGGGATTATAATTTGAGTATATTGACAATAATAATCAAGTATAGAAAGGGGTTTTTATATGAATCAAGCAGCAATGTTTCAACTGAGCTACGGTTTGTTTGTACTGTCAGCAAAAGACGGAGACAAGGACAACGGCTGTATCGTCAACACAGTCCAGCAGGTCACGACCACACCGAACCGCATTTCCGTAGCAGTCAATAAAGGCAATTACACTCATGATATGATCCGGGACACCGGTTCCTTTAATATATCCATCCTGTCCGAGGAGGTTCCCTTTGATATTTTTAAGCATTTCGGATTCCAGAGCGGCAGGGATGTTGACAAGCTGAAGGATTTCTCCGGCTATGACCGTTCATCAGGCGGCATCATTTATTTAAGCCAATATGCAAACGCGTTTCTCAGCGCTTCTGTGGCAGAGACGGTTGATCTGGGCACACACACAATGTTTATCGCCGATGTCACAGACGGAGAAGTCTTATCAAATGTACCTTCTGTTACTTACGCATATTATCATAAGAATATCAAACCCCAGCCGCAGGAAACAAAGAAAACCGGCTGGCGCTGTAAAATCTGCGGATATATCTATGAGGGCGAAGAACTCCCCGCCAATTTTATATGTCCGATCTGCAAACACGGCGCTTCTGATTTTGAACGAATCTAGCTGGAATAGGGTTTCTCTCACAATAAAATACCTCTAAAGCGGACACGGCAGACAGCCAAAACTACTTTAGAGGTATTTTTATATCTTAATACAGTGTACACGAATATATTCTCGACTGCCGGAATGATTATAACCGGCTCATTCATTAGCATGAAACGCACTTCAATTATTCAAAACCAAGACTTCAATTGCCTTGGCCACTCCGTCACTGTTGTGATCGTCAGTTATATAATCGGCAATCTCTTTCATCTCATCACTGCCGTTTTCCATGACAACCCCGATCCCTGCCGCCTCGATCATCTGATAATCATTTTCCGCATCGCCGCAGGCCATAATATTTTCTTTCTTTAAGTCCAGGTGCTCCATCAGATGGGCCAGCGCATCACCCTTATTGCAGGAATGAAGGGAAATCTCCAAGTTATTCTTCAGGGAAGCCACAACAGCATATAAACCACATTCTGTCAGCTCCTTCCTCGCCTTTGCCCGTTCTTCCTGGTCTTCAAAAAACAGCGTCATTTTTTCTGAAGTTCCGCCTTCCTTTTGGATAAATTCTTTTAAATCCTCTACCGGCGTCCTGGAGGCACGGATCATCTCCTCGGAATACTCTCCCAGGTGAAATGATTCCAGCCTGTCCAGCTCTTCTTTATAACAGTATACCTTTCCATCCTTTGCTATGCTCCGGAAAGCATGGTACGGTTTGACCGCTTCCAAAAGCTTGAGGATCTGATCTGTGTCAAACTGGTTTTTGTAAATCGATCTCTGTTCGTGTAAATCATAAACCCTGGCCCCATTGCTCAGAATGCAGTATCTTAATCTCTTAAGATCCGTCAGCTCCTTCGGAAGCCCATTCACTGACCGTCCGGTTGCCGGGACGATCTGGATCCCTCGGTCCATTGCTGCTTCTAATACTTTTACTGTCTTTTGTGTCACTTCCTTCCGGCTGGTCAGAAGTGTCCCGTCCATATCCATGGCGATCAGTTTAATTTCTTGTTCTTTCATCCCGTCCCCCACTGTTCCTTTCAGCATGTTTTATACCCTTACATTCTTGTACTTCACGCGTTAAGGTTGCTTGTTTCTGCTTTATTATACCTCAGAAAAAATGTCAGGAAAAGACCTCCTTGATGATAAAAGTATGGACTAAAGTTATTAGCATTAAACTTTATCACAACTTACCACTTGCTTCTTTTCAATTTACTCATAATATACTATAATAAAACAAAGCTTTTATTTTTATGGCCAGACTGGGCCTAAATTTGAATAAACGAGAGGGAGTTTTCATATGCGTACAAAACGAATCGATGAAATAGAACAGTATATCACAAAAGAAAAGTCGGTTTCCTTGGATACCTTATGCGAGGTTTTCCAGGTCTCCAAAAATACGATCCGAAGAGACATTGACACGCTTGCAAAAGCAGGAAAAATAAAAAAAGTGTACGGAGGAGTCACATTAAATGACACTCTTCCGTCGAAAAAGCTGCTTCCTTTTGCAGAACGCCACGAAAAGTTCGTAGAAGAAAAGAAGGCCATCTGCCGCCTTGCAGCCGATCATATTGAAGATGATGACATTATCTATATCGACACTGGTACAACCTGCCACAATATTGTGGATTATATTTCAGAGAAACGCTGCACCATCATCACCAACAGCCTGCAGGTTTCCCTGAAAGCCCTTCCTTATAAGAATCTGACCGTTATTTCCCTTCCAGGCTATTTAAAAAGGGAAACCCTCTCCTTTGTGGATACAAAGATTTCTGAGTATCTTAAGGCTTTTAATATCGGCAAAGCCTTTATGGCATGCACCGGCCTTTCCATTGAAAACGGCCTGACAAACGCGTCTGAGGAGGAATACCGGGTAAAGGAAGCCGTCGTCTCCAACAGCATGCAGCGATATGTGCTGGCAGACCACTCAAAATTCGGCATCTTTTCTCTGATGACTTACTGCCCGCTGGAAAAGATCAATTATATCCTTACGGACCAGCTTCCCCAGGAAGAGTATACAGATTTCTGCCGTTCCAATTCCATTACAGTGGAAACCATTGATTAAAGGTCCTGTATCAAGTAGTCAAGGACAGCGCCGGACAAAACCGGCTCTGTCCTTTTTTATCATAGTTAGAAATAATTTCTCCTATCAACAACCAAATAAAAATAGTCTGGAAGAGATCATAAACCGCGTTGTAGATCATCTTATACCTTATCGCGCAAAGCGCGTTCACCCGAAGGATATAAAATGCGGGATGCCCTTTTGGGTATACCTTATCGCGCAAAGCGCGCCTACCCGAAGGGTATAAAATTCGGGATGCCCTTTTGGGTATACCTTCCCAGTCATTACCATAATATTGATATGTCAGAAAAAGAGCAGGGCTAATGACCATATTCCCTGCTCTTCGCTCGTCAATTTAACTAAATACTGTCTTCATAATAGACATCACTTATAATTATCTGTGTTTTTCAATATATGACAAAATAACATCTGCCGCTTCTTCAAAACTGATCTTCCCCATGTTCAAAGCAAGGTCATAGTTTGTCACATCGCCCCACTTCTGTCCCGTGTAATAATTGTAGTAGGATTCTCTAGTCTTATCTTCCTTTTTGATGTCAGCCATAGGTACTTCCCGTTCCTCGGCTTCTGAAAGACGCTTCTGTCTGAATTCATCATCTGCATATAGATAAACAGATGTGACATTATCAAAATCTTTTAGGATGTAGTCAGCGCATCTTCCGAGGAAGACGCCGGATCCATAGCCTGCCAGCTTCTGTATGATCTTTCCCTGTTCTTTGTACATCTGGTTATACACTGGAATATGACCGGGAGTTCCCATCATGACACTCAGGCCTTCCATATACTTAGAGCTCTTCTTGTAGTTCAGCTCCTCCATGGCCTGCTCATCCAGGGAGTCAAATCCAATCTTGTCTGCCGCAATGTATAAAATCTCTCTATTGTAATACCATACCCCAAGTCTGTCTGCCAAAATCCGCGCTACTTCGGTTCCGCCGCTTCCATGCTGACGGCTGATCGTGATCAATGTTTTTTTCATTTTTCGATTCCTTTCTGATTTACTTTTGCGGGTATACCCGAAAGGGCATACCATAAGATACCCAGCTTATTTATGACTTATCACTATTATTGCTCTTGATTTTCTGTTTTCGCTCTCATTATACTCAATTAGTCCCCAGAATACTATAGTAAATTTTATTTTTAGTGAATTGATCATTCTTTATGTAAAAATCAGTCCGGCTCTTGTCAGGTTTATACAATACTTTATTTTTCAAACGAAATAAAACCGCAGTTGGTTGGGTGATCCAGGATCAGCCCATTTTTATGCTTCAGAAGATAACATCCGATGGTAAGGTCCCCGCCTGCAGACAGCATATTCAGGACTGCAAGCAAAAAAACCGTATTATTGGGAACGATCATGGAAACTGCAAAAAGGCCCAGACCTAATACACAGAAAGGCAGATATAAGCCCACCGAATAACTGCCGAACTTCAACGGCTCTCTGCAGTGGCAGTATGGAGTCAGCGAACTCTCCATCACACCAAATGCAATACTTTTCCATCCATCTTTACAATTCAGACTCCACCCCAAACCATGAAGCAGTTCATGGACAAATATGGCTGCAAAAAATAGTGCAAAAAAGAAGATCAGATTTCTTCCATTCATGGTCCACCCACTTTCTCCCCAGCGAATGAAATATAGTATATAAGCTGCAATACAGATTGGTCCGGCAGTAGCAAACGCCAAAACATTGGCCCTCAGCACGGAAATGATCCCGGAGGATTCCTTGTACCCTGCCTTTTTCATTTTTTCTCTCTGACTTTCAAAATTTTCAATCCGTTCCTGCTTTTTGTCTCTTTTTTTATCCAACATTTGCGATATCTCCTGTCCAATGTTCCTTTTTCTAAATAATTTTTTGTATTCTCCTTTTAATCTACCATAATGATTAAATATTTTCTATAATACTTGTAATCTATGAGTCGATAGCTTATAATAAAAACAATGATAATATTACGATAAATTATTGATAAGGAGTGATGATTTGATACAGATCAAACCTGTTTCTGACTTAAGAAATAAGTTTCCCGATATAGAAAAATTGGTCAACAAAGGGGAGCCTGTGTATCTTACAAAAAATGGTTACGGTTCTATGGTAGTTCTTAGTCTGGAGGCATATTCCAATCTAACAGACGGTTTAGAGACTGCTCTGGATAAGGCTGATGCTGCCGCCCAAAATAACAGTAGGCGTTATTCACATGAAGAAGTTTTTGAAGGGCTAAGAAGGAAAATAAATGACTGATAGCAAATATAGTTTGCGGTATCTCCCATTATTTTATGAGGATCTGAAAGAAAAGCTGACTTATATTTCTTCAACATTAGAAAATCCTCAAGCTGCTAACAACTTACTTGATGAGGTGGAAAAAAAGATAATAGAAAGACTTCCAAATGCAGAATCTTTTGAAGTCTATCATTCTTTAAAGGAAAGAAGATACCCTTATTATCGAATATATGTTAAAAATTTTGTGATTTACTATGTTGTAATAGACGATGAAAGCCCAAATAAAATTATGGAGGTAAGACGTTTTTTGTATCATAAACAAAACCGTGACTCTTATATATGACAGCACCAGAGAAATTCAAACACATCCTCAGAGTTAAATACAAACTCTGAGGATGCCTTTTTATTATTCTTATTTTCTTCTCTTTTCAATGTACTCAAGAATTAACTCCGCACAGTTTTCAGGACTGATCTTCGTCATATTAACAGCCAGATCATAATTCTGTACATCGCCCCATTTCTGTCCAGTGTAGTAGTTATAGTATGATTCTCTTGTCTTATCTTCCTTCTTCAGTTCAGATTTTGTGACCTCGCGGCCTTCCGCCTCAGATAGATGACCTATACGGAATTCATCATCTGCATAGAGATATATTGTATAAACATTATCCATATCTTTCAGCACGTAATCTGCACATCTTCCAAGAAAGACTCCAGAGCCGTATCCGGCAAGCTTGCGGATGATCTTGGACTGTTCCTTAAACATCTGATTGTAGACCGGAATGTGTCCCGGTGTTCCCATCATGACACTCAGTCCCTCCACATATCGGGAGCTTTTTCTGTAATTCAGCTCTTCCAGCGATTTCTCATCCAGATCATCCACGCCGATCTTCTCAGCAGCCATATACAGGATATCTCTGTTATAGTACCAGACATCCAGCTTGTCCGCCAAAACCTGCGCAACCTTCGTTCCATCGCTTCCGTACTGGCGGCTGATGGTGATCAATGTTTTTTCCATAGTTTCTCCTTTCCAATCTCGGTTTCAGAAAATTATCATAATATATTCATAATTCGCAACAGTTCCCTAACAATATTCAAGTATATTATAAATATATATTCTAATTATACTCATTTCATTACCAAAAGTCTATCTCTTTTCCAAATTCCCGACTTTGTATACAGATAACCGATGGGAAAAACGTTTTCTATAAAAGAAACAAAAGCAAGCTTGCTTTTGTTTTATGTCTGTCCCTTTCTCTCACTGCGGACTTCCCTCGGTGTGCTCCCATAGATTTCCCGGAACATTTTGATGAACAGTTTATAATTTTTAAATCCATGCTTCTCGATAAGATCCATGATCCCCTCTTCTGTGTTGCAGATATCATAGTATATATGCAGCAGACGGACCTGGTTGACATATCTTGAGAAGGACACTCCCATATTCTTTTTAAAAAAGCGGCTGAAATACTCACGGTTCAGATAAAAATGGGAAGCGATCTCCTCCAGCGGAATCGGATCTCTGTAATGTTCTTCAATATAGTCCGTGATCTCCCCCAGACGCTTTAAAGCCCCTTCCTTCTCTGCGGTCCTCCCGGTATCTTCTTCCCCAAAATGATTCAGCAGCTCATACAGGATCTCCATAGCGACTGCCTGGCTTTTTAGCTCATATCCCACGGGCTGCCTCACATACAAAAGGGGAAGCTTACGCAAAAGCCCGCAGACCGACTGGTATTCCTTTTCTTTTCCATGCTCCGCGCTCTCCCGGCTGCAGGACAGGCGGAAGCTGTCAATGTCCTTGACGTAGTTCTTCATTCTTTTCCTGGAAAACTGGATTATGATCATCATGGAGACTTCCGCACACTTCATCTCATGGATTTTATTGGAGTCAATGACCAGAAGATCCCCCGCTTTTGTGAGATGCTCTTGCCCGTCAAAGATCACGGATCCCGTGCCGTTCAGCACATAGATCAGCTCGATGGCCGTATGCCAATGGGGAGGGGTATACTGTCCCTTGTTAGTCCAATATTTGATATCTATACCTGTCTTTTCAAGTCTGTAGAGTGTTTCATACATATGTCAGCGCTTTCCTTTCCTATCACCCAGCCTCCATGTCAATATTGCCCTAAAAACTGGTCAAAAAATCATCTAATCAATCCTTGTATACAATGATATCATAGGAACCGTAAAAGAAAAACATCATTTAAGAAAGGAGGAACCGATATGACAAATACAAAAGCAGTACAGATGAATGCAGCAAAACTGTCCTTGAAGGAGAAAGTGAAAAAATATTTTATTGATAACTGTGATATCATCAGCGCCGGGATCACAGCAATGAACGGCGGTCATTACTATATCCCGCCGAAGAAAAGAATGTGAGGTACACGTGCAGAACGATGAAACAACCAATGAACCAATGAAAGAGTAAAACAGCAGGTATGATCCATAGGATACCTGCTGTTTTGCTGTCTATGTATTTTATTTTCTAATAGGGTCTCCCACCATCAGTTTTCTGATCACCCCGAGAAGGCTTTCGTATCCTCCCAGGAACTGGTTGATGGTCTTTACAAAGGCTCCGTAATGTACAAATTCTTCTGGTTTCAGGCCGTCTTCCTCATATGCCATGATAAAATCAGGAATCTTCTTCAGTTCATTTAGATATTTTTCGGGAACCGGGCGGCTCATACGCTCTTTTACTTCCACGTCGCTTCCGTTGATCTTCTCCTGCCAAGGCTGTGTGATGGTGAGCACCACGTCTCCGCCGATAAACTCTGACCAGTGGAAATAATTCCTGTACGCGGCAGCCAGAAGTCTTGTCTTATATCCGCGTTCCTGATAGATCTTATATGCATTCTTGAATGCTGCAACTCCCGCATACTCTAATGCGCATGGATCCAGACACAGATTGTCCCGTTTCACAGCTTCTTTTATCCAGTCATCGGTGCGTCCCACCATGATGGTGCACACCGGTGTTATATTCTCATTGGAAAGTCCCGCTTCTTCTCTCCGTTTTAATCCGCGCTCTACTGCCTCTGCCACTGCTACGGCCTGTGCCACAGTGAAGGATACAGTGGCGTTGATGCTGATACCGGCGAAGGTAGCTTCCTCAAATGCCTTGATTCCCGCTGCGGAAGTCGGCATTTTAACCATGATATTCGGTGCCAGGTCCCCGAATCCGATTGCCTGTTCTGCCATTGCGTCTGCGTTTCTGTATAATTTTGCGTTGGTCTGGATGGAGATTTTCCCTTTTTTATGATTTGTCTTTTCATAGACCGGATTAAGAAGTTTTGCTCCGCGCACTGCCATCTGTTCGATCAGGCGCCATGCAACCTCCTCCTCTGTTGCGTCCGGCATTTCATCGATCCACTTTACAAGAGTATCTTCCCAGAGATCCATCTCCTGATTTAATACATTTCCTACGATCACAGGATTGGTGGTAGCCCCGGTTGCT
This sequence comes from Anaerostipes faecis, assembly GCF_910574135.1. Lineage (NCBI taxonomy): Bacteria > Bacillati > Bacillota > Clostridia > Lachnospirales > Lachnospiraceae > Anaerostipes > Anaerostipes faecis. Next base: position 8,407 of record NZ_CAJSYK010000014.1, on the reverse strand, counting down.
CCACGGTCGATGGCATACTCCAGTTCTTTTACCGCACAAGAATCGTTCCAATATTCGGTCTGTGGGAATTTTTCATTAGTTTCAAACAGTTTTCCTTTTGCATCTGACATAAAGAAGACTCCTTTCATGAGAAAGTCGTTGGTTACATAATGATTATATATTAGTATATTTAGATAATATTTTCAATATTTATTCCGAATTTTAACCAAAATATTATCAGCTCATTCACATGAACCTTTTTTTCTCCAGAAACACAAGAATTCTACACCCGAAGGGTATAGAATACGGGGTGCCCTCTGGGTATAAGATTTGTTTATATTTCATTTAGAATTGTTTATTTTCTATCCATTGTTTCCTACGGTAATCCTGCTATACTAAAAACATACCTCATAAGACATGAAACACAGCATGTCCCTGAGGCAATCGTTTTTCATATATATTTTTAATCCTCTCTTTTCATTAAAATATAAGAACCCCGCAGAGTACACTGCGGGGTTCTTATTATGATACCGGGATCTGATTATTTAAAATAGTTCACTCCTGAAAGGAAAATCTTCTGGTTTTTGTTTCCTGCAATGTTATTGGAAACAAAACGTCCCATACGTTCTGAATGGCCCATCTTTCCCAAAACCCTTCCGTCCGGGCTTGTGATACCCTCGATGGCATAATAGGAACCATTCGGATTAAAGTCCTCATTCATAGTAGGATCTCCATTCAAGTCCACATACTGGGTTGCCACCTGGCCGTTTTCAAACAGCTTTTTGATCACATCGTCATTTGCCACAAAACGTCCTTCTCCGTGTGAAACAGGGATACTGAAAATGTCTCCCGCATTGACTTCATGGAACCATGGTGACAGGTTTGAAGTCACTTTGGTATAGGCTACTTTTGAAATATGACGTCCAATCCGGTTCATCGTCAGCGTCGGAGACTGCTCTGTCTGCTCCACAATCTTTCCTTCCGGTACCAGTCCAAGTTTGATCAGTGCCTGGAACCCGTTACAGATTCCCAGCACGAGACCATCCCGATTGTTCAGCAGGTCCATGACAGACTCTTTGAGCTTTTCATTTCGGAAGGCTGTTGCAAAGAATTTGGCAGAACCTTCCGGCTCATCACCTGCACTGAAGCCTCCCGGGAACATGATCATCTGTGACTCTTTGATTGCTTTTTCAAACTCATCTACAGAGTCACGGATTCCCTGTGCGTCCAGGTTCTTAAATACCTTAGTAATGACCTCTGCCCCTGCGTCTTCAAACGCCCTTGCAGAATCATATTCGCAGTTTGTACCCGGGAATACCGGAATAAATACTTTTGGTTTCGCTATTTTATTCTTGGCAAAATGCGCCTTGCCTTTGGTGTAGTTTCTTGTCTCTACTACATCCTGGCTTCCTTCAGAGCGGGTCGGGAAGACTTCTTCCAAAGGCTTGGTCCACGCATCTGCGGCCTCTTTCAGCGGAACCACTTCATTTCCTAATACAAGTTCCGGTGTTGTGGTGATCTCACCGAGGAGAAGGCTTGGGATCGCAAGTTTTCTGATATCCCTCGTATCCATTTCCACCACGAAAGATCCGTAATGGTTCTCAACAAGATCTTTGATTTCAACTTCCTGGTCAAAAATAACTCCAAGGCCATTTCCGAAGGCCATCTTGGCAACCGCTTCAATGGTTCCTCCGAATCCGATGGCATAGCAGGATTTGATCGCACCTTCTTCTATGAGCCTGTGGATACGTTTGTAAACCTTTTTCGCCTCACTGTAAACCGGAAGGTTATAGACATCCCTCGGAATACAGATCCGCACGAGACGGTTGCCTGCGCGTTTCAGTTCCGGAGTGATCACGTGTTTTCCGTCTGCCACATCTACAGCAAAGGATACGAGCGTCGGAGGCACATCAATGTCGTTGAAGGTTCCGGACATACTGTCCTTTCCTCCGATAGATGCAAGTCCAAATCCGATCTGTGCGTGGTATGCACCGAGCAGTGCCGCGAATGGCTGTCCCCAGCGCTCCGGATCTTCTCCAAGGCGTTTGAAGTACTCCTGGAAGGTCAGACGGATCTTCTTGTAGTCACCGCCAGCTGCCACGATTTTTGCGATGGAATGAGTGATCGCATAAACTGCTCCGTGGAATGGACTCCATTTGGACAAGTATGGGTCAAATCCATAACTCATCATGGTCACGGTATCTGTCTTTCCGTGAAGCACCGGAAGCTTGGCTACCATCGTCTGGACCGGTGTCATCTGATATTTTCCGCCGTAAGGCAGAGTGACGCTGCCTGCACCAATGGTGCTGTCAAACATCTCTACAAGTCCTTTCTTGGAGCATACATTCAGATCTTTCAGTGTATTAATACATGCTTCCGTAAAACTCTTTGGAATCTCCTTATCAAAGAAGCTGCTGACGCGGTGCGGAATCTCTACATATACATCATTTTCCTGATGGGCTCCGTTCGTGTCCAAAAATGCACGGGACAGATTTACGATCTCTTTTCCTCTCCAGGAGAGAACTAATCTTGGCTCCTCGGTTACAACGGCAACCGCCACTGCTTCCAGGTTTTCTTCCTCGGAAAAGGCTAAGAACTGATCCACATCTTTTGGGTCCAGGACAACCGCCATACGTTCCTGGGATTCAGAGATGGCAAGCTCTGTTCCATCAAGTCCCGCATACTTTTTCGGCACCTTGTCAAGATCGATCGTAAGTCCGTCTGCGAGTTCTCCGATCGCCACAGAAACACCGCCTGCACCGAAATCATTGCACTTTTTGATCAGCCTGCTGACTTCTTTCCTTCTAAACAGTCTCTGGATCTTTCTCTCTGTCGGAGGATTACCTTTCTGTACTTCCGCGCCGCATGTCTCGATGGACTCTTCTGTGTGGACCTTAGAAGATCCGGTAGCTCCTCCGCAGCCGTCACGTCCGGTTCTTCCGCCGAGCAGAACGATGATATCTCCGGGATCTGAGCTTTCCCTTACGACGTTCTTTCTCGGCGCAGCACCCATGACAGCCCCGATCTCCATACGTTTTGCCACATAATCCGGATGATAGATCTCATCTACAAATCCAGTGGCCAATCCGATCTGGTTGCCGTAAGAACTATATCCATGAGCAGCTCCGGTCACGATCTTCCTCTGCGGAAGTTTTCCTTTTAAAGTATCTTTTAATGGTACAGTAGGATCGCCGGCTCCGGTCACACGCATAGCCTGATACACATAAGAACGCCCGGAAAGCGGATCTCTGATCGCTCCGCCGAGGCAGGTAGCCGCACCACCGAACGGCTCGATCTCAGTAGGATGGTTATGCGTCTCATTCTTAAAGCTTACGAGCCACTCCTCCTCTTCTCCGTCTATGGAGACAGGCACTACGATACTGCACGCGTTGATCTCTTCACTCTCTTCCATGTCATTTAAGGCACCTTCCCGTTTGAGCCGGCGCATAGCCATCAGCGCAAGGTCCATCAGGCAGACAAATTTGTCTTTCCTTCCCTGGAAAATGCTCTTGTGATCCAGCATATACTGCTCATAGGTCGCCTCCAAAGGCGCACGGTAAAAGCCTTCCTGGAACTTAATATTTTTAAGTTCCGTTGAAAAGGTCGTGTGACGGCAGTGATCAGACCAATATGTGTCCAGAACACGGATCTCGGTCATGGACGGGTCTCTCTGTTCCTCTTCTTTAAAATGCTTCTGGATGTGCAGGAAATCCTTAAAGGTCATAGCCAGGTTCAGGGAATCATAAAGTTCCTTAAACGGCTGTTCGTCCATATCCCTGAATCCTTCCACAATCTTTACATCTTCCGGCTCTTCAAACTCCATCACAAGGGTATCCGGTTTTTCTTCAGAGGACTCTCTGGAATCCACCGGATTGATGCAGTAATCTTTGATCTGACCCATCTCATCCTCAGATAATGCTCCCTTTACTACATATGTAGTGGCGCTCCGGATGACCGGTTCTTCACTTTCATTTAACAGCTTCAGACACTGCTGGGCAGAGTCTGCCCTCTGGTCAAACTGCCCCGGGAGGAATTCCACGCTGAAAGCCGTTTCCCCTTCTTCCGCAGGGAACGCTTCCTCATAAACTTCATCCACAGGAGGCTCACTGAACACGGTGCCCAGCGCCTTTTGATAGCTTTCCTCAGAAACATTTTCCACATCATAGCGGATCAGTACGCGGATGTTTTCCACATCCAATCCCAAGTACTGCCTCACTTCCTCCAGCAGTTCCTTTGCTTTGATGGCATAGTCCTGTTTCTTTTCCACATAAACTCTCTTTACTTGTCCCATATGGTCCTCCTCTATTCGTGCAGCTTCTTTATGATTTGAAACGCAGAAGCATTCTCCAAGATCATTGGATCTTTCTTCGCGTAAAAAACGATTCCATCCACGGTGGAATGCACCGCAGAAATAATATCTCCCTCGTAAGGGTCCAGGATCTCTCCTAAGAGCTGTCCCCGGTGCACTTCCTCTCCGACATTGACAAGACGCCGGAAAAATCCCGGTGCCTCCGTCTTAACTTCCGCCATGTCCTCTTCTTCTATAATACTTGCAATATAGCCGTTATGGCAATTATATTTTAAAATTCCCATTCTGGTTAAAAACCGCAAAACAGCAGATACAGCCTGTTTCGCCGAAAACTCATTGATATGTCCCGTATCACCGGAATAGACTGAAAATGCATCTGTCCCGTTGATCTGCCAGTTATAATTTAACGTCTTCACATCAAAGCTTCTCGGCTTGCTTGTGATCACATAAGGCAGTCCGAATAAATTTGCCAGACTTGCACTTTCCTTTCCCGTAGTCTGCATCCGCACATGGGGTATAAAATCTCCCTTCCGGTAAAATGAAGGAAACTGGATTCCATAGCGGTAGCCCTTTACTTTCTCAAATATATTGGCCGCCAGACGGCTGGTTGGCTCTCCCTGCGGATTCCCCGGAAACTCCCGGTTGATGTCACTGTTGTCCGATACCCAATACCGCATCCCTACATTCATTGATGAATTATTCATTGAAGGGATGACCAGGATCTCATGATTTCCCACAATCGAGCCGGATGCTTCCAGCTCCTTCAGTCTTTTTACCAGCAGAGAGCAGATAAAAAGCTGCTGAAATTCATTGCCTCTCATGGAGCCGACAATGCAGGCAGACGGTTCTGAGTCTTCGCCTGTACTGCCGAACCGAAATCCTTTTATTTTAAATTCTTCCCTGAGGTAAGAATCTGTCGTATACAATGTCTCTTTGATCATACCAGGGCACCTCCCACGACTCTGGCGATCAGAGACCCCTCCGTCACGCCCGGGTGTTCTCTGACAGTCATTAAGATACCGTCCACCGGCGCAATGATTTCTTCCTCCACCGCTCCCAGGATGGGACTGGTGATGCTGCCGATGATCTCACCCTTTTTCACATAATCTTTCACCTTCTTGTGAGTGACAAACAGACCGTTCGTCTCGCAGTTCAGATAATGAATCCCGTCATCATGGACAACCGGGGCCCTTTTCGGTTCTGCACACGTTCCCTTCCAGATGCCCAGTTCCTTCATGATGGCAAACACTCCCTCTATGATCTGTCTGCAGAAGTCATATTTAATCCTGAATGCAGCCCCTGATTCTGTGACCATACAAGGCACTCCCCGTTCATTCAGGGCATAGGAAAGGCTTCCCTCATTCACTGTCGTAGACGGATGTATCCAAATCAGATCAGTATTCATATATCCTGCGAGGCGGAGCAGGCCCTCGCCCGCATCGCTGTTTAATCTCACCTGGGGGATCTCCTGAAGGAAAATATTGCTGGAATGAATGTCGATTACACAGTCTGCACTCTCCATATCCTCCAGCAGCTTGGCCGCTGTATATTCCCCGAGTTCCCCTTTTAAGTCTCCCGGAAAAACCGCGCTGTAATCCTCCTGTGTAACTGGGATGCTCCGGCTCCTGGCATCCAGCCCCAAAGGGTTGACCGACGGATATACGTCCACGATTCCTGACAGGGAATCATAGTCCTCTTTGATCCTCTTTATGATTTCTCCGCATATATACTGCCCTCCAAGCTCATCTCCATATAAACCTGAAACGAGGCATATTCTCTTTTCTCTTCCCGTCATCACGTCCGGATGCAGGGAATTCTTCTTAATCCTTAATGTCTCCCGCACCGGGAGCTTTACTGATACTACTGTCTCAATCATCCTGTTATCTCTTTCCTGTCCTGTACGTCAATCCGCTGAACCACTCTGAAAAAAACAGCTTGAGAAGAATCGGCGCCAAAAGGGTTGTCACCAACACCATAATGACCATAGGTGCAAACATCTCTTCCCTGAGCAGCCCGACATGGATTCCTTTTTGTGCAACGATCAGTGCTACCTCTCCCCTGCAAACCATGCCGGCTCCGATCTTTAGGGACTCCTTATAGGAATACCTGCAGACCTTGGCCCCGATGCCGCAGCCGATGATCTTCGTCAGGACAGCGGCAATACTGATAAGTACAGTGAAGATGATCATCGTCTGAGTCATTCCCGCCACTTCGACTTTGAGGCCGATGCTGGCAAAGAAGATCGGGGTGATCAGCATGTATGAGATACACTCCACCTTCCGGTGAATATAGTAAGTCTCCGGTATTCTGCACAGGATGATCCCCGCCAGATATGCCCCGGTGATGTCTGCAATTCCAAATAATTCGGCCAAAAATGCCAGAAACAGGCAGAATGCCAGTGCAAGCACCGGAACCCGTCTTCTGTGGACCTGTTCGTTGTTTACTTTCATCGTGGACATCCTGCGGAAAAACTTGTACACAACAATTCCGCCGGCACCTGAGAGCACAAAAAACAGAGCCATCTTGCCGATTATCATAAGAACTCCTGTGACCTCAACCGTTCCGGCCCTGCCGATGCTTGTCATCACAGAAAGCAGTATAATACCCAGGATATCGTCAATGATGGCCGCACCGAGTATTGCCGTTCCGACACGGCCCTTAAGCTTTCCCATATCCTGAAGAGTTTCTACCGTTATACTAACAGACGTGGCAGTCAGAATAACCCCCACAAAAATATTTTCCATTAAATTCTTTTCAAACATAAAAGAGATGACCGCTCCGACCGCCAGGGGCACGACAACTCCGCACAGCGCGATCACCATGGCTGCTTTTCCGCTCCGTTTCAGTTCCCTGATGTCGGTCTCCAGCCCTGCCTGAAACATCAGGACAATAACACCGATCTCTGCCAGACTCAGGATAGTATCAGACGGTTTGATCACGTTCAGCATCACCGGTCCCAGTATAATGCCCGCAATCAACGCTCCGACTACAGGAGGCATGTTTACTTTTCTCGAGAACAGGCTGAAAGACTTTGTCAAAACCAGTATCACCGCTATATCCAATAAATATCTGTATTCTTCCATAATAATAGCCTCCGCTGCCAATATTCGATGGTATCGTATCACACAGGAAAACACTTGTCAAACCTGTAACAATCTCTTTGTCCCCTTGCTTTTTCCTTTATTATTTAGTATATTAAGAACAGCCCAAAAATGCAAATAAAATTAGTAGAATTTCTGTGCTCACAAAGCCGGATTCTAAGAAAAGAGGTAGTCTTATGAGTGAAGATATCAACGTAGAAGCCGACGTATTTGAAGAAGAAAATCCAATCATCCATCTGGAAATGGAGGATGGTGTCCAGCTCGACTGCGCCGTGATCTGTATCTTCGGCATCGAAGAACAGGATTATATCGCCCTGGTTCCCGTAAAAGACCTTGAGAACGATGAGGAAGAAAGTGAACTGCTTCTTTACCGCTATAAAGAATTGCCGGATGATGAGGTTCAGCTGGACAATATTGAGGATGACGAGGAATATGAGATGGTTTCTGCTGCTTTTGATGCTATTTTAGACGACGAGGATGATGAAGAAGAATAAAACATTCCTGTTCCTCTGCCAAGCTTTGGCCCATTCCGCATAAACAATATAAAAACCTTCGGAAACAGCTTTTTCTCTGCCGCAGCCGAAGGTTTTTTACTATTCAATTCATATACTTCTTAACTCTGCAGATCCAAAAGCCATTTCTTCTTCTGTTCATCAATGCTTCGATCAGATGATTCAGTTCTTCTTTATTCTGCAGCAAATATGCATTCTGGAAATAGCTTTCTTTGTCGAATTCTCCGTATCTGCCTTTTCCCCTTTTCCTCCGGACATTCTGAGCTGGAATTGTCTTGTTAAATTTGTTGGAAAATGAAAACAGCTGATCTGGCTTCCGTTTTTTGCAGCTTTCAGAGTGTACATCTTATTACCGTAAACAATCGAGTAGGGGAGATTAAATCTCCCCTCTCACACCACCGTACATGCCGTTCGGCATACGGCGGTTCAACATAACTTCAAAGCATGACGTTCCATGTAATAATCGTAGCAACTCACAAGCCCTGCCTGTTTCAGCTTTTCTTTTG